>NZ_JBWKWY010000005.1:0-288384 GCF_059422465.1 Pseudomonas sp. GW821-FHT01D09
CGATGGCGGTGTATCAGTCGCCGAATGTATCGGCTGAAACACCGCCATCGCGGGCAAGCCCGCTCCCACATTTTGGTTAGGTCTACAGGGGCAGGCTGGCCATGCTCACACCCATGGTATGGCTTGCGCCCGGTGCCAGCACCACCACATCGTCCAGCACATTGGCCGTTTCGATGCACAGCATGCCCTGCCAGCCATCGTCGGCCATGTCATCGAACGCCTTGGCGCGTTCAGTCCAGGGGTTCCAGATCACCGTCGATTTTGATCCTTGGCTGGTGAGCTGGATCCGGCGTTGCCAGTCGTTATCAACGATGTTCAATTGTGCCGGGGTGTCGAGGTAGATGCGGTCCGTCTCGGCAGTAAAGTGCAGGAGGCCGGCTTGCTTTTTGGTCGCCCAGCCGTCGGCGGTATCGATGTAGTCCAGCCCATCCAGGCCTGCGACCTGCACCTTGCGCACGTCGCTGACGGCGAAGTAGCTGTGCAGCGCCTGGCTGATCGTCACCGTGTCGGCGCCACGGTTGTGGCTGCTCAGGCTGATATGCAGTTGCTCATCCAACAGGATGCTCATTTTCAGATCGACCTGGTGCGGCCAGCCCGGGAAACCGCCCGCCGGTGCCGGTAGCACCAGCTCAACCCGGTTGTCTTCGGCGCCGGCCAAGGTCCAGATGGCCGTGCGCGCGAAACCATGGGCGCCCGCTGGCTGGTCGCTCTGGCGCATCGCCTTGACGCTTTGCGGGTTGCGCTCGAACACGCCAAACCACGGCCAGCATACGGGTACGCCAGTGCGGATGCCTTTGCCGGCCTTGAACACCGCCTGGTCATTGGGCCAGATCACCGGTTTTGCGCCAGCGGGCTGGTAACTGAACAGGTGCGCCCCCTGTTGGGCCACCAGCACTTGGGCGCCGTTGTGGCGGATGCGCCAGCAGTCCAGCTCATCCATTTTCACGGTTTCAACGTGGGGCGTAGGCATACAAGGCTCTCTTGAATCACAGGCAATGGGGCAATGGACCGCCAAACCGCCGCGAGGTTTAACGCGCTCGCGACGGAACCGACCGGGTGCGCCCGCTGCCATCAATGGCGACGAATACAAACACCGCCTCGGTGACTTTGCGCCATTCGCTGGACAGCGGGTCATCGCTCCACACTTCGACCATCATCTGGATCGAGCTGCGGCCGATTTCCAGGGCCTGGGTGTAGAAGGACAACTGCGCGCCCACCGCCACCGGAACCAGGAAGGCCATGCGATCGATCGCTACGGTGGCCACGCGGCCACCGGCGACCTTGCTGGCCATTGCCGTGCCGGCCAGGTCCATCTGCGCGACCAGCCAGCCGCCGAAAATATCGCCAAAACCGTTGGTCTCACGGGGCAGCGCGGTGATTTGCAGGGCGAGATCGCCTTGCGGGATAGGATCTTCTTGTTCGAGTTCGATCATGCCGGGGGTGCCTCTGACCCGTGACTCTTGGACTATGTAATCGGTGAATAGCCGTCTTGGAAAAACGATTCAGCCCCGAACATACTACGTTCGTCACGTTTTTCGAAAGGCGCCTTGAGGGAAACTCTGCGAAATCGGCTGGCCGGTGCCAACGACGTTTTCGCGCAACTTCCACTGATAAGCAGGTGCAAGCTGGGCAGTATATCGGTCGATAGCCTGCACGACGACCTTCGGTTTCCTATATTTGTACATCTATCTACACCGCGTTACAGGCGCCAGGGAAATGGCCAAAACAGTCATGCAACTTGAGGGGTTTGACCATTGTTTCTTTTGAACCCGGCACCCCAGTATTTGCGGGTGTTTCTGGTCCCCGATAATAATTCAAAGAGGGAAGGGCGGACCTCGCCAGGCAGCCTGCCTGCGGGGCGGCGCCCACCGCTGTACAGGTGTTTAGACTGTGCTTTTGCGGGCAATTTGTTATCTTGCCCGACCTGCCAGGCCAAACCCACGCCGTTGCGGATTCCTGATCTGACCTAATAAGAGAAGCCTTGCCATGACCACAGTGCCTTCAAGCATTGCGCCGCCCGCCCGCCCGCTGAACCGCAACGACTACAAAACCCTGTCGCTGTCCGCCCTGGGTGGCGCGCTGGAGTTCTACGACTTCATCATCTTCGTGTTCTTCGCCACGGTGGTCGGCAAGCTGTTCTTCCCTGCTGATATGCCCGAATGGCTGCGCCTGATGCAGACCTTCGGCATCTTCGCCGCCGGCTACCTGGCGCGGCCACTGGGCGGGATCATCATGGCGCATTTCGGCGACCTGCTGGGGCGCAAGAAGATGTTCACCCTGAGCATCTTCATGATGGCCGTGCCGACCCTGATCATGGGCCTGTTGCCGACCTATGCGCAGATCGGCCTGTGGGCCCCGATCCTGTTGCTGCTGATGCGCGTGATCCAGGGCGCGGCGATTGGTGGCGAAGTGCCGGGGGCGTGGGTTTTTGTTTCAGAGCATGTACCGCCACGCCATATCGGCTACGCCTGCGGCACCCTGACCAGCGGCCTGACCGCCGGGATCCTCCTGGGTTCGCTGGTGGCCACCGCGATCAATACGATCTACACCCCGGAGCAGGTCTCGGATTACGCCTGGCGGATCCCGTTCCTGCTGGGCGGTGTGTTCGGCCTGTTCTCGGTGTACCTGCGCCGTTGGCTGCACGAAACCCCGATCTTTGCCGAAATGCAGCAGCGCAAGACCCTGGCCGCCGAGCTGCCATTGCGTGCGGTCCTGCGGGATCACCGTGGCGCCATCGTGCTGTCGATGCTGCTGACCTGGCTGCTGTCGGCCGGCATTGTCGTGGTGATCCTGATGACCCCGACCGTGTTGCAGACCATCTACCACTTCAGCCCGACCGTCTCGTTGCAGGCCAACAGCCTGGCGATCGTCACCCTGAGCCTGGGCTGCATCCTCTCTGGCGCACTGGCTGACCGCTTCGGTGCCGGGCGCGTGCTGATCGCCGGTTGCGCGTTGCTGCTCGCGACCTCATGGACGCTGTATCACAGCCTGCTGGACCACCCGGGCTGGCTGTTCCCGCTGTACACCCTCACCGGCCTGTTCGTCGGCGTGGTCGGTGTGGTGCCCTACGTGATGGTCAAGGCCTTCCCGCCGGTGGTGCGTTTCAGTGGCCTGTCGTTCTCCTACAACGTCGCCTACGCGGTGTTCGGTGGCTTGACGCCGCTGGTGGTCTCGCTGCTGATGAAAGAAAGCCCGATGGGCCCGGCGTACTACGTGGCGGTGATCTGCACCATGGGGATGTTGGTGGGTGCCTACCTGTGGAAGCGGGGGCGCTGAACCTGCTAAGTCCCCTGTAGGAACCGGCTTGCCGGTTCCTACAACGTTTACAGAGTATTTCTGAATGACCGCAACTCCTCGTTTCGCCCCGCATTTACTCAGCTTCTCTTGCGCATCTGCTTTTTCTGCCAATACTGGCCTTTCATCTAATTGTCATATTCCAGACATAGAGTGTTCACACGGCCTACCGATACTTGGCCCCGATCCAACTATCCCTATCTGCTAGGAGTAAGGCATGAAACTGAAGCGTTTGATGGCGGCAATGACTTTTGTCGCTGCTGGCGTTGCGACTGCCCACGCGGTGGCCGCTGGTGTTGACCCGGCAATTCCGGCCTATACCAAGACCACTGGTGTATCGGGCAACTTGTCCAGCGTCGGTTCCGATACCCTGGCCAACCTGATGACCTTGTGGGCCGAGAACTACAAGAAAGAATACCCGAACGTAAACATCCAGATTCAAGCCGCCGGTTCCTCCACCGCGCCGCCTGCACTCACCGAAGGCACTGCCAACCTGGGCCCGATGAGCCGCAAGATGAAGGACAACGAACTGCAGGCTTTCGAGCAGAAGTACGGCTACAAGCCGACAGCTATCCCGGTGGCCGTAGACGCCCTGGCGGTGTTCGTGCACAAAGACAACCCGATCAAGCACCTGACCATGGCCCAGGTCGACGCCGTGTTCTCGTCGACTCGCCTGTGCGGCGCCAAGGCTGATGCCAAGACCTGGGGCGACCTGGGCGTGACCGGCGACCTGGCCAACAAGCCAGTGCAACTGTTCGGTCGTAACTCGGTATCCGGCACCTACGGCTACTTCAAGGAAGAAGCCCTGTGCAAAGGTGACTTCAAGCCAAACGTCAACGAACAACCAGGCTCGGCTTCGGTCGTGCAGTCCATCAGCTCTTCGCTGAACGGCATTGGTTACTCGGGCATCGGCTACAAGACCGCCAGCGTGAAAACCGTGGCCCTGGCCAAGAAAGAAGGCGGCGAGTTCGTCGAAGACACCGAAGAGAACGCCCTGAACGGCAAGTACCCGCTGTCGCGCTTCCTCTACGTGTACATCAACAAAGCCCCGAACAAGCCTCTGGCCCCGCTGGAAGCCGAGTTCGTGAAGCTGGTTCTGTCCAAACAGGGCCAGGAAGTTGTCGTCAAGGATGGCTACATCCCACTGCCAGCCAAAGTTGCCGCCAAGGCACTGGCTGACCTGGGTCTGAAAGAAGGCAAATAAGCCTGCACTACCTGGTGTAGAGGCATGCTCTTGTGTGGGAGCGGGCTGGCCCGCGATGCTGGCGACACGGTTTAAATTGAAATCGCGTTGATGCCATCGCGGGCCAGCCCGCTTCCACAACAAGCGGCCTACACCGCTAATTTTTCGGTCCGCTGCCAGCTCTGCTACGCGGCGGATTTTTTGCGTCACTGCATTGTCATCTTTCTGTCATACAGGATCGCTAGGGTGTGCGCATGAATGATCTGGCCAATTCCACCATGACGACGACTTCTCCTCCCAAGCGCATTGACTTCAATACGCCTGAGCTGCAACGCAAGCGCCGCATCCGCGCGCTCAAGGACCGCCTGACCCGTTGGTACGTACTGGTCGGCGGTCTTGCCGTCCTCGGCGCTATCACGCTGATTTTTTTCTTCCTGGCCTATGTGGTCGCGCCGCTGTTCCAGGGTGCCAGCCTGACCAAGGACGACGCCCTGACCCCAGCCTGGATGCAGGATGCCGGCAAGCCGTTGCTGATCTCCCTGGAAGAACAGAACCAGGTCGCCATGCGGGTTTCCGACAAAGGTCAGGCGTTGTTCTTCAGTGTCGACAGCGGCGTGGAACTCAAGCGTGTCGACCTGGCCCTGCCGGCCGGCGCCAGCGTGGTGTCCATCGGTAAAGACCAGCCAGGCAGCCCGCTGGTGATCCTTGGCCTGTCCAATGGCCAGTCCCTGGTGTTCCGCCACTCTTATAAAGTGTCCTACCCGGACGGCAAGAAGACCATTTCGCCCGAGATCGAATACCCTTACGGCGAAGCGCCGATGGTGCTCGATGAAGCCGGTCGGCCGCTGGAGCACGTGGCCCTCAATGCCACCGACACCTCGCTGATCGTTGCCGGTTCCGCCGGCTCGCACCTGAACGTGCTGTCGGTGAGCCGCGAAGAAAACATGATGACCGGCGAAGTGGTCAGCGAGCAGAAGCGCATCGACCTGCCGCAGATGACCGAGCCTGTTAAAGCGATCTTTGTCGATCCGCGCCAGCAATGGCTGTATGTGATCAACGGTCGCGCCCTGGCCGATGTGTTCAGCCTGCGGGACAACAGCCTCAACGGTCGATACAAATTGTTGGAAGATGGCAGCGCCGAAATCACCGCCAGCACCCAGCTGGTGGGCGGTATTTCGCTGATCGTCGGTGACTCCAAGGGTGGCCTGGCCCAGTGGTTCATGGCCCGCGACCCGGATGGCGAGCAACACCTCAAGCAGATCCGTACCTTCCAGATGGGCACCACGCCGGTGGTGGAAATCACCGCGGAAGAGCGGCGCAAAGGCTTTACCGCCCTGGATGCCGCTGGCCAGTTCGGGGTGTTCCACAGCACCGCGCACCGCACCCTGCTGGTGGACCCGGTGGTCGAAGGCCAGGGCCTCTTCGGCATGTCGCCACGGGCCAACCGTGTGATCGTCGAAGCCGGCGGCAAGCTGCAGCCCTTGACCCTCGACAACCCGCACCCGGAAGTGTCCTGGAGCGCGTTGTGGAGCAAGGTCTGGTACGAAAACTACGACGAGCCTAAATACGTCTGGCAATCGACCGCTGCCAACAGCGACTTTGAACCCAAGATGAGCCTGGCGCCACTGACCTTCGGTACGCTCAAGGCCGCGTTCTACGCCATGCTGCTGGCCGCCCCCCTGGCCATTGCCGCGGCGATCTACACCGCCTACTTCATGGCCCCGAGCCTGCGCCGCAAGGTCAAGCCGGTGATCGAGCTGATGGAAGCGATGCCGACGGTGATCCTCGGCTTCTTCGCCGGCCTGTTCCTGGCGCCGTATGTCGAAGGGCACCTGCCGGGGATTTTCAGCCTGCTGATGCTGTTGCCGATTGGCATCCTCGTCGCCGGCTTTGTCTTCAGCCGCCTGCCTGAGTCGATCCGCCTGCGGGTGCCGGATGGCTGGGAAAGCGCGATCCTGATCCCGGTGATCCTGTTTGTGGGCTGGCTCTCGCTGTACATGAGCCCGTACCTGGAAACCTGGTTCTTCGGTGGTGACATGCGCATGTGGATCTCCCACGACCTGGGCATCACCTATGACCAGCGCAACGCCCTGGTCGTCGGCCTGGCCATGGGTTTTGCGGTGATCCCGAACATCTACTCCATCGCCGAAGACGCCGTGTTCAGCGTGCCCCGTGGCCTGACCCTGGGCTCCCTGGCCCTGGGTGCTACGCCATGGCAGACCATGACCCGCGTGGTGTTGCTGACTGCCAGCCCCGGGATTTTCTCGGCGCTGATGATCGGCATGGGCCGTGCGGTGGGCGAGACCATGATCGTGCTGATGGCCACGGGTAACACCCCGGTCATGGAAATGAACCTGTTTGAAGGCCTGCGCACCCTGGCAGCCAACGTCGCGGTGGAAATGCCCGAGTCGGAAGTGGGCGGCAGTCATTACCGGGTGTTGTTCCTCTCGGCGCTGGTGCTGCTGCTGTTCACCTTCATCATGAACACCCTCGCCGAGCTGATCCGTCAGCGTCTGCGCAAGAAATACTCGTCGCTTTAAGAAAGGTAGAAGTCTGTGAAACAGAACTCCCTGAATGGATGGTTCAAGAGCGGCGCCCCTGGCGTCTGGATCAGCGGTGGCGCGGTGGCCATCGCGGTCATCATGACCATTGGTTTGCTGGCTGTGATTGCCGTGCGTGGCCTGGGTCACTTCTGGCCGGCCGACCTGATCCAAGCCAACTACAACGTGCCGGGCCAGGCCAACCACATCGTCATCGGCGAAGTGGTACAGAAAGAACAAGTGCCACGCGAGCGCCTGAAAAGCGCAGGCCTGCCAGTGCCGGAGGCTGGCCCGGAGTTCATGACCCGCGAGCTGATCAAGGTCGGCAACCGTGACTTGAACGGCAATGACTTCACGTGGATCGTCGGCGAATGGCTGACCAACCAGACCACGCCTGCTGAGCTGATGGCCATTGAGCGTCGTGAGTGGGGCAACTTCTACGGCACCCTGGTCAACGTCAAGCAGGACGGCAAGGTCATCGCCGAAGGCGAGGCGGCCTGGCCGGAGCTGCAGGCGCGGGTTGAGCGGGTGAACAGGCTGGCGGCCGATCTCAAGACTCTTGAGAAGCGCGATATTGGCGCGATCAACGCGGGCCTTGAGCGGATCCGCCTGCACGGCCGCAAACTGGAACTCAGCGGCCAGCTCGACGCCGCCGCCCAGGCCGATATGGATGCCGAGCGCGCCGAGCTGAATGCGCGTTACCAGGCCGTCGAGGCGCGCCTGACCGACCTGCATGCCCAGTTCAACCGCGACAGCCTCACGGCCCGCGATGCCAACGGCAAAGAGCTTGAGATCAATATCGGCCATGTGGTGCACGCCTACCAGCCGAACGCCATGGGCACCCTGACCAAGATGGGGTTCTATGTCAGCAAGGTCTGGGAGTTCCTCAGCGACGACCCACGGGAAGCCAACACCGAAGGCGGGATCTTCCCGGCGATCTTCGGCACCGTGATGATGACCCTGATCATGGCGATGATCGTGACCCCGTTCGGCGTGCTGGCGGCGGTCTACCTGCGTGAATACGCCAAGCAGAACACGTTGACCCGTGTCATCCGTATCGCGGTGAACAACCTGGCGGGCGTCCCGGCGATTGTCTACGGCGTGTTCGGCCTGGGCTTCTTTGTGTACGTGCTGGGTGGTTCGGTGGACCGCCTGTTCTTCCCCGAAGCCCTGCCGGCACCGACCTTCGGTACGCCGGGTCTGTTGTGGGCCTCGCTGACCCTGGCGCTACTGGCGGTGCCGGTGGTGATCGTGGCCACCGAAGAAGGCCTGGCGCGCATCCCACGCACCGTGCGTGAAGGTTCCCTGGCCCTGGGTGCGACCAAGGCGGAAACGCTGTGGAAAATCGTCCTGCCCATGGCCAGCCCGGCGATGATGACCGGCATGATCCTGGCCGTGGCCCGCGCCGCCGGTGAAGTGGCGCCGCTGATGCTGGTGGGTGTGGTGAAACTGGCGCCGTCGCTGCCGCTGGACGGCAACTACCCGTACTTGCACCTGGACCAGAAGATCATGCACCTGGGCTTCCATATCTACGACGTCGGCTTCCAGAGCCCCAACGTCGAGGCGGCACGTCCGCTGGTGTACGCCACCGCGTTCCTGCTGGTGCTGGTGATCGCCACGCTGAACCTGTCGGCGGTATGGATTCGTAACCACCTGCGCGAAAAGTACAAGGCACTGGACAGTTAATTGAAGTGAACGCGGATTAAATGTGGGAGGGGGCTTGCTCCCGATAGCGGTGTGCCAGCCAGCACATGTGTTTCTGATACACCGCTATCGGGAGCAAGCCCCCTCCCACACAACGAATTGGTAGCACAGGGAGCATCCCATGCAACATGAAACCCATTCCCACGGCATCAACATGTCAGCCCTGGGTCGCGACAAGCAGAGCCTGAGCCTGGCTGAAGAAACCGTGGCCATCGAAGTCCCGGGCCTGAGCCTGTACTACGGTGAGAAACAGGCACTGTTCGACGTCAGCATGAACATCCCCAAGCAACGCGTGACCGCCTTTATCGGCCCGTCGGGCTGCGGCAAGTCCACGCTGCTGCGCACCTTCAACCGCATGAACGACCTGGTGGACGGTTGCCGTGTGGAAGGCGCGATCAACCTCTACGGCAGCAACATCTACCGCAAGGGCGAAGACGTGGCCGAGCTGCGTCGCCGGGTGGGCATGGTGTTCCAGAAGCCCAACCCGTTCCCCAAGACCATCTACGAAAACGTGGTCTATGGCCTGCGCATCCAGGGCATCAACAAAAAGCGCATCCTCGACGAAGCGGTCGAGTGGGCCCTTAAAGGCGCGGCGCTGTGGGACGAGGTCAAGGACCGCCTGCACGAGTCGGCCCTCGGCCTGTCCGGCGGCCAGCAGCAGCGTCTGGTGATTGCCCGGACCATCGCCGTGGAGCCGGAAGTGCTGCTGCTCGACGAACCGTGCTCGGCACTCGACCCGATCTCGACGCTGAAAGTCGAAGAGCTGATCTACGAACTCAAGTCCAAGTTCACCATCGTCATCGTGACCCACAACATGCAACAGGCGGCGCGGGTTTCCGACTACACCGCGTTCATGTACATGGGCAAACTGGTGGAGTTCGGCGATACCGACACCCTGTTCACCAATCCGGCGAAGAAGCAGACCGAAGACTACATCACCGGTCGCTACGGCTAGGAAGCTGTGGTTCTGATTGCACTGACGCTGCGGTTCTCCGCACCTTACCGGACGCTCCAAGGACGCCAACATGATTAGCAAAGAAGGCCTTACCCACCACATCTCCGCGCAGTTCAACGCCGAGCTTGAGGAAGTGCGCAGCCACCTCCTGGCCATGGGCGGGCTGGTGGAGAAGCAAGTCAACGATGCGGTGACCGCGCTGATCGAGGCCGACTCGGGCCTGGCCCAGCAAGTGCGCGAGATCGATGAGCAGATCAACCAGATGGAACGCAATATCGACGAGGAATGCCTGCGCATCCTCGCCCGTCGCCAGCCGGCGGCGTCCGACCTGCGTTTGATCATCAGCATTTCCAAGTCGGTGATCGATTTGGAGCGTATCGGCGACGAAGCCACCAAGATCGCCCGTCGCGCCATCCAGTTGTGCGAAGAAGGCGAAGCGCCGCGCGGTTATGTCGAAGTGCGCCACATCGGCGACCAGGTGCGCAACATGGTGCGCGACGCGCTGGATGCCTTTGCGCGCTTCGACGCCGACCTGGCGTTGTCGGTGGCCCAGTACGACAAGATCATCGACCGCGAGTACAAGACCGCCCTGCGTGAGCTGGCGACCTACATGATGGAAGACCCGCGCTCTATCTCGCGGGTCTTGAGCATCATCTGGGTGCTGCGCTCCCTGGAGCGGATCGGCGACCACGCACGCAATATCTCGGAATTGGTGATTTACCTGGTGCGCGGCACCGACGTACGGCACATGGGCCTCAAGCGCATGAAGGCCGAAGTTGAAGGCACGGCCGATCAAATCCCTAATGTTCCGGCCGAATCTGACGATAAGTAAGATTGCCCGAGAAATAAACGCCCGACCTCTGGTCGGGCGTTTGCGTTTGTGGCGTAGAGTTTTGCGCTGCGGGCTGCCATAAAGTCCCGGCGTGACTGACAAGTTTTTGGCAAGATGCCATCAGTTAAGCATTTTGCTTGCCGGGGTTTTGAGAGGATGAAGGGTCGATGAGTAAAGTCAGTGTATTGGTGGTGGATGACGCCTCGTTTATTCGCGACCTGGTGAAGAAGTGCCTGCGTAACTACTTCCCCGGCATCAGGATTGAAGATGCGGTAAACGGCAAAAAGGCCCAGGCCATCCTGATGCGCGAAACCTTCGACATGGTGCTGTGCGACTGGGAAATGCCGGAAATGTCCGGCCTGGAATTGTTGACCTGGTGCCGTGAGCAACCGCAACTCAAAACCATGCCGTTTGTCATGGTCACCAGCCGCGGCGACAAGGAAAACGTAGTCCAGGCCATCCAGGCCGGCGTTTCCGGCTACGTCAGCAAGCCTTTCACCAACGAACAGTTGCTGAACAAGGTCAAGCAGGCCCTGAACAAGATCGGTCGCCTCGACGCCTTGCTGGCCAGCGCGCCGACCAAGATGAACTCGGCCTTTGGCAACGACTCCCTCAGCGCCCTGACCGGCGGCAAGCCCGAAGCGGTCAAGCCGGCCCCGGTGGCCGCGCCGAGCAAAGGCTTGCTCAGCACCCCGCCTGTGCAGGCTGCGGCAGCCCCCTCGGCCACCAGCGGTCGGGGCCAGGGCCAGTTGCGCCTGTCCAGTGGCACCCAGCAATGTGTGATCAAGGCCCTGAGCATCAAGGAGGCGTTGCTGGTGGTGCGCCGTGGCGACGTCCTGCCCCAGGTGCTGGAAAGCGCGGTGCTGGACCTTGAGCAAGGCGAGAACGCCGAGACCGCCCGCCTCAATGGCTACCTGCATGCCATTGTCGCCTATGAACCACGCCCCGACAGCGACTGGCTGCAACTGACCTTCCGCTTTGTCGACCAGGATGCGCAGAAGCTCGACTACATCTCCCGCCTGATCGCCCGGGGTACGGCGCAGAAGCATTTTGTGCCGGGTGCGTAGCGCAGCACACCACGATCAACTGTAGAAGCCGGTCCACACAACATTGTCATGAACCCTTGCTAGTCTGCCGTTCAGTCATACCCGGCAGGTTTCTCCCATGCTTGTGCGTTTTTTGCTGTTTTGTGGCCTGTGTACGGTCGCCTCATCGACCCTGGCCATGACCCTCTATCGTTCCACCGATGCCCGTGGCGTGGTGTTTTTCAGTGACCAGAAGACCCCCGGCGCCCAGGCGTTTGTGTTCCAGGAGCGCCGGGTCGCGCCGCAGAAGCGCCAGGGGCTTGATCCCCAGCCTGCCCGTCATCTGCAGTTCCAGAGCTATCCCTTGCCCTGGCGCGGCGGTCCGTTCCGCCTGACCCAGGGCCCTGGCGGCACGTTCAGTCATTCTGACGTCAAGAGCCGCTACGCCATGGACATTGCCATGCCCGAGGGCACGCCGATCATCGCGGCACGGGGCGGGGTGGTGGTGAAGACCGAGAACAGCCAATCGGGACGTGGCAGTGACCCGTCGGGCAACTTTGTGCGGGTGCTGCACGATGACGGCACCCAGGGCGTGTATCTGCACCTCAAGCAGGGTTCGGTCAGCGTCAGGGACGGGCAGCGGGTGGGCGTGGGCAGCCCGCTGGCGCTGTCGGGCAATACCGGCAACAGCAGCGGGCCACACCTGCATTTTGTGGTGCAGCGCGATACGGGGGCGGGGTGGGTATCGATTCCGTATGAGTTCACGCAGCCGGTACAGGCCTTGCCCAACTTTGCGTCGGGCCTGTAGGCGCCGGCAAGCCGACGCCTACAAAGGGCTTAGTCGAGCATCAGCACCTTGGCCAGCACGATTTTCGGGCCTTTCATCTTCTTGATGATGATCCGCAGGCCTTCGACTTCCAGGACTTCTTCCTCTTCCGGCACCCGGTTCAGGGTGTCGTAGATCAAGCCGGCGAGGGTTTCGGCCTCGATGTGGTCCAGGTCGATGCCCAGCAGGCGCTCGATCTTGAACAGCGGCGTGTCGCCACGCACCAGCAGCTTGCCCGGCTGGTAGGCGAGGATGCCGCGTTCGGCCTTGCGGTGTTCGTCCTGGATATCGCCCACCAGCACTTCCAGCACGTCTTCCATGGTCAGGTAGCCGATGATATTGCCGTCGGCTTCCTCCACCAGGGCAAAGTGCGCGCCGCCCTTGCGGAACTGCTCCAGCAATTGCGACAGCGGCATGTGCCGTGACACGCGCTCCAGCGGGCGGGTCAGCTCGGCCAGGTTGAACGACTCGGGGATATGGTCCAGGGCCGCCAGTTCCAGCAGCAAATCCTTGATATGCAGCAGGCCGACAAACTCACCGCGCACGGCGTCGTACACCGGGTAGCGGCTAAATTTGTGGCGGCGGAACAGCGCGAGGATTTCCTTGAGCGGGGCGTTGAAGTCCAGGGTCACCAGGTCTTCCCGGGAGTTGGCCCAGTCCACCACTTCCAGCTCGCCCATTTCCACGGCCGAGGCCAGCACGCGCATGCCTTGGTCGCTGGGGTCCTGGCCACGGCTGGAGTGCAGGATCAGCTTGAGTTCTTCGCGGCTGTAATGGTGCTCGTGGTGCGGGCCGGGCTCGCCCTGGCCGGCGATGCGCAGGATCGCGTTGGCGCTGGCGTTGAGCAGGTAGATCGCCGGGTACATGGCCCAGTAGAACAGGTACAGCGGCACCGCCGTCCACAGCGACAGCAACTCGGGCTTGCGAATGGCCCAGGACTTGGGCGCCAGCTCGCCGACCACGATGTGCAGGTAGGAAATCACGAAGAAGGCGGCAAAGAACGACACGCCCTTGATCACTTCGGCCGATTCGACGCCCATGGCGCCCAGCAGCGGCTCCAGGATGTGCGCGAAGGCCGGCTCACCGACCCAGCCCAGGCCCAGGGAGGCGAGGGTGATACCCAGCTGGCACGCCGACAGGTAGGCGTCGAGCTGGCTGTGGACGGTGCGCAGGATCTGCCCGCGCCAGCCATTGGTGTGGGCGATCGCCTCGACCCGGGTGGCGCGCAGTTTGACCATGGCAAATTCCGCCGCAACGAAGAAACCGTTGAGCAGTACCAGGATCAGTGCAAAAAGAATCATGCCGAAATCGGCGAAGAGTGTCGCGAGGGTGATACCAGGGGAAGGGTCCATGATGGGGTTTTGCGGGTTCCGTGTGTTCAAAAAGGGGTGATGGCAGTGCCTCAAGGGCGGGCACAAGTCAGGCAATGTAGCGGCTGACGGGGCGCTTGCCTAGTGGCGGCTGCCGGGTGGATCCGTGAATGCCTGCTGCATTGGGCTTATGTGGGAGCTGGCTTGCCTGCGATGCAGGCGCCTAGGTCTTACAGATGCACCGAGGTGATGCTATCGCAGGCAAGCCAGCTCCCACAGGAGGTGGGGGGGTATTTTCAGATTAATCCTTCACCGCAATGGCTTGCGAACGGCTGACCTGGATCGGCGCAAAGTGGCAGGTAAAGGTGCTGCCGTGGCCCAGTACGCTGCTGATTTCCAGGCGGGCCCGGTGGCGCAACAGCACATGCTTGACGATCGCCAGGCCCAGCCCGGTGCCGCCGGTGTTGGAGTTGCGGCTGGAGTCGACGCGGTAGAAACGCTCGGTAAGGCGCGGCAAGTGCTTGCTGTCGATACCCATCCCCGAATCCTGCACGCTCAGGTGCGCGCCCTGCTGGTCGGCCCACCAGCGGATGCGGATCGTGCCTTTGTCCTGGGTGTACTTCACGGCGTTGAACACCAGGTTGGAAAAGGCGCTGCGCAACTCGCCCTCGCTGCCCTTAAGCAGCACCGTCGGGTCGGCTTCCAGGGTGATGTGCTGGCCGCGCTCGCCGGACAGGGCCTGGGCATCGTTCTTGATGGTCTGCAGCAGGCTCTGTACGGCCACGGGGTGGTTGTCCGAGGGGTAGTCGGTGGCTTCCAGCTTGGCCAGCAGCAGCAGGTCGTTGAGCAGGGTCTGCATGCGTGAGCCTTGTTGCTGCATCTGCTGCAAGGCACGGCTCCAGCGCGGGTTGACCTCTTCGACGTTGTCCAGCAGCGTTTCCAGGTAGCCGCAGATCACCGTCAAGGGCGTGCGCAACTCGTGAGAGACGTTGGCGACGAAATCCTTGCGCATCTGTTCCAACTGATGGATGCGGGTCACGTCGCGCACCAGCATCAAGTGTTCGTTGTTGCCATAGCGCGTGAGGTACAGCTGGATGCGCACCCGGTCATTGGTGGGCGACGGGATTTCCAGGGCTTCCTCGTAGTTGTCCTGCTCGAAGTATTCCTTGAAGCGCGGATGGCGTACCAGGTTGGTCACCGGCTGGCCGCTGTCCTGGGGCGTCTTGAGGCCCAGCAGGGTCTCGGCGGCGCGGTTCCACCATTCCAGGTTGCCGTCGCTGTCGAGCATGATCACCGCGTCCTTGAGCGCGGCGGTCGACTCCTGGACCCGGTCGATCACCGCCTGCAGGCGGCCACGCACCCGCTGGTCGCGGCGTTGCAGGTGATAGATGCTGTCGAACACCTCGCCCCACAGGCCATAGCCGTCGGGTGGCGCTTCATCGGGTTTATGCTGGCGCAGCCAGTCGTGCAGGCGCAGCAATTGCTTGAGGGTCCAGCCCAGGTAGAGGCCCAGGCCAATGGCCAGGCTCCAGCCGTAATAGCCGCTGATCAGGCCCACCAACAGGCAGCCGGTGACCAGCAGGAGCATGTGGCGGATCAGGGTGCCATGCCAGTTTTGGTTCACTTGAACATGCGTCCTTGTCGGCTGTTAAGTCTGGGTAGGGTTGGCTC
The DNA here is from genome assembly GCF_059422465.1 of Pseudomonas sp. GW821-FHT01D09. Lineage (NCBI taxonomy): Bacteria > Pseudomonadati > Pseudomonadota > Gammaproteobacteria > Pseudomonadales > Pseudomonadaceae > Pseudomonas > Pseudomonas sp. GW821-FHT01D09. Next base: position 15,341 of record NZ_JBWKWY010000005.1, read on the forward strand.
AACCTTTGGTTGAAAACCGATACCCGGTGCCGCGCACGGTTTGTACCAGGTTCTCATAGGCATCGCCCAAGGCTTTGCGCAGGCGGCGGATATGCACGTCCACGGTGCGCTCCTCGACATACACGTTGCCGCCCCACACTTGGTCCAGTAATTGCCCACGGGTATAGGCGCGTTCCTGGTGGGTCATGAAAAACTGCAACAGGCGGTATTCGGTGGGGCCCATCTCGGCCGGCGTGCCGTCGATGGTCACGCGGTGGCTGATGGGGTCCAGCACCAGGCCGCCGACTTCAATCGGGGCCTCGCCATCGGTCGGGCCGGCGCGGCGCAATACGGCCTTCAGGCGTGCAACCAGTTCCCGTGGGGAAAATGGCTTGGTGATGTAGTCATCGGCACCGACTTCCAGGCCCTGGATCTTGTTGTCCTCTTCGCCCTTGGCGGTGAGCATGATGATCGGGATATCCCCGGTCAGCTCATCGCGCTTGAGGCGTCGGGCCAATTCGATACCGGAGGTGCCGGGCAGCATCCAGTCCAGCAGGATCAGGTCCGGCTTGCGGTCGACGATAATGGCGTGGGCCTGCTGGGAGTTCTCTGCCTCCAGGCAGTCATAGCCGGCCATTTCCAACGCAACGGCGATCATTTCGCGAATGGGCGCTTCGTCGTCAACGATCAGAATGCTCCTGCCAACCATGCTAAGTCCTCTTGTCATTTAACTGTCTTGCGCCGCATTAGATAACGGAATTATTGCAGTCGTGTGACAGTATTTTACTGGCCTGCGCAATCGGCCGGGTCCTGAACTACGCTTTGGGTCCGAATCCTGGCAACCGCAAAAGGAAGGTTCCGATGAGTCAACGTACTTTTTCCTGGAAAGCCCTGCTGGTCACGGTGGCGTTGACGCTGCCAGCACTGGCTGTCGCGGCAGACCCCGCCATGACTAAAGACGGGATGTTGGTGGACCACAAGGGCATGGCGCTTTATACCTTTGCCAAGGATGCCGACGGCAAGTCTATGTGCAATGACAAGTGCGCGACCAACTGGCCGCCGTTGAAGGCCGAGTCCACCGATAAGCCGATGGGCAAGTGGACCGTCATCACCCGTGACGACAACACCAGTCAGTGGGCTTATGACGGTAAGCCGTTGTACACCTTCATTGCCGACAAGAAGGGCGGCGTTGCGACGGGTGATGGCAAAATGGATGGCGCCTGGAAGGTCGCCAAGCCCTAGGCCACTACTGTGATGGGGGCTTGTTGTGGCAAGCCCTCTCATCCCGTCTTATCGAAAGGCGTAGTCCGCCACAATCCCGACAAAAATCGCCAACCCCGCCCAATGGTTGTGCAAAAACGCCTTGAAGCACTTCATCCGGTCCCGATCCCGGGTGTACCAGAACTCCCAGGCAAAGCAACCCGCAGCTGCCACCAACCCCAGGTGGAACCAGCCGCCCAGCTCAAAGCGCGAGCCCGCCAGCAGCAGGCACAGCAGCGCCAACCCCTGCAAGGTAAGGATGATGATCCGGTCGGCATCGCCAAACAGGATTGCGGTGGATTTGACGCCGATTTTCAAATCGTCATCGCGGTCGGTCATCGCGTAATAGGTGTCGTAGGCCACCGTCCACAGCAGGTTGGCGATATACAGCAACCACGCAATGGCCGGCAGGCTGCCGGTCTCGGCGGTAAACGTCATGGGTATGCCCCAGGAAAACGCCGCGCCCAGCACCACCTGCGGGTAATAGGTGTAGCGCTTCATAAAGGGGTAACTGACCGCCAGCGCCAGGCCGCCCAGGGACAGCCAGATGGTGGCGGCGTTGGTCAGCAGCACCAGCAGGAAACTGATGGCCATCAGCACCGCAAAGAACACCAGAGCCTCTTTGGAGCTGATCTTGCCGTTCGCCAACGGGCGTTGCGCGGTACGCTTCACATGACCGTCGACCTTGCGGTCCGCCCAGTCATTGATCACGCAACCGGCGGCCCGGGTCAGGGTCACGCCGAGGACAAAAATCACGATATTGCTCAACGACGGCGAGCCCTTGCCGGCAATCCATAGTGCCCACAAGGTGGGCCACAGCAGCAGATAGATGCCGATGGGCTTGTCCATCCGCGTCAGTTGTACGAAGTCCCAGGCCCGTGGGTGCAGGCGGTTCAGGGAGTGGAGCAGGCGCTGGTACATCAGCAGTTCTCCGCAGATGGGTGCACGGCTTGCCACAGGCTCGGCAGGAACACCTCTGCCACCAAGACGCTCAACGCGCCGCGATCAAAGCGCGAGCGCCGCGCCCACAAGCCATGGGCCTGATCCGCCTTCGGCAGCCAGGCGCGTGGGTAATGGCAGACTTCGATGGCCTGGCGGGTGAAGGCCTGGTCACAAAACAGCAGTTCGCCCAGGGAACGGCTGCCCAACTCATCCATATGCAAGCCATCGCCCTGCAAGGCACTGCGCGCCGCGACGCTGCGGGCAAACACCCAGGCCTGGCCGTGACCGCGCAAATACACCTCGCGCACCCAGCCAATACTGGCGACTGGCAGGTCGAGGGCGGCGCATTCGTCGTCTCGCAGGGGCTGCCAGCCTTCGTACAACGGCGTGACACTGAAACCATCGTGGGACAGGTGCGTCAGACGGCGGGTCAGTGACCCCTCATCGAACAGCCAGTCGAGGGTAGGAGGCGCGGGCAAAGGGTGCAGAAGGCTCTGGTTCAGCCATTGGCAGGCATCGGGAACAGCAATCGAATGCGGCACGGGGAGTCATTATTGGCAGTTAATGAGGCGCCGAGCTTACCATGGCCGCCTGGATTGTTGCCGGGGTGCGGCGGGACATTGGGGCGAACGTGCTTGCATCTGGGCGCCCCGATCAGTACAAAACGCCCTGAGCCGCACGGCAATGCTGGATCTATCGACTGTCGGCCAGTACGCCTGGACCCTGAGGAAGCAAGTAATGAAGAAGTGGCAATGTGTAGTCTGTGGCCTGATCTACAACGAAGCGGACGGATGGCCGGATGACGGGATCGCCCCCGGCACCCTGTGGCAGGACGTCCCGGAAGACTGGCTGTGCCCGGACTGCGGCGTCGGCAAAATGGATTTTGAAATGATCGAAATCGGTTGATTCGCTGAATTTAAGAAACGTACTACAAGGAGAATGGAATGAGCGCACCTGTCGTGATCATCGGTACAGGCTTGGCCGGTTACAACCTGGCTCGGGAGTTTCGCAAGCTCGACAGCGAAACCCCGCTGTTGCTGATCACTGCGGATGACGGGCGTTCCTACTCCAAGCCCATGCTCTCCACCGGTTTTGGCAAGAACAAGAATGCCGATGGCCTGAGCATGGCGACCCCGGGCACCATGGCCGAGCAACTCAAGGCCGAGGTGCGCACCCATACCCGAGTCAGTGGCATCGACCCTGGCCACAAGCGCCTGTGGATCGGCGAGGAAGCGCTGGCCTATCGCGACCTGATTCTGGCCTGGGGCGCCCAGACGGTACAGGTCCCGGTCGAGGGCGATGCCGCTGAACTGATTTTTCCGATCAACGACCTGGAAGACTACGCGCGCTTTCGCCACGCCGCGGCCGGCAAGCGCCGTGTGCTGCTGTTGGGCGTGGGCCTGATCGGCTGTGAGTTTGCCAACGACCTGATCCTGGGCGGCTACACTGTCGACCTGGTGGCACCGTGCGAGCAAGTCATGCCGACCCTGCTGCACCCGGCAGCGGCTGCAGCGGTGCAGGCCGGGCTGGAAGGCCTGGGGGCACGTTTCCACCTGGGCCCGGTGCTCAACCGCCTGCAACGCACGGCTGAAGGCCTGGAAGCCCACTTGTCCGATGGCACCGTGATCGAATGCGACCTGGTGGTCTCCGCCATTGGCTTGCGCCCACGGGTGGACCTGGCGGCTGCGGCCGGCCTGCAAACCAACCGTGGAATCATGGTTGACCGCCACCTCAAGACCTCCCATGCCAATATCTACGCCCTGGGCGACTGCGCCGAGGTCGATGGCCTGAACCTGCTGTATGTCATGCCCCTGATGAGCAGCGCCCGCGCCCTGGCCCAGACCCTGGCGGGCAACGCCACGGCGGTCAACTACGGGCCGATGCCGGTCACGGTGAAAACCCCGGCGTGCCCGCTGGTGGTTTCGCCACCGCCACGGGGCACTGAAGGCGTGTGGAGCGTCGAAGGGCAGGGCGCCGACATCAAGGCTTTGTGCCGCGATCCCAGCGGGCGCCTGCTGGGCTATGCGCTGACGGGCACGGCGGTCATGGAAAAACTGGCCTTGAATAAGGAACTTCCGCCACTGCTGGCGTAAATACTGGTCGTTCTGTCGGAATAAGCACCTTTTTCCCCCTAGAAAGGTCGCCACGAGACTGGCGCAGGCACCAATGGCATGCCATCCTCACTCCCGTCTGCCGCAGAGTAGAGCCTGCGGCGCCTTGGCGCTGCTCCAGCAGAGAGCAGCACGGACATAACAACAAAAAACCGTCAAAGAGGCTTCACCTATGCGTAAACCAGAACTCGCAGCCGCCATTGCAGAAAAAGCAGACCTGACCAAAGAACAGGCCAACCGCGTCCTCAACGCCGTTCTTGAAGAAATCACTGGCGCCTTGCACCGCAAGGACAGCGTCACCCTGGTTGGCTTCGGCACCTTCCTGCAACGCCACCGCGGCGCCCGCACCGGCAAAAACCCGCAAACCGGCGAGCCGGTGAAAATCAAGGCGAGCAACACCGTGGCGTTCAAGCCGGGCAAGTCGCTCAAAGATAGCGTCAACCCGTAAACGCGATACCGTCTCGAAGGGAGGCGGGGAGGTATGAAAAATGGGCACGCCAATTGGGTTGGGTGCCCATTTTTGTTGGGGCAGGTTCTTGGCGATTAAAGTAGTCCGTGCCTCTTTTTTATGTAGCCAAGGCCCCCAGACGGGCCTCAAGCGCTTCTATTTGCATTCTCACGCTCTCAATCACGTCAGGGGAATTACCCCACATATCTAGGAAGCCCCAGGTCTCATCAGGGGGATTTATCATGTTGGACAGGATCGATATGGCTTTCACCAGCAGTGGTTTGAGGGTCTCCAGATGTGCGGACGGCCACACATAGGCGATCCCCAGGGTTTGTAAAAGATAGCTGGCGGCCCTGACACTGTCGTAACGTTCTTCGTTGGGATCAAAATCATTGATTTCATCAATCAGAACAGCGAAATCATGGTTCTCCCAAAAACTGTGAAACCAGTCTGCGGCTTCATCGTTGGCCCATGGTTGTACATTCCAGTCGCCCATTGTTATTTACTCTTAAACAGCAACTGCATGCTGTGCGCTGCCTTGTTTACACGGTCAAGTGCAATGTTGCTATCAACTCGCAAGTCTTCCGGTAAATCAAAGTGCCCCATGCATTCGTTTTCCCCGATGGCTCCTCGTAGATGAGCAATAACGCGAAAAACAACATGGTCCATTCGCCAGCAAATGGACGGCTCTATCCCCGAAAGTTGTTCTGTGGTCGCTGGATGGCTGGTACCACCCATCCAGATTCGCCTTTCAAAGGCGAATTGGATTTTGTCGTAATGGGAGTCGGATTTTTTATACCCCGGGTCACTGAAAAGTACTTTCCAGCGTGGAATACCCGAAAAACGCATGCTGCAGAATATCGGCCTGAATAATCGGCGCGATGTGTCTACTTCCTCGATAGAGGCGGGGATCTTTGTATAAAAATGGGCGAACACCTCGATCAAATGGCCGAGCGCAGGTGGTATGAGCTCAATGTAGCGTGCGAGCACGAAGCCGGGTTCATCGTTAGCATTGAGAGCCGGGATATAAAATAAATCGCCGGGCTTGGGTGCTGTCAGAGCCGTCATGAATTGGGTTAGTCGCAATAAATAAAAACATTCAGTTTTTTGCTATAAGCACTTTGAAGAAACTTGACTAGATCTTTCAATTCGCTGGAGTTTAATTTTTTTAATTTTATCGCTTTTTCGATTTCAGTCACTAAAGGTAGAATTTCGCCGAATAGAATACTTGTGTCGGCGTAATAATCAGAAAATTTGTGCGTCTTTGGGAAATCTTTTCCTGGTGCTGATGCGTCCATAAGAGCGCCATGGGTAGATTCACTCAAGCAAAAAACGGGAGTGTTTTCATTAATGTCTTTCTGATTTTCTGCTGCCATAAAGTCAAGAGGCATAAAAATTTCCATGTCAGGACGGAAAGGCTGTCACAACCTCTCCGTGCTTGTTAAGGATAACAGTCATTTTGTTTTGGTGCTCTACAACGCCTGTTTGTTTATTGGTCCGAGAACCTACAGGCTTGCCAAAATCGTACTCATATTTGGTGTTGCCTTGCTTATCTTTTTGATAAGTGGCAGTACCTTTTGTAACCGTTTTGTTCACCATTTTTCTTAGCGTCTGCTCGTTACCGACGTTAAATTTACTTTTGTGTGACCAGCGTGCACCTGGGGACCTATAGTGCCGTTCGTAAACATGTTTCCAACCTTTTTTCGTCCATTTCGGTCCGTTGCCACAGGTTTTGAGTCCGAGCGGATCTATCCAGCCAAATGGATTTTCAGCGTATTGATAGAGGTTAAATCCTCCTAGTAACCCAATCGGATCCGGCGTAGTAAACCGCCCCACATCCGGATCATAAAACCTGAACGTATTAAAATGCAGCCCCGTCTCCCGATCCAGGTACTGTCCCTGAAACCGCAGGTTCTGCTCTTCAATAAAGTAAGGCTCTCGCACCTCCTCCAGGGTATTGCCCCACACCCGATAAGTCGCCTGCCACAGGGTGTGCCCATCAGCCTCGGTCAGTTGCTCTGGCAGGCCGTTGAGGTTGTTGTGGTAGTAGCGAATTTTTTGCAGCGCCCCGATGCCATCGACGCGGGCCAGGGGTTGGTAGCCTTCGTCTTCATAGAGGTAGAGGCTGGTCTGGCTGTGCTTTTGCTCCTGTAACAGGCGTAAACCGTCCCACATGAATTGGGTTTCGCCCAGTGGATAGCCATTGCTGCCATGTTCGGTCTTGGCGATGCGTCGGCCCAGCGGGTCGTAGGCCATGCGCACCACGCTGCCGCCTGCATTGCGCACTTCAATCAGCCGGCTTTCGGCGTCGTACGCAAAGTGTTGTACGCCACGGGCGCCGCTACGCTTTTCGATCATCCGGCCAAAGGCATCGTAGCGGTAGCGTTTGTCCTGATAGGTCAGCAGCTTGTTATGCACCACCAGCCCGGCGCCTGCCTGTGGGCCGTCCAGCAGGTTGGCGGCGGCGTCGTAGGCGAAAGTTTCGCGCTGGCCGTGCAGGCTGTCTTGGCTGGCGATAATGCGGCCGGTGGCGTCGTAGTGCAGCAGTTGGCGATGCTGCGTGGAGGGCTGCTGGTCGAGTTTGCCGATCAGGTTGTCGGCGGGGTCGTACTCGAACTGCTTTTGCGCAGCTGCGGGCATCAACGATGGCTGGCTGTTAAGGCGGCGTTGGCGTGAGCGCAATCGACCGCTGCGGTCGTATTCGCTGCGGGTGCTGATCTGGCCTTGGGTGCGCAGCACTTCGCGGTGCAGGCGGTCACGCTCGAAGTCGCTGATGACCTGGCCGTCGAGGTTGATCTGATGCAGGTGGCCGCTGCCGTAGTACAGGCGGTTGAGCCAGCGGCCGTCCGGTAGTTGGGTCTGGATCAGGTTGCCGAGTTCGTCGTAATGGTGTTGCAGGTTGCCACTGGCACTCTGTTCGGCAAGCAACTGGCCGACAGCGTCGTAGGCGAAAGCCAAGGCCTGGGCTTTGCCCTGCAAGTCGGTGAAGGTGACGGCTGTGAGCTGATCGACTGCATCGTAGCTGTAGTCGGTGCGGCCATCGTCGGTGGTTTTGGCGACCAGTCGGCCGACCGCATCGCGCTCCAGTCGGTGAACGATGGGCGTCGGCAGCGTCTTCGGGACCACCGCCAGGCCATTGCCGTAAGGCGCTGGAATCGCAGTCACCGCCGTGATGTTGTCGAGCAAGTCGTAGTCGTAGCGCTTAGCGCTGCCATCGAGGTCTTGCTGTTCAGTCAGCCGATCCCCTGCGTCCCACGCAAACCGATAGCTTTCACCGTTCTCATTGACCAGCGCTTGCAGCCGCCCGTAGCTGTCGTAGCCGAACTGCACCTGCCGACCATGGGCGTCTGTGCGCTGGCGCACCTGGCCCCGCCGGTTGTTTTGATAGAGCGTGGTGTGCCCGGCGGGATCGGTATAGCCTACCAACTGCCCACTGGCATCGCGCTGGTATTGCTCGGTGCGGCCATCCGGCAATTGGTTGCTGAGCAGGCGCCCCTGTGCGTCATAACTGAACTGCGTGCGTTCACCGAGGGCATCGGTGATGACCTGTAAATAGCCCCGCTCGTTGTAGCTGAACCGCGTCGGGTAACCCGAGCAGTCGATATGCTCGACTAACTGCCCGAACGGGTTCCAGCGCAGTTTTTTGCTTTTGCCCGTGGCGTCGATGATCTCGACGACCTGGCCATGGGCGTCATAGCGATAACGGGTGACATGGCCCAGCGGGTCAATGGCGACGGTGCAGTTGCCGCGCTGATCATAGCGGTAGCGCCAGCTGTTGCCGGCGGCGTCGGTTTGCACCAACGGCAGGGCCCAGTGCTCGAGCCATAACGTCGAGTCGCTGCGCCCCAGCGGGTCGGTTTCGCCGATGAGGTTGCCGGCCTCGTCGTAGCTGTATTCATAGCGGCCGCCCTGCGGGTCGGTGGCGTTGAGCAATTGGCGTTCGTCGTTCCAGTCGAACAGCCAGGTCTGGCCGAGGTTGTCGCTGTAGCGGGTGATCTGGTACTGGCTGTTCCAGTGCCGGATGCTGACACGCTGCAAGCTGTCGGTAATGCGTGTGGTGCCGGCCTGCAGGTCATAGTCGAACTGGTAAGCATCGCCTTCGTTGGTCCAGTGCTTGATCACCCGCCATTCCTGGCCATCCATCAGGGCCCACTCGTAAAAGCAGTGCAAGCCGGTGGGCAACTGGTGTTCCACCATGCGGCGCCCAGCGTCGTAAGCGAAGCGCCGTTGTACCTGGCCGGTTGCGTCGCGCACCTGCGCCAGGTTACCCGCAGCGTCATAGTCATAGCTGACCAGCACTTCACGGCGTTGATCCGGGTACAAGCGTTCGATGTGGGTCAGATGGCCTTGATCACGGATCAGCTCAACCTGCACGAGATCAAACGTATCGCGCAGACGAACCAGGCATCCGGCATCGTCGTAGTCGAGATGGATGCGGTTGTCATTGCGATCACCGAGCTGGCTCAGGCGCAGCCGCGACGGGTTTGCTGGGGTGGGCTCGAACAAGCGGTACACACCATCGTCGCTTTCAATCAGTAACGGTCCATCGCGGTGGCGTCGTACAGCAAGCCCTTCACCGGCACTGAACACCGCGCCGCCCAAGGGGATGGTGCCCATGTCGATGGGGCGGCCCTGTTCGTCGGTGTAGATCAGGGTGTCGCCGCCCTCGGGATGAGGCTGGATCTCGACAGACACCTCATACGGCACGCTCCAGCCAGCGCCGAACAGGCTGCCACGGCGTTCGTCGCGGCTGTTGTAGACGCGCTGCCAGTCAATCGGCAGCAGGCCGGGCAGGACGAAATCCAGATCATCATCGCCGCCGAGCACCTTGGCCCCGGTGGCCGCATGGACCGGGTTCGACGAGCCCATCGCCGCGTTGGCTGCAGCGCCCATGGCACTGCTGACGGCCATCGACGCCGCCCCGCCAACCAGCATGCACGGCAATTTGCTGAAGAACTTGCCCTTGCCGCCCTTGAGCATCAGCAGCACCGTCACGGCCAGCCCGACCCCCGGGGTCTTGCCGCTGCGAATCTCGCGCACCACCACTGAACCGCCGCCGATGGTGACGTCGGGGGAGATCAGCCCGGAGGACACCACCTTCGCATCACAGGTGCTGCGGTCACCGCTGCGCACGGCGGGCTGGCCATTGATGGTCACCTTAGCCGAGCCTTCGGCCATGAACTGCGGCGGCATCGGTGGGTGCTTCATGCAAAGCACCAGGTCTTCGGGCTTGGTCTCTGTGCCTGGCGCAGGCGAAGCCACGGTGGGGCGCCACATCTGTGAGAAGAACTCGCCTGCCATGTCCAGGTAGCTGGCTTCTTCTTCCGGCGCCTGCATTTCCAGCTCGGTGCCGGCCGGTGCCACATGGGAAACAACCGCCCCGGCCGCACGGGCCGAGGGGATGTTATTGGTAAACGTGTCGAAGGAACCAGTGAGGATATTGGCCTGCACCGTGGGTGGGAACAGCGCGTTGCCGATGCCCTCGCATAAATTGCTCAGGCCCTTGTCGGCCCCGCTCTTGCTCATCGCAAGCCCCACAACCACGCCCACGACTGCGCCGAGGAGGAAGCACCCCAGTCCGCCCGTGACCACCGTGATCCCGGTGGCGGCAACGACCGCAGCGGTGGCCAGCGCCGTAATCGCGATATTCGCCGCCACCTCCAGCACGCCGCCGAGAATGTCGGCCATCATCGAGGTGTGGTCCATGGCATCGCCCATGCGGGCGGCCCATAACGCGTCAGACATAGACTGCTCTGCTGGGCCAGTCGGTGTTTAGCAGGTTACCTTCCATAGTCACAGGATCCTTGTGTTTTAAGGCATACAGGTCAATGCGGTCCTCAGGCGCTTGATCAGGATAGGATCGCCCAGACAATCCAATGGCCTTGACGGCGTAGCGGCTATAGCGAATATAAAATGTTGTAGAACTCGGTTGGGCTATCGTTTATCGAGGAAAGATCGTGATCTGTCAGGATATTCCTGAAGCATTCTTTTTTGACAGACATTCGGCGAGAGACGATTGCTTGCACCAGTTTTTCAAACACGGCTTTATCACGGGTATGCTTTTTAAGTCTCAGTATTTCTCGAGGTTTGTTTTTAATAATATAAAAAGCGTAGTTCATCAGGATGATGTTGGAAACAAAAAGATTATGTGTGGATTGAAGTGGGTTGACCGTATCAACGATAGCGTCAAATAACGGTTTCCTGTCGTTAGCGTAAGCATGCAGAAATACATCTGGATACATGAATTCGCTGTGGCAATCATTAAAGCGGAAACGATAATTCGTATCGTTGGGCTTTGTCAGTAGTGTAACGATACTTTTTTGGTAGTCTTTTAAGACGCTAAAAAGTACATTTTCTTTTCGGTCATCGGCCTTGATTGCCTGATAAATCAGGTCAATAACATCCAGTAGGGGGGTTGGCCCTAAAATATCTGCATTTATTATCAGTTTATTGTTTTCGATGCTGAAGCGCTTATAAGTTTCGTCTTCAATGCTCAGTTCGAAAAGCAGGAATTTGAGTATGTGGTTTCTGAATTGTTCATTCGCATCGATCTGATTGTTTTTCAAAGTGATCAATTGAATTATATAGAAGAAGATAAAGTAGTCTTTATTGGTCCGTTGACGGTTGTCTATTTCAAGTAAATAACCGAAGCGTGATAGGACTGACAGGAGGGCATAACAGTCCGGTTCTGTGAAGCCGAGCTTCGACATGGCTTTTTCGAAGGTACTGATGGAAAACAGGTCATGCCAGCGGCTCACATAAAGCGTAGTCCCATTGAGCTTTCTGGCGGCGACAGAGAGTAGAGAAGGCTCATCTTCTTGGTAAAAAACATCACCGAACTCTGTCGGGCATGGCCGGATGTTCAGGAAATTTTCAAGCTTGTATGAAAGGAGATTGAACAGGTCCATTTTCCGCTATCCGCATGTCTTCCACTTTCCGTTCGGGCCTTTTTTCTCGACTCGAAAGGAGGTAATGGTTTTATTGAATTTGTCGAGCAATCGGTTACCGATTCCTTTTGCCTTGGGTTCATTCGTTTTTGACAGCACGCCATCTTTCAGCCCTGTCTCTTTATAGTCAACGTCAGAAATATCCTTATGATTGTTGAGCATGCTGACCCCTTCATTGTTGACTGTGGCCACTACCCGATACTGTTCCTTTCCAGGGTTGAAGCCGGGGTTGCTGTCATGATTGACCCAGATGGCTTTTTCACCCCTAATATTCGGAACCAAGCCGCCTTTACCGCCGTTGGCAGCCTTAGAGGCGACAGTTTCACTCTTGCCCATGTAGCGAATGATCTCGTCTTCTTTCAGCCCCAGCGGATCTATCCAAGTGAATGGATTTGGTGCGTAGCGGTAAAGATTGAGGCTTCCCGTCAATCCCAATGGGTCAGGGCTGGTGAAGCGTCCTATATCTGGGTCATAGAAACGAAAAGTGTTGTAATGCAAGCCTGTTTCCCGGTCCAGGTACTGTCCCTGGAAACGCAGGTTCTGTTCCTCAATAAAGTAGGGCTCGCGGGTCTCATTAATCGTGTTGCCCCACACCTGAAACTCTGCATGCCATAGAAGGTTACCGTCACTTTCCGTTAAGGCATGGGGCAGCCCATTGGGATCATTGTGGTAGTAACGAATTCGTTGAGTTTCACCAAGACCATCGACTCTTGCCAGGGGCTCGTGACCATTATTGAGGTAGAGATACAGGCTGGTTTGGCTATTTTTATGCTCTTTGAGTAATTGCAGGCCATCCCAGTCGAAGCGGGTGTGTCCGATGAGCTGTCCTTTGCCGTCATGTTCGGTTTTCTCAATCCGTCGTCCCAGCGGGTCATAGCGCATTCTGACTACGCTTTCTCCCTGCGCCTTTTGTGTGCGGACTTCGATCAATCGGTGATCAGTGTCATAGCGAAAATGCTGCAAACCATGTCGTTTGCTGGATTTTTCAATCACTCTCCCAAAACCGTCGTAGCGGTACCGCTTATCCTGATAAGTCATCAGTTGGTTATGCGTCACCTGCCCTGTAGAACCGGATGAGATGTCGAGAAGATTGGCTGCGGCATCGAAGCAAAATGATTCGTTCTGCCCTTGGCGACCTCCCTGGGTTGCACGGATCCGTCCTGTCATATCGTAGTGGAGCAGTTGGTGTTGTTGTCCTTGTGGGTTCCGTTCGGAACGCCCCACAAGATGATCACTGGGATCGAACTCAAAATGTATTTTTTCAGGCGCAGGCATCAAAACCGGAAGGCTGGCATGCCGGTGTTGGCGAGTGCGTAGGCGGCCGCTGCGGTCATATTCGCTTCGCGTACTAATGTGGCCTTGTGTCCGAATGACTTCTCGATACAGTCGATCATGCTCGAAGTCGCTTATCACATGGCCGTTGAGGTTGATCTGATGCAGATGGTCGCTACCGTAATACAAGCGATTGAGCCAGCGGCCATCCGGCAGTTCCGTCTGGATCAAATTGCCGAGCTCATCATAATGATGCCTCAGAGTCCCGGCGGCGCTCTTTTCTTCAGTGAGATAACCGCGTGCGTCATACGCAAAGCCCACTCGTTGTTGGTTGCCGTCGTTATCGATAGCGATAGCTTCGATCAATTGGTTCAACGGGCTGTAGTGGAAGCAGAACTGTCCATCAGGTGTGGTTCGGGTTGTCAGTCGGCCCATAGCATCCCGTTGTAGATGCTGGACGATAGTTTTTTCGTTGGCCTGCTGACCACTTCGTATCGCTACGTGGGTCTCGACGCGGTTTACGTTATCTAGGGCATCGTATGTATAACGTTTCGCGCTGCCATCAAGGTTGCACTGCTCCGTCAACCGATCCCCATCATCCCAGGCAAACCGATAACGTTCGCCGTTCTCGTTGATCAGCGCCTGCAGCCGACCAAAGCTGTCATACCCGAACTGCACCTGCCGGCCATGGGCATCGGTGCGCTGGCGCACCTGGCCGCGACGGTTGTGTTGATAGCGTGTGGTGTGGCCGGCCGGGTCGGTGTAAGCCGTCAGTTGGCCGCTGATATCTCGCTGGTACTGCTCGCTACGGCCGTCGGGTAATTGGCTGCTGAGCAGGCGCCCCTGTGCGTCATAACTGAACTGCGTGCGTTCACCGAGGGCATCGGTGATGACCTGTAAATAGCCCCGCTCGTTGTAGCTGAACCGTGTCGGGTAACCCGAGCAGTCGATGTGTTCGAGCAGTTGCCCAAACGGGTTCCAGCGCAGTTTTTTGCTTTTGCCCGTGGCGTCGATGATCTCGACGACTTGGCCATGGGCGTCATAGCGATAGCGGGTGACATGGCCCAGTGGGTCAATGGCGACGGTGCAGTTGCCGCGCTGATCATATCGGTAGCGCCAGCTGTTGCCGGCGGCGTCGGTTTGCACCAACGGCAGGGCCCAGTGTTCCAGCCACAACGTCGAGTCGCTGCGCCCTAGGGGGTCGGTTTCGCCGATGAGGTTGCCGGCCTCGTCGTAGCTGTATTCATAGCGGCCGCCCTGCGGGTCGGTGGCGTTGAGCAATTGGCGTTCGTCGTTCCAGTCGAACAGCCAGGTCTGGCCGAGGTTGTCGCTGTAGCGGGTGATCTGGTACTGGCTGTTCCAGTGCCGGATGCTGACACGCTGCAAGCTGTCGGTAATGCGTGTGGTGCCGGCCTGCAGGTCATAGTCGAACTGGTATGCATCGCCTTCATCGGTCCAGTGCCTCACCACTCGCCATTCCAGGTCTTCAATCAACGCCCAGTCATAGAAGCAGCGTAATCCTGTCGGCAGCTGGTGCTCGACCATACGGCGCCCGGAATCATAGGCAAAGCGCCGTTGTACCTGGCCGGTTGCGTCGCGCACCTGCGCCAGGTTACCCGCAGCGTCATAGTCATAGCTGACCAGCACTTCACGGCGTTGATCCGGGTACAAGCGTTCGATGTGGGTCAGATGGCCTTGATCACGGATCAGCTCAACCTGCACGAGATCAAACGTATCGCGCAGACGAACCAGGCATCCGGCATCGTCGTAGTCGAGATGGATGCGGTTGTCATTGCGATCACCGAGCTGGCTCAGGCGCAGCCGCGACGGGTTTGCCGGGGTGGGCTCGAACAAGCGGTACACACCATCGTCGCTTTCAATCAGCAACGGCCCATCGCGGTGGCGTCGTACAGCAAGCCCTTCACCGGCACTGAACACCGCGCCGCCCAAGGGGATGGTGCCCATGTCGATGGGCCTGCCCTGTTCGTCGGTGTAGATCAGGGTGTCGCCGCCCTCGGGATGAGGCTGGATCTCGACACACACCTCATACGGCACGCTCCAGCCAGTGCCGAACAGGCTGCCACGGCGTTCGTCGCGGCTGTTGTAGACGCGCTGCCAGTCAATCGGCAACAGGCCGGGCAGGACGAAATCCAGATCATCATCGCCGCCGAGCACCTTGGCCCCGGTGGCCGCATGGACCGGGTTCGACGAGCCCATGGCGGCGTTGGCCGCCGCGCCCATGGCACTGCTGACGGCCATCGACGCCGCCCCGCCAACCAGCATGCACGGCAATTTGCTGAAGAACTTGCCCTTGCCGCCCTTGAGCATCAACAGCACCGTCACGGCCAGCCCAACCCCCGGGGTCTTGCCGCTGCGAATTTCGCGCACCACCACTGAACCGCCGCCGATGGTGACGTCGGGGGAGATCAGCCCGGAGGACACCACCTTCGCATCGCAGGTGCTGCGGTCACCGCTGCGCACGGCGGGCTGGCCGTTGATGGTCACCTTGGCCGAGCCTTCGGCCATGAACTGCGGCGGCATCGGTGGGTGCTTCATGCAAAGCACCAGGTCTTCGGGCTTGGTCTCTGTGCCTGGCGCAGGCGAAGCCACGGTGGGGCGCCACATCTGTGAGAAGAACTCGCCTGCCATGTCCAGGTAGCTGGCTTCTTCTTCCGGCGCCTGCATTTCCAGCTCGGTGCCGGCCGGTGCCACATGGGAAACAACCGCCCCGGCCGCACGGGCCGAGGGGATGTTATTGGTAAACGTGTCGAAGGAACCGGTGAGGATATTGGCCTGCACCGTGGGTGGGAACAGCGCGTTGCCGATGCCCTCGCATAAATTGCTCAGGCCCTTGTCGGCCCCGCTCTTGCTCATTGCAAGGCCCACGACCACGCCCACCACCGCGCCGAGGAGGAAGCACCCCAGTCCGCCCGTGACCACCGTGATCCCGGTGGCGGCGACTACTGCAGCGGTGGCCAGCGCCGTAATCGCGATATTCGCCGCCACCTCCAGCACGCCGCCGAGAATATCGGCCATCATCGACGTGTGGTCCATGGCATCGCCCAGGCGAGCGGCCCATAACGTGTCAGACATGCAGGAGGCCCATCACGCAGGCACGTCGAACGACAACGAGTTCTTGATGGTCGCCCAATGCGCCGCCTCGGCATCACCCAGCTTGTCCGCCTTCACATAACTCAAGGCGAGCATCTTGCGCGTCCCCGGCAGCACCAGGGCCAACTGGTACTGGAACACCTTGTCGTTGCCCTTGTTGAACTGGCTACGCAGCTCGATCCCTTCGACCTCCTGGGCGGCACCCAGGCGTACCGGCACGCTGGGCAGGCAGCGCAGGTCCTGCACTTGTTTTTCCAGGCGCTTGAGCTGGTCGTCGAAGTTGCTGTGCAAGGTTTCGCCTTCTGCCAGCAGGCTGCGGCTGACGATCAGGGAGGTCCCCAGTTCCGGGAACTTGAGGATATTGATCGTCGCGTCCTGCAGCTCGCCGGCGGGCAGTTGAAACTGGAATTCGTTGATGCGGTACGTCATGGCAAACAGGTCTCGTCAGGAGCTTTTAGGCGCGGGGAATGCGGCTTTGATATTGGCGTCGATGCTGGTTTTTATGCCTTGGCCATCCGGTGTGGCGCCAGGCCCGCCGCCGTTGTTCAGGTGCAGCACGCCGCCGGTGTTGAATTCGGCGTCGCCGCTGGCGTAGAAGCTGATTTGCACGCCCGTGAGGTTGATCTGCCCGCTGGCGTTCAATTCGAGGATGCTTTCCCCGCACACCAGGCGCAGGTTTTCGCCGACCTCGATGACATAGCTCTGGCTGATGCTGTCGGTTTTTTTCTGGCCAACGGAGAGGATGTCTTCCTGCTTGACGATGCGCAGGCGGTTGTTGCCGATGGTCACCGTCTCGTTATGCCCAATGCTCTTGTTGCGGTCATGCCCCACCGAGTGGCTTTCATCCACTTCCACCACGATGTCCTGATTGCGCTCGGCATGGATGTACAACTGCTCCAGGCCCTTCTTGTCTTCCATGCGGATTTCATTGAAGTTCGCCGGGCTGCCACCCTTGCTGGAACGGCTTTTCATCCCGCTCTGGGTGGCGTTTTCCGGCAGGTCGTAGGGCACCGTCTGTTCGGCGTTGTACACCCGCCCGGTAATGATCGGCCGGTCCGGGTCGCCTTCCAGGAAGCTCACAATCACTTCCTGGCCAATGCGTGGGATCTGCATCGAGCCCCAGTTCTTGCCGGCCCAGGACTGCGAGACGCGAATCCAGCAGGAGCTGTTTTCATTGGACTGGTCGTGGCGGTCCCAATAAAAATGCACCTTCACCCGGCCATATTGGTCGGTCCAGATTTCCTCGCCCTTGGGCCCGACCACCAGCGCGGTCTGCGGGCCTTTGACGATGGGGCGATGGGTATTGGCCAGTGGGCGGAAGCTCTGTTGCGCGTCGATGCAGGTCAGGCTGCTGTCGAACTGCGCCGACGCCGCGCCGCCACCGGACTCCAGGCGTTCCTGGGTGATGTAGTAGCGGGCGCCGAGGATCAAGTATTCGCGGTTCTGGTCGCGGCGGCTGAAGCCGGTGAGGCTGAACAGATGGCCGGAGCCCAGGCCCCGTGCGTTACCGCTGAACTCCACTTGTTCGTGCAGGGTTTGCAGGGCTTCGATGCGGGTGCGTGCGTAGTGTTCGCCGTCTTCGCTTTTGACGTAGGTGCCGGGGTAGTCGTACAGCGGGTAGTCGCCGGCGGTGTGCGGGCGTGGCATGGCCGAGCGCACGTCGATGCTGGCGCTGGGGCGCTGGAAATCGTAGTCGTTGAGCTCCAGGGAGCCGGGCTGCACTTCCTGCGCCAGGTGCCAGTTGTGCATATGGTCGCGTTCGCGCTGCTGCTCGTCCTTGGGGTAGTAAGGCACCGAGGTGTAGCCGGGCACCGTGGCGTGGGCGCCATAGGCGTCGGCCAGCACCAGCACATGGCGGTCCTGCTCGTGGCGGAAGAAGTAGTAGATGCCTTCCTGTTCCATCAGGCGGCTGACGAAATCGAAGCTGGTCTCGCGGTACTGCACGCAGTATTCCCACTCGCGATACGGCCGGCTCAGGGCGTCTTCAAAGTCGGAAAAGCCCAGGTCGCGGAACACCTGCTTGATGATCTGCGGGATGCTCAGGTTCTGGAAAATCCGGCAGTCGGAGGTACGGCTCAGCAGCCACAGCCATGGGCGCAATGTCACCTGGTAACTGGCGAACTGGCCCTGGTCGATGTTCTGGCTGCAACGGGCGACGAGCCCATGGAAATACCGCTCGCCGCCGTCCGCCAGTTGCAGGCTGACGCTCATCGGTTTGCCCAGCAGCTGGTTGAGGTCGATGTTGGCGTCCAGCGAGTTGAGTTGCAGCTCGTAGTTGAACAGCCGTCCCAACTCTTCGCCGCCGCCCATTTCATTGAGCAGCAGCACATCCGGCCCCAGGGGGCTGGTGATCTTGGCCAGGCGTGAGGCTTGGTTGAAAAGCATCGGTTGTCCCGTAAGTGTCGTCTTTACTGACGAAACCGAATCAACTGTAGGAGCTGGTTCTATGTGGGAGCAGGCAAGCCAGCTCCCACATTGAGCACATTCCAGCAGTCGTTATCCGGCGTCGCTGAAGGTGTAGTGCAATTCGTTATCCCGCGTGCCGATCCGCACCCCCGCCAGCGCCTTGCCTTCGAGCATGCGCGTAAGGAACTCGCGGCTCATGTCCGGCAGCAGGCTGTTGGTGAGGATGGTGTCGATCATCCGTCCGCCGCTTTCGGTTTCGGTGCAGCGCGAGACGATCAGGTCGATCACCCCGTCGTCGTAGTCGAACGCGACTTTGTGGGTGTTCTCTACACGCTTCTTGATGCGGTCCAGTTGCAGGCGGGTGATCGCCTTGAGCATCACGTCGCTGAGCGGGTAATACGGAATCGTCACCAGGCGCCCGAGCAGGGCCGGCGGGAAGATCTTCAGCAGCGGCTGGCGCAGGGCCTTGGCGATGTCTTCCGGGTCGGGCACGTTTGCCGGGTCTTTGCAGACGTGGGAAATCAGCTCGGTGCCGGCGTTGGTGGTCAGCAGGATCAAGGTGTTCTTGAAGTCGATCACCCGGCCTTCGCCGTCCTCCATCACGCCCTTGTCGAACACCTGGAAGAAAATCTCATGCACGTCCGGGTGGGCTTTTTCCACCTCGTCCAGCAGCACCACGCTGTAGGGTTTGCGCCGCACGGCTTCGGTCAGCACGCCGCCTTCGCCATAGCCGATATAGCCCGGTGGCGCGCCCTTGAGGGTGGACACGGTATGGGCTTCCTGGAACTCGCTCATGTTGATGGTGATCACGTTCTGCTCGCCGCCGTACATGGCTTCGGCCAGGGCCAGGGCGGTTTCGGTCTTGCCCACGCCCGAGGTGCCGGCCAGCATGAACACGCCAATCGGCTTGCTCGGGTTGTCGAGGCCGGCGCGGGAGGTCTGGATGCGCTTGGCGATCATCTGCAACGCATGGTCCTGGCCGATGATGCGCTTTTTCAGGTGCTGGTCGAGGTTGAGCACCGTCTCCAGTTCATTGCGTGCCATACGGCCCACCGGGATGCCGGTCCAGTCGGCAACCACCGAGGCCACGGCCTGGTAATCCACGGTCGGCAGGATCAACGGAGTTTCACCTTGCAGGGCGCTGAGGCGTTGTTGCAGGTCCACCAGTTGTGCGCGTAAGGCGTCGTTGCCGCTGTCGACAACGCCAGCCTTCTCGCGCAGGGTCGCCCGGGTGGCGAGCAGCTCGTCCACCAGGGTTTTCTCGTCGGCCCAGCGGCTTTCCAGGGTTGCCAGGCGCTCGCGCTCGGCCGTCAGCAAGGCTTCGCTGTGGGTTTGACGAGTGCCAATGGCAATACCGATGGCATGCTCGCGGGCGATGATTTGCAGCTCGGTTTCCAGGGCTTCGATACGGCGGCGACTGTCGTCCACCTCGGCCGGCACCGCGTGCAGGCTGATGGCGACGCGGGCGCAGGCGGTGTCCAGCAGGCTCACGGATTTATCCGGCAACTGGCGCGCCGGAATATAGCGGTGGGACAGCTTCACCGAGGCTTCCAGGGCTTCATCAAGGATCTGCACCTGGTGGTGTTTTTCCATGGTCGAGGCCACGCCGCGCATCATCAGCAGCGCCTTGTCTTCCGACGGCTCGGCCACCTGCACCACCTGGAAGCGGCGGGTCAGGGCCGGGTCTTTCTCGATGTGCTTCTTGTACTCGGCCCAGGTGGTGGCCGCCACCGTGCGCAAGGTGCCACGGGCCAGGGCCGGCTTGAGCAGGTTGGCCGCATCACCGGTGCCGGCGGCGCCACCGGCACCCACCAGGGTGTGGGCCTCGTCGATAAACAGGATGATCGGTTTTGGCGAGGCCTGGACGTCTTCGATGACCTGGCGCAGGCGCTGTTCAAATTCGCCTTTCATGCTGGCGCCGGCTTGCAGCAGGCCCACATCCAGGCTGCGCAGTTCTACATCTTTCAGGGCTGGCGGCACGTCGCCGGCGACGATGCGCAGGGCAAAGCCTTCGACCACCGCTGTCTTGCCCACCCCGGCCTCGCCGGTGAGGATTGGGTTGTTCTGGCGCCGACGCATCAGGATATCCACCAGTTGGCGGATCTCTTCATCACGGCCCACGATCGGGTCGAGCTTGCCGCTGCGCGCCTGCTCGGTCAGGTCCACGGTGAAACGCTTGAGGGCTTCCTGCTTGCCCATGGCACTCGGGGCCATGGCGCCGCTGGCTTCGCCCGGCACGGCTCCGGCGTTGAAACCGTCGCTGGCACTCAGGGCATTTTCCGGCGAATCGCCGACGTATTCGTCAAAACGCTCGCTCAGGGCCTCGGCCTTGATCTTGTCGAACTCGGACGACAAACCCAGCAGCGCATGCCGCAGGCTTGGCGTCTTCAAAATGCCCAGCACCAGGTAGCCGGTGCGCACCTGGCTTTCGCCAAACATCAGGCTGCCGTACACCCAGCCACGCTCTACGGCTTCTTCCACGTGGGACGACAGGTCGGTGATCGAGGTCGAGCCCCGGGGCAGGCGGTCCAGGGCCTCAGTCAGGTCACGGGCCAGGCGCGCCGGCTCGAGGTTGAACTGGCGGATGAGGCGATGCAGGTCCGAGTCCTGCAGTTGCAGCAACTGGTGAAACCAGTGGGCCAGCTCCACGTAGGGGTTACCGCGCAATTTGCAGAACACCGTGGCGGCTTCGATGGCCTTGTAGGCCACGCTGTTGAGTTTGCCGAACAGTGCGGCGCGACTGATTTCACCCATGCTCTGGATTCCTTGAGGTGGTGGCCTGATCGGCGTAATGCCGGGCCAGGATTAGGTCGTTGGCGTCCTGCCCGGGTTGGCCGAGCCAGGTGTTGAAACCCAACCGGAACTGCCCGTTGAGTTGCAACGACGGCACTTGCGGTTGTTGAAGAATCAGGTTCAGGTCCCAGTCCAGTTCATGGCCCAGGTACTCGGCTACCCAGGCCACCAGCTCATTGAACGGCTGGCTGCCGGGCAACATGCCCATGTAGTCATCCAGCGTGAGCGGGCCCAGGCGGATGCGGAATTTGTGCTGGCGGTCCCACACATGGCTGCCCAGGCAAAAGTCCACCCCCAACTGATTGGCGCTGACGCTGACCCGGCTGCGTTCGGGCAGCTCCAGCCATTGGCCGACGTACTCTTCAATCTCCACCGGCAGGCCGAAATACTCGCCGAGAATCGCCTTCAGGCCGTCCGGGTAGCGGGTTTGCGCCGAGAGATGGCCGCTGTAGTGCAGCTTCGCCGTGTCCGGGATCAGGCCCTGCTCAAGCAGGCTGGGCATACCCCGGCCACTCAAGGCGGCGAGGCGCGCGGACCAGTAGTCATCGTCGGGCCGGTCATGGCTGACGGTTGGCCGCGCTTCGGCCCAGGCCCGGTAGAACAGGGTCAGCAGGCGGTGGTGGAACACATCCAGGAAGCGCTTGCTGGTGCTGTCGGCGTTGTTGCGCTGGCGTTCGCGCACGTACTCGGTGATGTGCAGCGGCAGCGGGCCGTTGGGGCCGCCGAGGCCGAAAAAGAACTGCTCCAGGCGCGCAGGTGTGCCGTCGCCGCCAGGGCTCACCGAGGCCAGGGTGGCCGGGGCGAACGTGCAGTCAGCCTGTTGCCCGAGGCGCAACGGGTCATCGGCCAGACGTAGGGAATGCCCCAGGCGCGGCAGGTGGGGCGATTCGCACTCGATACGGCGCAGCGCCTGGAAGAAGTCATATTCCCAGGGCTCCTGGTGCATCGCTTCCAGGGTACTCACAGGGTCGGACGTCGTCCGGGCTTGGCTTTCCATCGCATGATCTCGCCGCGTTCGGTGGTACGGATCACCGTCTCGGTAAAACTGTTGATCGACACGTAACGCGCCAGGAACCGTTCCAGCACCGCACCGAGCAGGAACACCCCGGTGCCGCGAAACGCGTTTTCATCAAATTCCAGGGTGATCTCCAGGCCACGACCAAACACGATCGGGCCGGGCATCGGCAGACGGCGGGTCACCGCTTTGCTGCTGACCTCGCGCAGGCCTTCGATCTGCAATTGCAGGGCGGCGTCGTTGCTGTCGCCGTACAGGCGCAGCAGTTCACGCAGCGCGGCGGCACCCTGGCCCTCGCTGAGGGACAGGTAGTTGAGCGACAACTGGCTGATCAGGCGCCAGGCCTTGGCATCATGGGCGTGGCTGGCGCGCGGGCGGCTGGGCCCGGCGACGCAACGCACTGCCAGCACCGGGGCGCTGTCGGCCAGGGTGAAGTCGGTCTTGCCGTTGCCCACGCTCATGAACAGTGGCAGGTCGCGGTTGGTGCACAGCGCAGTCACGCCCAATTGGCGCAGGTCGTGACGGTAAGGCGCCTGCTGGCTGTCCACCAGGCTGACAAAGGTCTCGCTGCCCACATAGGTGGAGCGCGGGCCATTGCGCCGCTGGTCGCTGGACAGCACCCGTGGCTCGCGGCGCACGCTGTAGTAAGACTGGTCGCGACCGTAGCGCGATGGATCACGCACGGCATAGAACGGCAAAAAGGCTTGTTCCGGCCCGCTGCCATGGCCGGTGATGCCGCTCAGGGAGTGGATCTCGAAGTCCATGGGCCGGGTGCGGTCGGCAATCACATGGTGTTCGTTGACCCGTTCGGACAAGTGAATCCGGTCCACGCGCTTGGGGAACAGGTTGATCGCCGGGGTACAGAACGGCACAAATTGCGCGGCGCCCACACTGCCTTCCAGGCTTGGGTCGTGGCGGTCGAACAGCACGACCAACTCCAGCTCCTGGCCATCGCAGCGCTGTACGGCGCGGCTCAGCTCGGCGAATTCGACGAACAGATAGCGATGGGGCAGGGCGAAGTATTCCTGCAACAGGCGATAACCCTGGAACGCCCGCGATACCACTGGCATCGCCGCCTCGGCGTCGTCGAACCCACGCGGACGCAGGGCGTCCTGCGGCAGGCGCTCCACCCAGTCACCGCCGGGCTGGCGCGCAAACACCGCGCACACATTGCCCAGCAATTGCTCGTAGAGGCGGAACGGCTGCTCATCGGCGCCGCTCAGGTACAGCGGCAGGTTGTCCAGGGCCAGGCTGTTGAAGGGCAGCTCGGCGCCGGTGCGCAGGGTCAGGCGCAAACCGGCCTTGGCTTTGGGTTCGCTGGCGGCCAGGCGCCCGAGCACGGCGGATGGGTTGCCGAAGTAATCGGCCTGGCTGACCTGCAACGGCCACAACATCACCGGGTGCGCGGTGCGGTACTCGCAGCAGGTCTGGGTTTCGCGGCCCAGGGCGGCGCGCAGCACGGTATCGCGGGGCAATGGGAAACCGCTGGCCAGCGAGCCCTCATCGGGATCGGCCTGCAATTGCACCACGGTCATCGACGGGGTCGGCGCCAGGTAGTGCGGGTAGGCGATTTCCAGCAGATTGTGGGTGAAGGTCGGGTACTCGGCATCGAGCTTGAGCTGCACCCGGGCGGTGAGATAAGCGAAGCCTTCGAGCAAACGCTCGACGTACGGGTCGGCACAGTCCATGCCGGACAGGGTCAGCCGACTGGCGATCTTCGGGTATTCCTTGGCGAACTCCGCCGCGCTCTCGCGCACGTGGTGCAGTTCCTGGTTATACAGCTCCAGCAGGCGCGGGTTCATGGGCGCCTCCGCTGGTCGGCGTTGACCACGCGCACATGGCCGGACTCCAGGTCCAGATCGGTTTGCAGCAACAGGCGCAAGGGCACCGGCTGCGCCCACAGGTCGCCTTCGATCTCGAAACTCAGGGCGTTGTGATTCATCTCGCCATGGGCCACCCGCGCCTTGACCCGCAGGGTGTGGCGCAGGATGCGCGGCTCAAAGGTGGCAATCGCCTGGTAGATCAGAGCTTCCAGGGCATTGATATCGACGCTCGACGCACTGTTGCCCGCCAGCGCCGGCAGCCCGTAATTGACCACTGACGTCCCGGCCGGGGTGTGCAGCGTGGCATCGGCGTTGAGCAGCGAGGTGGTATTGAGCAGCCACGCCAGGTCCCGCAGCACCGAGGCTTTGAGCTGGGTCAGGGACAGCACGCGCTTGTCCGCGCTTTCCTTGGGATTGCTCGGCTCGTCGTCGGTCAACCGGTCCAATAGGGACGGTTGCAGGCGGTCGCGGGTGGCGATTTCGGTTACCAAATGAATAGGCCCGTGTAATTTTTCTGATCACCTGTGCCAACCATACAACTACCGCCACGAGCAATTATTGACGGTTCGAGTTGGCCATTGATCTGGCGTATGGCGCGGTACTCAGAGCGACACTGGTCAGTGTTCTCAGGATCTTTCGCTGTATGAATAACGATCACAATGGGAACCTTGCCGAAGGTCTCGACATGCGATTTGCCTTGTCGGTCGACCGTAAATTGGCAGGGCCATGGCATGTCGAGTGGCAACATGCTTTGGTCTGGTTTGCGCAATACGCAGCGCTGCTGGTCGTTTTCCAGGGTCAGGAGTTGCCCGCCCATTGAGACGACCTGGTCCGCGGCAACGGATGGCGTCGCTGTTTGATCTTGGGGCTCGGCACATGCAGAGAGGCTTAATAAGCAGCCAATAAACGCAAAATGATGAACTCTGATCATACGAGCTCCCAGAACCAGATGGCTCTTGATCGGTAGGCGGGATCGTCATACCGGCTAGCGGTGATGCCACGGTTCCAAAGGTCGATGTGATCGCCAGTGCGGCTGTCGGGAGACTCGCCCAGTTGTTGGAAGCAATCCTTGAAGAAAACCAGGCCTTTTTTATCCATCAACTTGCGGCGTTCTTCTGAGCTGCCTCCAAGGATAGTTGGGCGCCCCAAGTGATGCTTCCACAACCAGTTTGCCAGGGACTCAGCACCTCGCGCGTGTCCATGGGAGCATTTGGGTTCGGTATAGGTGGATTTGTTGACCTTGATAGTCAGCTCTGCGTTGAGGGTAATACTCATGCGGATGGCGCATTGGTTGTCCCAAGGACCGTCGCAAGGTTTGGCGTCTGGATGCGCTACCAAAATATCGGAATACGCCTTCCACAAATTAATAAACGAAGGTTTGGCCATGACTCAGATACCGAAAAGAGGAAGGTCGAAATTCGAGCAAGCACCAAAAACCCCCGGCGTGTGGCGCCGGGGGTCTTCGTATCAACGCTTGGTGTTGGAACGGATATTCCAGCCGAACTTGATCGGGCCGCCGTCCTTGGTGCCGTCGGCTTTCTGCGGCTGGTAGTCGACCATCACCTGGGCAAAGTTCAGGGTGACGTTTTCGGTCAGGCGATCATCGCTGCCCGAACCGCCGGTGCTCAGGGACGTGATCAGCACTTCTTCGAGGTTGATGATCATGTACTCGACCTGGCTTTCGCCGCCGGCCTTGCGCACGGTCAGCTTGACCTTGTCGATGTGCTTGCCGCTGGCGCAATGCATCATCAGGTTGGGCGAAGCCTTGTCCACGTACTTGGTCAGCGACAGGTCCTGGATATTCACCTTGCCCGCGCCGCCGCCACTGCCAACGTGCATGTTGCCGGACTGGGCCATGCCCCAGCTCCAGTTCAGCACGTCGATTTCGTCCTTGTGGGCCTTGTCCATGGACTCGCCCTTGATGTCGCCGATCTTGATGAAAATATCAACAGCCATGTTTTCTCCCTGTGTGGCCGATGCCACTTGATTGGGTGATCGTTCCCACGCTCTGCGTGGTAACGCATCCTGTGACGCTCTGCGTCACTGGGACGCAGAGCATCCCGGGCGGCATTCCCACGCGGAGCGTGGGAACGAGCGAATTGCTTACGCGCTTTTTGCCGAAGGCAGTTTCGATACCAGGCGCAACGACACGGTCAGCCCTTCGAGCTGGTAGTGCGGGCGCAGGTAGAACTTGGAGTTGTAATACCCCGGGTTGCCCTCGACGTCTTCCACGATCACCTCGGCGGCGGCCAACGGGTGCTGGGCCTTGGTGGTTTCGGTGGAGTGCGCAGGATCCCCGTCGACGTAGTTGAGGATCCAGTCCTGCAACCAGCGCTGCATCTCGTCCTTCTCTTTGAAGGAACCGATCTTGTCGCGCACGATGCACTTCAAGTAGTGAGCGAAACGGCAGGTGGCGAACAGGTACGGCAGGCGCGCGGCCAGGTTGGCGTTGGCGGTGGCGTCCGGGTCGTCGTATTCGGCCGGTTTCTGCAACGACTGGGCGCCGATGAACGCGGCGAAGTCGGTGTTTTTCTTGTGCAGCAGCGGCATGAAACCGTTCTTCGCCAGTTCCGCTTCACGGCGGTCGCTGATGGCGATTTCGGTCGGGCACTTCATGTCCACACCACCGTCATCGGTAGGGAAGGTGTGGGCCGGCAGGTTTTCCACTTCACCGCCGGACTCCACGCCACGAATGCGCGAGCACCAGCCGAAGTGTTTGAACGAACGGTTGATGTTCACCGCCATCGCGTACGCGGCGTTGGCCCAGGTGTACTTGGAGCTGTCGGCACCGTCGGTGTTTTCTTCAAAGGCGAAGGCTTCCACCGGGTCGGTCTTGGCGCCATACGGCAGGCGCGCAAGGAAGCGCGGCATGGTCAGGCCGATATAGCGCGCGTCTTCCGACTCACGCAGCGAGCGCCAGCCGGCGTATTCCGGGGTGGTGAAGATCTTGGTCAGGTCGCGCGGGTTCGACAGTTCCTGCCACGAGCCCATGCCCATCACGGTCGGCGACGCGGCGGCGATGAACGGCGAGTGCATGGCGGCGCAGACTTTCGACAGCTCGCCCAGCAGTTCCACATCGGGTGGCGACTGGTCGAAGTAGTAATCGCCCACCAGGCAACCGTATGGTTCGCCGCCGAACTGGCCGTACTCTTCCTCGTACATCTTCTTGAAGATCGGGCTCTGGTCCCACGCGGTGCCCTTGAATTTCTTCAGGGTCTTGTGCAGGTCGGTCTTGGAGATATTGAGCACGCGAATCTTCAGTTGCTCATCGCTCTCGGTGTTGTTGACCAGGTAGTGCAGGCCGCGCCAGGCGCTTTCCAGCTGTTGGAAATCCGGGTGATGGATGACCTGGTTGACCTGGGCGGTGAGCTTGGCGTCGATGGCGGCGATGATCGATTCAATCGACTTGATCGCGTCGTTGGACACCAGGTCCGTCTGCGCCAGGGCCTGCTCGGCCAGGGTGCGCACGGCGGTCTCGACGGCTTCGCGGGCACGCTCGGTCTTGGGCTTGAATTCTTGCAGCAACAGCGAGGCGAACTCGCTGGTTTCTTCGGTGGCGCCCAGGTTCTGTGCGCCTTCGCGGGCGGTATTCTCGCTCATGATTACTGGTCCCCAGCAGGTTTGGGCGCGCTCGCAAGGGCCTGCAGCAATGCCGGGTCCTTGATCGCCTTCATGATGATTTCTTCAGCGCCAGTCTTGCCGTCCATGTAGGTCAGCAGGTTGGCCAGCTGGGTACGGGCTTCGAGCAGCTTGTTCAGCGAGTCGACCTTGCGCGCTACGGCAGCCGGGCTGAAGTCGTCCATGCTTTCAAAGGTGATGTCCAGGCTCAGGTTGCCTTCGCCGGTCAGTTCGTTGGGTACGTGGAATGCCACGCGCGGCTGCATGGCCTTGAGGCGTGAGTCGAAGTTGTCGACGTCCACTTCAAGGAACTTGCGGTCTGCCACCGGAGCCAGAGGCTCGGCGGGCTTGCCGGCGAGGTCGGCCATCACACCCATCACGAAGGGCAGCTGGACCTTTTTCTCGGCGCCGTAAAGCTCGACGTCGTACTCGATCTGCACTCGAGGCGCGCGGTTGCGCGCGATGAATTTCTGAGAACTTTGCTTCGCCACGTTGCTGCTCCTGGTCGCTTGAGCGACGGTGTTGTTACTGCAAAGCCTGGCGACTTACTCGCCGTCCGGGCCGCGCAGGTTTTCAAATTGGGACATGCCGTCGGGAATCAGATTGCGCACGATGGCCGCAAAATCGGCGTGCACCAGGTTTTTCGCCCGGTTCAACAGCACCGGCAGCGGGCTGGAAGGCTCGTGCCGGGTGTAGTACGCCAGGATCCGGTCCAGCTCGCGCAGCACCTCGTCGCGGCTGGCGATCTCGCCAGTATTGCGGGGTGCGGCAGGGGCGCCAGCGTGTCCGACCGAGGCGTGGCTGTCGTCACTGACCACCTCGGGTTCACGGCTGTCGCCGCTTTGCGCTGCGAACTGGCTGAAAATCTGCAGGGCCTGCTTGAGCAACTGCTTGAGCGGGCCGAGGTCCACGCCCTGGGCGGAACCGACTTGCTCGCTGACATATTTTTCAATGGTTTCACAGGCCGCACGGGCCTCGACGAGGGCGGCGTGGGTGGCTTGCAGCTGCTCTGGGTCGCTGTCGAGAAAGGCCCCGGCCAGTTGCTCGGCACCGAGGCTTTCGCCGGGAAACCCTTGCAGGCCGCTGGCGTTCAGGGCACCACGCAGGCTCACGGGGCCGAACGCTCGCGAGCGCGTGAGGACGCTTTCGCGCAGCAGGCGGATGTTCGTGTCGCAGGTCAAGCCGGCGAGGGCGTTGATGCGCACGGTGGGGTCGTTGTCGTCATCGGCATCCAGGCGCGGATGCAGCTCGGCCCAGTACTGCTGGAGCAGTTCGCTGATCAGGGTCAGGGCGCTGGCCAGCCCGCCGACGCCTTGCAGGGCGAGGGAGCTTTGCAGCAGGAAATGGGTGATGCGCAGGTCTTTGCTGCGTTGCAGCAGGTCCAGGCTTTGTTGCTGGATACTACGCCACTCGGGTGGCTCGGCGGGCAAAATGGCATCGCCCATGCTGCGCTCGGGTTGACCCTGGGCAGCACGTTCCAATTGCAGGAAATCCGCGTCATATTCCAAGTCTTCGCCACACGGCGAAGTCGCGCAAACAGCGGCGAGCAGCAACGGCACATCCACTAAATTCGATCTCCATATCGCCCAGTTAGTCTCGGGCAGTTCATGCGTTAGTTGCGCAGCTAGTTGCGCACTTTATCGGCATGGTTTCTTGGTCGGCTCAGCGCATTGATTTCAATGTGCCACTACTTATCTTCAAGAAGTTGTGCATTTTTGGTGTAGTAGTTAGGCGTTGTCAAGGTAAGCTATTCGTCCCATGTGACAGATGTGCGGTGCTTAACAACCTGTGCGACCCATGAGTCAATACAGGCACCGCTGGAGGTTTTTTGTCACAAGAGCCAGTTAAAATCAGTGATCATGCTGATAAAGATGGCTTTTATAGGTTGTTTCAAGGATTTGGCGGGTGGTGCTTGGGAAGGTGTTTCCCTTGGGTCGGCCGTGCGCGAGGTTCAGCAAGGAGGCAAGATGTCGCTGTGTTTGACTATCACTAGTTATCACAAGATCACCCCAGGTCAATGCCCGGAAAAGTCCATGGATAATGGAGTGATGGCAATTGGCCGCTCCAGTGAAAACGACTGGATATTGCCCGATCCCGAGCGATTGGTCTCCGCGCAACATTGCGTTATTCAATACAAAGATGGTCGTTACTACCTGACCGATAACAGTACCAACGGTGTGGAATTGGTTAATGCCGGTATTCGTCTGCGCCGGGGAAATAGCGAGCCATTGCAAGACGGTGAGTTGATTCGGATCGGCGATTACGAAATCCAGGCACGGATTGATTCCGGCGTGAATGTGACAGGCAGCCTGCCTTTCGCCGGTGACGCCTCCAACAGTTTTGAAGCGCTGATGGGGCGACACAGTGGAGCCGTGGCCACGCCGCTGCCGACCCCGGTGATTGCCCCGCAGTTCCAGGGCGCGTCGTCGATGGACACGCTGCCGGACCTGTTCGATTTCCTCGCGCCCACGGCCGTGCCACCGGCCACCCAGCCTGACCATGTGCCGGCTGAACAGCATGATTTTCGCCCGCCCATCGCCGTTAGCGTGCCTGCGCCCGAGCAGCCGGTGACTGCGGGTTCGGTGATTCCAGAAGACTGGGATCTGTTGGGGACAACACCCGCGCCGCCAATCAGCGCACCGCCTGAGCCTCCCCCCGCGCCACCTGTGGTCGAGCCCCCGCTCCCCGTGGCAGATGCCAACCCAACCGATTTGCTACAAGCCTTCCTGCGCGGTGCCGGTCTGGATCAACTGCGCCTGGACAAGGCCCAGGCCGAGGCGCAGATGGAAAGCATTGGCCGCAGCTACCGGCTGATGGTCGAAGGCCTGATCGACGTATTGCGTGCGCGCAGCAGCCTCAAGGGCGAGTTCCGCATGCAGCAGACGACGATCCAGCCGGTGGAAAACAACCCGTTGAAATTCGCACCGAATGCCGACGAAGCGTTACTGCTGCTGCTTCGTCACGGCAACCAGGCGTTTATGGCGCCGGACCTGGCGGTGCGCGACAGTTTCGACGACCTGCGTGCCCACCAACTGGCGGTAATGGCCGGTGTCGAGGCGGCCATCCAACATCTGCTGACGCGCTTTGAGCCCGCGCAGTTGGAAACGCGCATGGGCAAGCCCGGCGGGCTGTCGAGCCTGTTCAACGGTTCGCGCCAGGCCCAGTACTGGCAACAGTTCACCGAGCTCTACAACAGTATTTCCCGTGAGGCCCAGGAGGACTTCCAGGACCTGTTCGGCCGTGAATTCAGCCGGGCCTATGAAGCACACAGCGCACGACAGCGGCGCTGAAACTGGAACAACGGACAGCCACATACGTCATTGAGGACGCAGGATGATTTCCAGGTTTTTACTCGCAGCCGCCAGCCTGTTGCTGCTGACGGCCTGTGCCAAGGATGTCGCGCCGCCCCAGGCGCCAGAGGCACACATCGACAGCACCCGCGTCGAACTGCACTTCCATGCCATCGCTGGGCTCAACCCCGGCACCACGGGCCAGCCAGCCCCGGTGCGGGTACGGATTTTCGAGCTGAAAAACGCCGCAGCCTTCAGCCGTGCCGACTACTTCGCCCTGGCCGATCGCGCCCAGCCGACCCTCGGCCTGGACCTGCTGGACCAGGATGAAGTGGTGATCCAGCCTGGCCAGCAACTGAGCATCCAGCGCGACCTTGACCCGGCCACCCGGCAGATCGGCTTGCTGGTGGGCTATCGCGAACTGGACCGCGCGCAATGGCGCACGGTGTTCAGCGTGACGCCGCGCCAGGCCAGCCAATACCAGATCAGCCTTGATGTGCGCGCCGTACGTGCGCACCTCAGCGTTTCCCCATCCAGCCCTGCCCAATAAGAAGCAATCGGAGCCCCCATGTCCTGGAACAATCGCGTGGTCTGGTCGGAAGGCATGTTCATCGGAACGCAGCACTTCCAGCAGCATGACCGTTACCTGGAAAACCTGATCGATGCCCGCAGCCGCCCGCTGGCGGCCGGTGCCTGGGGGTTTTGCGAACTGCTGCTCGACCAGGGCCTGCTGGCCCAGGGCAAGCTGGCCATTGTCTCGGCCCGTGGCTTGTTGCCCGATGGCACCCCGTTCAATATTCCCCAGGACGACCTGGCGCCGAGCCCGCTGAATATCGACGACAACCTGCGTGACGGCCTGGTGTACCTGGCCTTGCCCCTCAAGCGTGCCGGTGCCCGCGATACGGTGGACGAAGGCGAGCCCCTGGGCGCTGCGCGTTACCTGAGCCAGGTGCGCGAGGTGCGGGATGACAACGCACCCTTCGAGAACCGCGCGCCGGTGGCCGTCGGCTCCCGGGCCTTGCGCTTGCTGACTGCCGCCGATGGCGTCAGCGACTACGCCGCCATCGGCCTGGTGCGCATCAAGGAAAAACGCGCCGACCGCGCCCTGGTGCTGGATGACAGCTACATCCCGCCGGTGCTCGATGTGGCGGCGAGCAAGCCGCTGACGGCGTTTCGCAGTGAACTGCTGGGCCTGCTGCACCAGCGTGGCGAAGCCCTGGCCGGGCGGGTGGTGGCCTCGGGCGCCGGGGGCGCCTCGGAGATCGCCGACTTCATGCTGCTGCAACTGGTCAACCGCGCCCAGCCGCTGATCCAGCACCTGAGCCAGTTGAGCCCGCTGCACCCGGAGCGCTTGTTCAGTGAACTGGTCAGCCTGGCCGGCGAGTTCTCAACCTTCTCCACCTCGGGCCGGCGCCCCGAAGAATACCCGCGCTACCAGCACGACGACCTGGCGCTGAGCTTCGCCCCGGTGATGCAGGCCCTGCGTGAAGCGCTGTCGATGCTGATCGACAGCAAGGCCACGCCGATCCCGATTGTCGAGAAAGCCTACGGCGTGCATGTGGCGATGCTGGCGGATAAAACCCTGATCGACAGCGCCAGCTTCATCCTCGTGGTGCGTGCCGATGTACCGGGCGAAACCCTGCGCGCGCGCTTCGGCCAGCAGAGCAAGGTCGGCTCGGTGGAGCACATCCGCGACCTGGTCAACCTGCAACTGCCGGGCATCGGCCTGCTGCCGTTGCCGGTGGCGCCACGGCAGATCCCGTATCACGCCGGCTCCACCTACTACGAGCTGGACCGCGGCAGCGAGCACTGGCAGCAGTTGATCCACTCCGGCGGCTTTGCCTTCCATATCGCCGGGCAGTTCCCGGGCTTGAACCTGGCCTTCTGGGCGATCCGAGGATAATCCGCGATGCACCCCAATGATGACGACCGCACCCAGTTCATGCCGCGCCCGGGTGGCCGTGCGCCGGAGCCTGCCCGCGCGGAACCGGCGCCTTTGTCGATGCCGGCGGCGCCGATCCTCACCGGCAAAAGCCAGGGCCTCAACCCCCTGGAAAGTGCTGCCGGCCCGTTGTTGGCGCTGTTGACGCGCTTGCGCAACACCATCGCCCATCCCGCGCCCGCAAGCCTACGTGCGCAGTTGCTGGCCTACCTGCGCCAGTTTGAAGAGCGCGCCGAGGCCGCCGGCGTGGCCCGTAACGAGGTGCTGCTGGCGCGCTACGCACTGTGCACCGCCCTCGACGAAGCGGTGCTGAGCACGCCCTGGGGCAGCGCCAGTGACTGGGGCAAGCAGAGCCTGCTGATCACCGTGCACAACGAAGCCTGGGGTGGGGAAAAGGTCTTCCAACTGCTGGACCATTGCCTGCAAAGCCCGCGTGAACGCCTGTACCTGCTGGAGCTGTTGTACCTGTGCATGTGCCTGGGTTTCGAGGGCCGCTACCGCGTGATGAACGACGGCCGCAGCCAGTTGGAAACCCTGCGCGAGCGCACGGCAGCGGCGATCCGCAGTGCCCGTGGCGAGCATGAGCGCGAGCTGTCGCCCCATTGGCGCGGCGTGACCGTGGCCCGCGATCGCCTGGCGCAATTCATGCCGCCGTGGATCGCCGTGGCCATCGGCCTGGCCTTGTTGCTGGCCCTGCTGCTTGGCTTGCGGATGAAGCTGGCGTCGGATGCCGAGCCGGTGTTCAAGAACATCCATGCCCTGGGTGAAATCCCGGTGCAGGCGATCGACCGTCCGGTGGCGCAGCCGAAAATCATCGAGCGTCCACGCCTGGCGGGCTTTTTGGTCGAAGACATCAAGGCGGGCCGGGTGGCGGTGGAAGATGCCGTTGACCGTTCCGTGGTGACGATCCGGGGCGATGAGCTGTTCGCCTCGGCCAGCTCCAGCATTGTCGATGACTACCAGCCCCTGATGCTGCGCATCGCCGACGCCATCCGCAAGGTCAAGGGCCAGGTGCGGGTGACCGGGCACAGCGACAACCGCCCGATTGCCACCCTGCGCTTCCCGTCCAACTGGGCCTTGTCCGAAGCGCGGGCCAAGTCGGTGCTGGAAATTCTCGCGGCCAAGACCGGCCAGGGCGAGCGCTTCAGCGCCGAGGGCCGCAGCGACACCGAGCCAGTGGCGACTAACGCCACAGCCGAAGGCCGTGCCCGCAATCGTCGGGTTGAAATCACCGTATTGGCGGAGGGCGTCGAGTGAAGGCGTTTTTCAGTTTTATGATTCGCTGGGTGATCCCCGTGCTGGGCCTGATCGCCCTGGGCCTGATCATCTGGTTCGTCGGGCCATTGCTCGACGTGCTGGTGCCGGAAGGTCGGCGCTGGGCCCTGATTATCCTGGTGTTCGCAGTGTGGATCGCCTACCGCGTGTTTCGCATTATCCAGGCCAGCCGCCAGGCCGCCGAAGTGATGCGCAGCCTGGCCGCCGAAACCCCGGCCGACCCCAACAGTGTCGCCACTGCCGAAGAGCTGGCCACCCTGCGCCAGCGCATGGACGAAGCCCTGACGCTGCTGAAAAAGGCCAGGCTGGGCGGTGACGAGCGGCGTAACCTCTACGAGTTGCCGTGGTATGTGATCATCGGCCCGCCGGGTTCGGGCAAGACCACCGCGCTGGTCAACTCCGGGCTGCATTTCCCCCTGGCTGCCCAGTTGGGTGCCGGCGCGGTGCGTGGCGTGGGCGGTACGCGCAATTGCGATTGGTGGTTTACCGATCAAGCCGTGCTGCTGGACACCGCCGGGCGCTACACCACCCAGGACAGCAACTCCACGGTGGATAAAGCCGCTTGGCTGGGCTTTCTCGACCTGCTGAAAAAACAGCGCGCGCGCCGCCCGATTGACGGCGCCTTTATCGCCATCAGCCTGTCGGACCTGCTGCTGGGCACTGACGCCGAGCGTGCTGCCCATGCGGCGGCGATCCGCTTGCGCATCCAGGAGTTGTACACCCAGCTGGGGGTGCGTTTCCCGATCTACCTGATGCTCACCAAGCTCGACCTGGTGCCGGGCTTCATGGAGTTTTTCGACAACCTGAGCAAGGAAGACCGCGCCCAGGTGTGGGGCATGACCTTTGCCCTGGACGACGGCAAACACAGCGACAGCCCGCTGGCCCATCTGCAAAGCGAATTCGCCGGCCTGGAGCAGCGCCTCAACGAACGGTTGGTGGAACGCCTGCAACAGGAACGCGACCCGGCGCGGCGCGATCTGATCTACGGTTTCCCGCAGCAGTTCGGAGCGCTGAAGGATTGCCTGCAAGGCTTCCTCGAAGGCGTATTCAAGCCCAATGCGTTTGAAGAGCGTGTGCTGCTGCGCGGCGTGTATTTCACTAGCGGCACCCAGGAAGGCAGCCCGATTGATCGACTGATCGGCGCCATGGCCCAGAGCATGAACCTTGACCGCCAGCACCTGGCGCGCCAGAGCGGCACCGGGCGCAGTTACTTCATCGAAAAACTGTTCAGTGCCGTGGCTTTTGCCGAGCGTGGCCTGGTGGGGGTCAACCCGAAGGTCGAGCGCCGCCGTAAATGGCTGGCCCGTGGCGTACTCGCGGCGACGGTCGCGCTGGTGCTGGTGGTCAGCAGCCTGTGGTGGCTGAGTTACCGCGCCAACCAGGCGTATATCGCCCAGGTCGACCACAAGGTCGCGCCCCTGGGCCAGGCCGTGCAGAGCCTGAGCCCGGCGCAGCGCGATGTGCTGGCGGTGTTGCCGCTGCTCAACGCGGTGAAAAACCTGGCGGGCGATTCGCCAGGCTGGTCCGAGGGCCTGGGCCTGTATCAGGGCGACATGCTCGAAGCCGAGTCCGCCAGTGTCTACCGCAAGCTGCTGATCGCGGTATTCGCCCCGCGCCTGGTAACGCGCATCGAAGAGCAACTGCACGGTGGCGGCAATTCCGACTTCCTCTACGAAGGCTTGAAGGCCTACCTGATGCTGGCGGACAGCGAGCATTACGACCCGGACTTTATCAAGGCCTGGATCGCCCTGGACTGGGACCGCAACCTGCCGCGCGACCTGCCCGCCGACCAGCGCCAGGCGCTGACCGGTCACTTGCAGGCGCTGTTCGACCGCCATCCGCCGAATGCGCGCCTCGACCCACGGCTGATCGATGACTTGCGCCGACAATTGCAACAACTGCCGGTGGCCCAGCGCGTGTACGACCGGGTCAAGCGCCAGAAGCTGCCCGATGGGGTGACCGATTTCCGTATCAACGAAGCTGCCGGGCGGGATGCCGCCCTGGTGTTCAGCCGCAAAAGTGGCAAGCCGCTGGGCGAGCCGTTGAGTGGCTTGTTTACCGCCAAGGGCTATCGCCAGGGCTTTTTGCTGACCAGCCTGAACCAGGCCGGCACCCTGGCCGAAGAGCAGTGGGTCTTGGGCCATGCACCGGCGGATCAGCAGAATGTCGCCAGCCTTGCTGCCGATGTGCGGCGCCTGTACTTCCAGGACTATCAGCGCCAGTGGGATGCCTTGCTGGCGGATATCGACTTTGTGCCCATCACCAGCGTGGCCCAGGCGGCGGATGTGTTGCGCGTGATCTCCGGCCCGACCTCGCCGCTGAAAAAGCTGCTGGTGGCGGTGGCCAAGGAAACCGACCTGCAAGCTGAAGAACGCCAACTGGCGGCCAAGGGCGTGCCGGTGGAAGGCGGTGTGGACAAGCTCAAGGAACGCCTCGGCAGCCTGCTCGGCGAGGCCCAGCCGACGGCCAGCGCCCCGGCCCTCACGGAAGACCCGGTGACTGCGCACTTTGCCGAACTCAACAGCATCGTTGCCAAGAACGAAGGCGAGCCGGCGGCCATCGACGGCCTGTTGGCGGACATGAATGCGCTGTATGTGCAGGTCAGCGCCATGGTCGGCGCCAGTGGCGATGCCTTGCTCGGCGAAGCCAAGAACCAGGCCGCGGCGGCGGCCACCCGGGTCAGCCTGAATGCCGAACGCCAGCCGCCGCTGGTGCAGGGCATGGTCAAGTCGGTGGTCAACTCCACCACCAACAGCATGATGGGCGGGGTGCGCAATCAGCTGAATGCAGCCTGGGTCAGTGAGGTGGTCAATGTGTATCGCCAGTCCCTGGCCGGGCGTTATCCGATGTCCCCGGGCAGCGCTCGCGACGCCACCCTGGATGACTTCGGCCAGTTCTTCGGGGTGGGCGGGGTGATGGACAACTACTTCCGCAAATACCTGCAGCCCTACGTCGATACGTCGGCGCAGACCTGGCGCTGGCAGCCGGGGGCAGCGCAGAAGCTCGGCATCGCGCCGGGCGTGCTGCAAACCTTCCAGCGCGCGGCGACTATTCGGGATGCGTTCTTCCGTGCCGGTGGGACCCAGCCCATCGTGCGTTTCGAGCTCAAGCCGGTGGCGATGGACGCGACCATCACCCAGTTCCTGCTGGACCTGGACGGCCAGCAACTGAGCTACGACCATGGCCCGAGCCGCCCAGTGGCAATGCAATGGCCGAACCCCGGCAGCAGTGGCGGGGTGCGCATCTCGATCATGCCGCCAGCGGCCAGCGGGCGCTCCGGGGTCACCCTGGATGGCCCATGGGCGTGGTTCCGCCTGCTGGAGCAGTCGGAGCTGTCTGCCGGCAATTCGCCGGACCGTTTCAACCTGCGCCTGCGGGTCGATGGCGCGAGCATCGCCTATGAGTTGCGCGCCAACAGCGCCTTCAACCCCTTCAAGAGCCGCGTGCTCAGTGGGTTCAGCCTGCCGGAGCGGTTATGACCACCCTGGGGTTCTACGGCAAGTTGGCCAGCCGCGGGGACTTTGTCAGCCGCGCCTTGCCCCAGAGCTTTATCGGGCCCTGGGACAGTTGGCTGGCCGCTGGCTTGCTCGCCAGCCAGCACAGCCTGGGCGACAACTGGCTCAACGTGTACCTGGTCAGCCCGCTGTGGCGTTTTGTACTGGCGCCGGGGGTGTGCGGGCCGGATGCGGCGGCGGGGGTGGTGATGCCGAGCATTGATCGGGTCGGGCGGTATTTCCCGCTGGCGGTGGTCGCGTTGTTGGATCACGACACCAACCCAGCGTCTCTGGTGGGTGGCCCGGACGCCTGGTTCGAGCAGGCCGAGGAGTTACTGCTTGGCACCTTGGATGCCGGCGCCACGTTCGAGGGGTTCAGCGATGGCCTTGAGCGCCTGGGTGTGCCGGCGAGTGAACCGCGTGCGCTGGACAGCCGTTTCGCCGGCCTGCAGCGGGTCGCCGCCACCGTGCCCCATGGGCGCATGACCGCCCTCGCCGAACAGGCCTGCGAAGGGGCGAGCCTGTGGTGGGGCCGTGGTTCGCAACGTATTTCCCCCGGTTTATTGCGGTGCCAGGGCTTGCCTGCCGCCGGCGATTTTGCGCAATTTTTGCTCGGACAAGAAGGTGTGGTGTAGATGGGGTCGACGTACAAATCCGCGAGCAAAACCCATGTGGGCATGGTGCGCCAGGTCAATGAAGACGCGTGCCTGGACCTCCCGGAAAACCGCCTGTGGGTGGTGGCCGATGGCATGGGCGGGCATGCGGCCGGCGACTATGTCAGCAGCTTGATCGTCGACAGCCTGCGCAGCCTGCCCGTGGGGCGGTCCCTGGACGAATACACGGCGGCGCTGCGCACTGAACTGACCCGGGTCAACGCCGCCGTACGTGAAGAAACCGCCAACCGTGGCGTGACCATGATGGGCAGCACCGTGGTGCTGCTGGCGGCTCGTGGCCTGCGCGGTGTATGCCTGTGGGCCGGCGACAGCCGCTTGTATCGCCTGCGCGACGGCGAGCTGGAACGTATCTCCCGCGACCACAGCTACGTCCAGGACCTGCAAGACAGTGGCCTGCTCAGCGAGGCCGACGCGCGGGTGCATCCACGGGCCAATATCGTCACCCGCGCCATTGGCGTGGAGGCGCAATTGGAGCTGTCGGTGGTCGACCTGTTGATCGCCCCCGGTGACAGCTACCTGCTGTGCAGCGATGGCCTGAACAAGACCGTCGAAGACCACGAGATCCGCGATGTGCTGAGCCATGCCGAGCCTGACGAAATCGCCCGCAGCCTGGTGCACCTGGGGCTCAACCGTGGAGCGCCCGACAATATCACCACCCTCGTCGTGAAGGTGTCGCCATGAGCCTGATCATCCCCGGCTACGACATCGACGGCGAAATCGGCGAAGGCGCCATGGCCAGCGTGTACCTGGCAACCCAGCGTTCGCTGGAGCGCAAGGTGGCGCTGAAAGTCATGGCCGCTGCGCTGGCCGCCGACCCAAGCTTTTGCGAACGTTTCCTGCGCGAGGGCAAGACCCTGGCGCGGCTGTCGCACCCGCACACGGTGACCATCCACGACATCGGCAATGTCGGCGAGCTGTATTACATGGCCATGGAGTACCTGCCCAACGGCACGCTCAAGGAGCGCATCGCCGCCGGCCTGACGCCGGAGCAGGGGCTGGTGTATATCCGCCAGATCGCCTCGGCCCTGGGTTACGCCCATGCCCAGGGCCTGGTGCACCGCGACGTTAAGCCGGCGAACATCCTGTTTCGCGCCGATGGCACGGCGGTGCTGTCGGATTTCGGGATCGCCAAGTCCCTGGATGACCGCACCCAGTTCACCCAGGCCGGGTTTGCCGTGGGCACCCCCAGCTACATGAGCCCGGAACAGGCGCGCGGCCAGGAAATCGACGGCCGCGCCGACCTGTACGCCCTGGGGGTGGTGCTCTACGAAATCCTCGTCGGCAAGCTGCCTTACAACGGCACCGATGCACTTTCCACTGCCCTGGCGCACCTGACCGAGCCTTTGCCGGAATTGCCGCTGCACCATGGCCGTTATCAAGAGGTGCTGAAAAAACTCCTGGCCAAGGACCCCGCAGAGCGTTTCCCGGATGCCGCTGCGCTGTTGCTGGCCCTGGATCGGCTGCCACTGGAGGCGCCAAAAGACGCGTTGGAAGCGACCTTGATTCGCCCCGCCGTGACGCCGGCCGGTAGTGACCTGGCCGGGCTGACCCCGGTGTCCATCGAAATCCCCACTGCCACACCGCAGCCACAAGCGGTGCGCCAGCCGGTGGTGAGCCCTACGCAGCCTCACGCCGTTTCCGAGCAGCGGCGTGGCCCGGTCCTGGCATTGGCCGCCGTGGCCGTGGCGGTTGCGCTGGCCATCGGTGGCGCCAGTTACTGGTGGCTGAGTGACGATGCCCCTGCGCCGCCGCCTGCTGCGGTTGTGCCCGTTACACCGGCTGGGGTTAAACCGGTGGCCGCTGATAGCGACGGCGGCCAGCGCCCCTTGCTGATGGCGGGCAAGAAAACCCTGTTCCAGCGTGTCTTGAGCAAGCCCGGCGCCAAGCTCTCCAGCGCGGCGGGTGGTGCACCGGGCGAGGCCTTGCCCGCGTTTTCGGTGCTTTATGTGTACCAGCGCAAGGATGTCGATGGCAGCCCATGGCTGCGCATTGGCACTGCCAGCGACGGCCGCAGCGACGGTTGGTTGCCGGCCGCGCAAGTCAGCGACTGGAAGCAGAGCCTGGTGCTCAAGTTCACCGAACGTTCGGGGCGTGCGCCGGTGATGTTCCTGCGCCAGCCCGGCGAGGTGGAAAAACTCCTGGCTGACCCGGCAGCGGCGAAAAACCTGCTGCTCAAGGCGCAGAAAAACCCCGACGACAATCAACAGGTCCTGGCCCTGGAACCCGCCGCCAGTGCCGTGCCGCAGAACCAGTTCTACCTGTTGCCGATTTTCGACGCCAAAGAGAGCTTCGACGAGAATGGCCAGCCGGTGCAGTTGCTCAATGTGGCGTCCATCGACCCCGGCAGCGCCGCTGCCAAGCCGGCGACCCCGCTGATCAGCGCTAACGCCGATGCATTCCGTACCGCCGTGGTGTTGGTGGTGGATACCACGGTGTCGATGCAGCCCTATATCGACCAGGTGCGCGACGTGGTCCACGAGCTGCAAACCCGCATTGCCGAACGTGGCGAGTTGGACAGCGTCAGTTTCGGCATGGTCGGCTTTCGCAGCAGCGTCAAGAAAACCCCTGGCCTGGAATACGTGGCCAAGACCCTGATCACCCTCGACCAGGGCCGCGACCCCCAGCGGTTTCTCGACATGGCGCGGCAGGTCAAGGCCTCCAGTGTTTCCAGCCATTCGTTCAACGAAGACGCGTTTGCCGGGGTGATGCAGGCGGTGGAAGGCATGGACTGGTCCGGCTACGGCGGGCGCCTGATCCTGCTGGTGACCGATGCCGGGGCCCTGCGCAAGAACGACCCGTTCGCCGCGACCCAGATGAACGAAGCCGAAGTGCGCCAGGCCGCCCTGGGTAAGCAGATCAAGATCTATGCCCTGCACCTGCGCACCGACGCCGGCAAGAAAACCCACGGCGGCGCCGAATCCCAGTACCGCATCCTGACCGCCGACGCCAACCCGCGGATCGGCGACCTGTATACGGCGGTGCCGGGCGGTGATGTGCGCAAGCTGGGCGAGCGGGTCGATGAGATCGGCACGGTGTTCGCCAACCTGGTGCACCAGGTGCGCAGCAACACCCCGCAGTCGGTGCCGTTGCTCAGCAGCGCGCCGAGCCTGGCGGACAAATCCGCTGCCGTCGGCTATGCCATGCACATGGACTTCCTCGGCCATAAAAGCGCGAGCCAGGCACCGCAACTGGTCAGCGCCTGGACCGCCGACCGCGACCTGACCAACCCGGCACTGCCGGCGTTCCAGGTGTGCGTGATGCTGACCAAGTTGCAGCTCAACGACTTGCAGCAATCGCTGAAACTGATCGTCGATGCGGCACGCAAGACCCAGACGTCGCCCGGGGATTTCTTCCAGGAAATCGCCAGCGCCTCGGCCTATATGAGCCGCGACCCACAGGCCCTGCGCAAGGGTGGCAACCTCGCCGACGGCGGCATTCTCGGTGAATACCTGGAAGGCCTGCCGTACCGCAGCAAGTCGCTGAACATGACCCAGGACCTGTGGTTGTCGTTGAGCGTGGCTGAACAGGAAGACTTTATCGACGAGCTGGACTCGAAGATCCGCCTGTATGAAACCTTCCATAACGATGTGGCCAACTGGGTCCGTTTCGGTGATGCCGAACCGGGCGATGCGTTGTACCGCGTGCCGCTGTCGACGCTGCCCTGATGCTGAACCTGAGCGCGGTGCACAAGAGCCGGGGCCTCGGTAGCCAGCGCTATAGCCTGGTGATCCCGGCGCTGCACGTGGGCGCGGGTGAGCAGTTGGCGATTGTCGGGCCCAGTGGCTGCGGCAAAAGTACCTTGCTCGACCTGTTGGCGTTGGTCCTGGCACCGGACCAGGTCGGCCGGTTTGAATTCAACCAGCTGGATATCGACGGGCTGTGGCGTGCCCATCAGCAATCCACCTTGGCCGGGTTGCGTAGCCGGCATCTGGGTTACGTGCTGCAAACCGGCGGCCTGCTGGGCTTTCTCGATGTGCGCAGCAATATCGCGCTGTCCCGGCAACTGCTGGGCTTGAAGGACGATGGCAGCGTTGCGCGGCTGGCTGCGCAGTTGCACATCAGCGACCAGTTGGCCAAGAAGCCTGGCGCGTTGTCGGTGGGTCAGCGCCAGCGCGTCAGTTGCGCCCGTGCCCTGGCCCATGCCCCGCAATTGGTGCTGGCCGATGAGCCGACCGCGTCCCTGGACCCGCTTAACGCCGAGCGTGTGATGCAGGCGCTGCTGGCCCAGGCCCGTGAGTACCGCGCCGCCTGCGTGATCGCCACCCATGACGAGCCCCTGGCCCGCGCCAGTGGCTTGCAGGTGCGGCGCATCAGTTGCCGGCGCGACAGCGACGGTGGCGTTACGGCGACCCTTGGGGAGGCGTGCTGATGCGCATCCCCCTGGTGGCTTCCCTCGCGTGGCAGGACTACCGCAACGATGGCTGGCTGTCGGCCTGTGCGGTGCTGGCGCTGGTGGCGGTGATCGCGCCGTTGCTGGTGTTGTTCGGCCTGAAATTCGGCCTGGTCGGCAGTTTGACCGAGCGCCTGGAGAATGACCCGGCGACTCGGGAAATCATCCCGTTGGGCGGGGGGCGATTCAGCCGTGCGTTTGTCGAGCATCTCGGCCAGCGCAGCGATGTGGCGTTTGCCATCCCACGTACGCGGCAGATCGCGGCCACGGCCCAGGTGGGGGCATTGAGCCTGGAAATGTTGCCCACCGCACCGGGTGACCCATTGCTGGGCGGCCTGCCTATTCCGGTGGGCCTGGACCAGATCGTGCTGAGCCACACCGCTGCCGAGAAGCTGGCGGCGCGACCGGGGGATTGGTTGCAAACCCGCTTTGCGCGGCAAGTGGCCGGGCGTGTCGAGGCCCAGGGTACGCGCTTGCAGGTGCTGGCAGTGCTGCCCCTGGAGGCGTTCGCCCGGGACGGTTTGTTTGCCGGCTTGAGCCTGCTGGAAGCGGCGGAAGATTACCGCGATGGCCGGGCAGTACCGGCGCTGGGTTGGGACGGTGATGCAGTGGGGGGGAGCGAGCAGCGGGTGTACCCGGCGTTTCGTCTATATGCGCGCAGCCTTACCGATGTAGAGCCGCTGCGGGTGTATTTCGCCGGGCAGAACCTGTTGGTCTCGACCCAGGCGCTGAGCATCGCCCAGGTGCAGTCGTTGAGCCGCAATTTGTCGATCGTGTTCTGGATCATCGCTGGCCTGGCCTTGGCGGGGGCGTTTGCGGCGATCTTCGCCGGCGCGTTGGCCGCTGTGGCGCGCAAGCGCCGGGAGTTGTCGGTATTGCGCCTGCTGGGGTTTTCCACTGGCGCGCTGCTGCTGTTTGTGGTGATGCAGGCGCTCTACAGCGCGGGTTTCGCCGCCGTGCTCAGCGCCGGGCTGTATGGCCTGGCCGAGGCGGGCTTGAATCAATTATTCGTGCAGGTGCCGGGCGAATACGCCAGCCACCTGCTGGCGCGGCATTACGCCCTGGCCCTGGTCGCGGTGCTCGGCGTCAGCGCCGTGGCGGCCGCGTGCGGGGGGTGGCGGGTGGCGCGTATCCAGGCTTCTGAGGGCATCAGAGATGTATAGATTATTGGGCGCCGCCGTGGCGC
Source organism: Pseudomonas sp. GW821-FHT01D09 (assembly GCF_059422465.1). Classification (NCBI taxonomy): domain Bacteria; kingdom Pseudomonadati; phylum Pseudomonadota; class Gammaproteobacteria; order Pseudomonadales; family Pseudomonadaceae; genus Pseudomonas; species Pseudomonas sp. GW821-FHT01D09. Next base: position 59,317 of record NZ_JBWKWY010000005.1, read on the forward strand.
TGAGCCTGGCCACTGCGGCCTGGGCCGACGAGGCCAGCGATAAGCTGGACAACCCCAAGCCGTTGGCCGATGACGTCAGCCTGCCGCTGCCGTGCGAGGGCAACATGGTGTTTCGCTACGCCTATGTCCTGGCCCAGGGCACCCTGGACGACCGGGAGGTCAGCCTCGGCTACCCGTTCAGCGAAGGTGAGGCGGGCTACAAGCAGTCGTTTATCTCCGGCTATCGCCGCGACTTTATCAACGGCCAATTCACTCTTAAGGATTTGCCCAAGGGCTGGAACAAGGTGATTGCGCCGCTGATGCCCAAGACCGACGCCAAGACCCCGCTCAAGCCGATGCTCTACTTTATCGGCAAGTACGAAGTCACCGCGCGCCAATACGCCCAGGTCATGTCCCAGGCCCAGTCCCTGGCCAGTGGTGAGCCGGCGCCAGCGTGCGAGGTGCCTGAGGGCATGGCCGGGCGCTTGCCCAAGGTCAAGCTGTCGCGCTTTGAAGCCGAGCGTTTCTCGGCGGTCTACAGCGCCTGGTTGATGAAATATCACCGCGACTTGCTGCCGGTCAGTGGCCGCGGTGCTTCGGCGCAAGATGGCGGCCTGGGGTTTGTGCGGCTGCCTACCGAAGTGGAATGGGAGTTCGCCGCGCGCGGCGGCCAGGCAGTGAGCCGCCAGGATCTGGAAGGCCGCTTGTTCCCCCGGCGTATCGAGGGCAGCGACAGCGACGGCCCGCTGGGCGATTGGGCGGTGTTTAACCAGGTCGCCGGCGGCACTGGCCAGGCGGCGCGGCTGATGCCTATCGGCACCAAGTTGCCGAACCCCATCGGCCTGTTCGATGTGATCGGCAACGCTGCCGAGATGGTCCAGGAGTCATTCCAGCTGGTCCACGCCGGCCGCCGCCAGGGCACCTATGGCGGCTTTATCGTCAAGGGCGGCAACTACCTGGAGGGCGAGGGCACGTTGTTTAGCGGCATGCGCCGGGAATACCCGCTGTTCGGCGCCGACGGCACCGAGCAAAGCAACGAGACCACAGGCTTCAGGGTGGCGATTGGCGCGCTGTCGGCACCGCGTTCGCGCTACAACGAACTGTTCGCGCAGTGGCAGAAAGAGGGGCGCCTGGCCGCGTTGACCGATGCCATCGACGATGCCCAGGACCCGACCAAGCGCCTGGACAGCATCATCGCCGCCAGCGTCGACCCACGGCTGCAAGCCGAGTTGGGACTGGTCAATGAAGAGCTCAAGCGCAACGTATCGCTGATCGCCCAGCAGCGCGAGGAAGCGGCCGGCAACCTGATCCAGTCTGCCGCCCTGGTGGCCGAGACCATCAATAACTACAACATCCGCCTGATCAATCTGCACAAGAGTCGCCAGCAGTCCCTGGACGCCAAGGACGAGGCCAGCGCGCAGTTGTTCGCCACGGCCATCGCCAATGGCCGCAGCGCGCTGGACGGCGCAGTGGCGATCTATATCGACAACCTGGCCACCGGCACGCGCTACACCGATGCGGTGATCCAGGCGCAGTTTCAACGGATCCAGCAAGAGTTGGAGCGCAAGCCGGTGCTGGGCAAGAGCCTGGTGACGCGCGCGACGTTATTCGTTCGCCATGTCGGCAACTATCGCAAACAACAGCGAGCCGACCCGGCAACGATTTTGAAGGAATTGCTCGCAGCAAGCGGTCAGCGGTCTTGATCGCTCGCAGGCTGGCGAGCTTGGAAGGGACTCAGGCGGCATGGGCCGTGCTGGGCAAGTCAAACTTAAAAGAGAACACACCTATGCTTTTTTCCCGTAAGGCGGTTTCCAAGCGTCACTTGCTGCTGATTGCGGCTGGTTTCAGCACTGTGCTGACCGGTTGCGCCACGTCGCCGGCCTCCAAGGTCGCGTCGAGCACCAAGGTCGAGTACTACCCTAATTGCTACGAGCCGGTGCAGCACCTGCGTGCCACCGATTCGGACATGACCAAGTCGGTCGTTACCGGCGCCGCCCTTGGCGCGGCCGGTGGCGCGCTGCTGGGCGCCCTGACCGGTGACTCGGACAAGCGCGGGCGCAATGCGGCGATTGGTGCGGCGGGCGGTGCCCTGGCGGGCGGCGCGGCGGGTTACTACACCGAGCGCCAGAAGCAGATCAGCGATGACAACCAGCGCATCGCCTCCTACGCCACCGACTTCAATAAAAGCGCCTCCGACATCGACCGCAGCACCGCGTACGCCAAGGCGTCCCAGCAGTGCTACCAGAGCGCATTCACCAAGCTGGTGGCCGACCGCAAGGCCAAGACCGTCAATGACACCGAAGGTCGCAAGCGCCTGGCGGAAATCGTTGCGGGCCTGAAGGAATCCAACGACCTGATCGTCGCGGTCAACGGCAAGGCCAGCGAAGACCTGAACAACTACACCCAGGCCTACGAGAAAGACCTGCAACAAGTGGGCGTACAGCGTAACGATGTGGTGACTGTGGCTACTGCTGAGACCACCTCGGCTGCGGCTGCGGCGAAAAAAGACAAGAAGAGCAAAGTCGTGACCAAGCGTCCGCCACTGCCCAAGGTGCCGTCAGAAGCGGTGAGCACCGAAAGGAGCATCCGCACCGCCAAGGTCAAGCAGACTGAAAGCAATCAAGTGGCCAATGCCGGCAAAGCACAGATCGAAGGCACTTGCCGCGATCCGAACCTGGCCGACTGGGCACCGGTGCCTTGCCCTAACGTTTAAGCCAAGTTGTTGCTATAAGCGGTAAACGCCAGCCGATCTCCTGCTAACGCGGGAGATCGGTAGCGTTCTGCGCACAAATCGTTAAACTGCTGCGGCCACCCAATAATTACACTGAGGCCGTGTGCATGAAATTTCGTTTTCTCCTGTGGGTGCTGGGCCTGATGATGGCCAAAGCCAGCCGCAACAACCCCGCGTTCCAGCAACAGTTGGGTGACAAGGACCTGGCGTTCCAGTTGCAGACCCTCGACGGCAAGGTTGCCCGTCACTTCATCGTCAAAGACCAGCGCATCACCAGCCACTCGGGTGTGCACCCGGAGCCGGCGTTTGCCATCGCTTTTAAAGACGCCGCCTATGGCTTCGCCACGATGCAGGCGAAGAACAAGCAACTGGCGTTCATGACGGGGATTCAGGACAAGTCGATCCAGATCAAGGGCAACCCGGCCCTGGTGATGTGGTTCCAGGGCTTGACCAAGTATTTGAAGCCGAAGAAAAAGAAGGCCTGAGGCTGTTCAGTCAGACCGAGTTGAATTCATCGCGAGCAAGCCCGCTCCCACATTTGACCGAGTTCCAACGTTGGAATGCAGTCGAATGTGGGAGCTGGCTTGCCTGCGATAGCGGTGCAACAGGCGCCGAATTTACCCCTGGCTGAACTGCGATGCCAATTCCCGCAACAACACCTCGGCATCCAGCACCTTGCTCACCACGTCCTCGGCCTTGTCGCGGCTCAGGCCCAGGCGCTCCAGCAACTCGTCCGGAATCTCGGCTTCAGGCCCGGAGCCAATCCCCCGCCCGCGCAGCAAGCGCACGGCCAGGCACACCAGGTTCGGGTATTCGGCGTATTGGCCGTCGTAGCTCGGGTCATGCTGGAAGCGCAGGGCCGTGGACAGCTCTTGCGGCATATCCCAGTAACGCATCAGCCAGGCGCCGATCTGCTCGCGGCTGATGCCCAGCAAGTGTTGCTCGACATAGCTGTGGCACAAGTGCGGGTTGACCTCCAGGTGCCGGCAGATCAGTGAGAAGTGCGGCGGGAAGACGTGGGCCAGCAACAGGTAGCCAAAGTTGTGCAGCAGGCCCGCCAGGTAGGTCAGGCCGGCTTCCGGGCGCTGGGCGCGGGGCATGGCGCGGGTCAGGCCTTCGATCACCGCCGCCGTGTAGATCGACTGGTGCCAGTAGGGCGTGGCCTGTTGCGGATGGTCCTTGGGCAGGCTCAAGGTCTTGCCCAGCGCCAGGCCCAGGGCCAGGTTGATCACCAGGTCGAAGCCCAGCACACGCACAATCGCATCTTCCACCGAGCGGATCTTGCCCGGCGAGGCGTAGTACGGCGAGGCCGCCCAGCTCACCACTTGCGCGGCCAGGGCCGGGTCGGTTTCAACCACGCCGGTGATGTCGTCGATGGTCGCGTTGGGATCGACCCGCAGCTTGATGATCTTTTGCGCGGTGTCGGCCAGCGGCGGGATCTCGATGGTGGCTTCCAGGCGTTGCTGGATACGGCGCGCGGTAAACGCCTGCATCGCCTGGGTGATCTCATCACGGTCGTCGGCAGGGCGGTCGAAGTTGGGGCGGATGCTGCTCAGGGGCTCGCCGAAGTGGGCGGCACTGGCTTTGCTCAACATGCGCTTGAAGTCATCGCTGGCGATTTCCAGCAACACGCTGGCTTCGCCCGAGTGCACCAGCAGGGTCGGCTCGCGCAGCAGGCTTTCTTCGTACAGGCACGGCGAGCTGGTCAGCGGCGGCAGGCCGGGCAGCAGGCTCAGGCGGTGTTTGCCGAGCATGCGCTCCAGGCGCTCCGGTGCCACGGCGGTCAGGTTGCGGCCGGTCAGCTCGGTAAGGCGGTTGAGGTCCAGCAACTGGCTCTGGGGGAACAGCACCATCAGGGCGCCCACCGCGTCATCGACCAGTACCGCCTGAACCTTTCGGGCCGGGTTCAGGCCTGGGTGGTCGGTGACTTCCGTGTAGTTGACGGCGAGTTTTGCGAGCAGGTCCCGAATGACCGAGGGTGCGGTCGGTGGGGCTGTGGCGTGGGCAACTTCTGACATGGCCGGATCCAATTTCCTACATTTGCTTGGAGTATAACCAGCTTGGTCCGGCTGAGGGGGTCTAACTGCGGTTTGTGATGGGGGCGGGTCAGACCTGGCCGTATTGTTGGCCGTGGCGCAGCCAGCGATCCAGCAGCGGGCTGACGTGGTGCGGCCAGCGTTCCAGCAGGGCCTGGGCCGCATCGCGCACGGCGGGCAGCAGGTCGGCATCGCGCATCAGGTCAGCCACCTTGAATTGCAGCAGGCCGGTCTGGCGGGTGCCGAGCATCTCGCCGGGGCCGCGCAGTTCCAGGTCTTTTTCGGCGATCACGAAGCCGTCGTTGGTCTCGCGCATGATCCCCAGGCGCTGGCGGCCAATCTGCGACAGCGGCGGATGGTAGAGCAGCACGCAGTGGCTGGCGGCACTGCCCCGGCCGACCCGCCCGCGTAGTTGGTGCAACTGTGCCAGGCCCAGGCGCTCGGGGTTTTCGATGATCATCAGGCTGGCGTTGGGCACGTCCACGCCGACCTCGATCACGGTGGTGGCCACCAGCAATTGCAGGTGGCCGGCCTTGAATTCGGCCATCACCGCGGCTTTTTCCGCAGGCTTCATGCGCCCGTGGATCAGCCCGACCTTGAGCTCGCCCAGGGCGCTGGTGAGGTCTTCATAGGTGGTTTCGGCGGCCTGGCAGGTCAGCTCTTCGGACTCTTCGATCAGCGTGCACACCCAATACGCCTGGCGCCCTTCGGCACAGGCGCCGCGCACCCGCTCGATCACTTCGATCCGCCGGGTGTCGGTGACCAGCACCGTATTGACCGGGGTTCGGCCCGGTGGCAGCTCGTCGAGGATCGAGGTGTCGAGGTCGGCGTAGGCACTCATGGCCAGCGTGCGCGGGATCGGGGTAGCGGTCATGATCAACTGGTGCGGGTTCATCCGCCCGCCCACGCCTTTTTCGCGCAGGGCCAGGCGTTGTTGCACGCCGAAGCGGTGCTGTTCGTCGATGATCACCAGGGCCAGGTTCTTGAATTTAACCTCGTCCTGGAACAGCGCATGGGTGCCCACCACCATCGGGGCGCCGGCGGCGATCTGCTCCAGGGCGGCCGTGCGGTTCTTGCCCTTGAGCTTGCCCGCCAGCCACGCGACTTCCAGGCCCAGGGGTTCGAGCCAGCGCTTGAAGGTGATGAAGTGCTGCTCGGCGAGGATCTCGGTCGGCGCCATCAACGCCACCTGGTAACCGGCCTCCAGGGCCTGCAGCGCGGCCAGGGCGGCGACCACGGTCTTGCCAGCGCCGACATCGCCCTGGATCAGGCGCAGCATGGGCTCTTTCTGGCTCAAGTCGTAGGCGATTTCATTGCCGACGCGCTGCTGCGCGCCGGTCGGCGCAAAGCCGAGGTTGGCCAGGTATTGCGCGGGCAGGCGCGTGGCCTTGGGCATCGCCGGGGCGCGCAGGGAACGCATGCTTTCGCGCAGGCGTTGCTGGGACAGTTGATGGGTCAGCAGTTCTTCAAAGGCCAGGCGATGCTGGGCCCAGTGATGACCCAGGGCCAGTTCGTCGACATCGGCATCGGCCGGTGGATGGTGCAGGTAGCGGATCGCGTCCGCCAGGGGCGCCAGCTGGTAGTCGCGGGCCAGCTCCTGCGGCAGCCAGTCGGGCAGGCTTTGCGGGCCGAGCAGGGTCAGGGTCTGCATGCACAGCTGGCGCAGGCGCTGTTGCGTCAGGCCTTCGGTGAGCGGGTAGATCGGGGTGAGGGTGGTGTCTACCGGCGGCGGCTCGTCGCCGGTAATGGCGCGGTATTCCGGGTGGTAGATTTCCAGGCCCGATGCCCCTGGCCGCGCTTCACCGTAGCAACGCACGCGAGTGCCGCGCTTGAGGCCTTCCTTTTGCGCATTGCTGAAATGGTAGAAACGCAGGCTCAGGCCACCGGTGCCGTCCTGCAGGCGTACCACCAGGCTGCGACGCTTGCCCATCACCACATCGGCACCGCTGACAGTGCCTTCGACCACGGCATCCTGCCCAGGGCGTAGATGGCCGATGGGCACCACGCGGGTGCGGTCCTGGTAGCGCAGGGGCAGGTGAAAGAGCACGTCCTGGAGGTTTTCCAGGCCGACCTTGGCCAGTTTCTCGGCCATGGCTTCACCGACACCCTTGAGTGCAGTCACCGACACCTGCGACAGCTCAGTCATACACGCACTTAGCTCGCGGCAGGCGGCTTGGCCACCGAGCACAGGCGGATCGAGTCGGCGAGGATCTCAATGGCTTTCGGGCGTGGGAAGCTGGCGCGCCAGGCAATCGCCACGGTGCGGAACGGCACGGGTGGGGTGAGCGGACGCACTTCGATCACGCCGGCGGCGTAGTGATGGCTGTCCACGGCCGACAGCGGCAGGATCGAGATGCCCAGGCCGGACGCGACCATATGGCGGATGGTCTCCAGGGAGCTGGATTCCACGGTGGTGTGCTTGGCGCCGTCGTTGCCCTTGGTCAGGGTCGGGCAGGCTTCCAGTACCTGGTCGCGGAAGCAGTGGCCTTCGCCGAGCAGCAGCAGGCTCTTGTCGTTGAGCAGGCTGGCGTCGATGGTGTCTTTTTGCGTCCACGGGTGGGAGGCGGGCATCAGCACGTAGAACGGCTCGTCGTAGAGCGGCAATGTCAGCACGTCGGCTTCGTTGAACGGCAGGGCGATGATGATCGCGTCCAACTCACCGTTGCGCAGCTTGTCGCGCAGGACGTGGGTGAAGTTTTCTTCGATATACAACGGCATCTGCGGCGCGACGCGGTGCAGTTGCGGGATCAGGTGCGGGAACAGGTACGGGCCGACGGTGTAGATCGCGCCGACTTTCAGCGGGGCGGTCAGCTGGTTCTTGCCGGCCTGGGCCAGTTCACGAATGCTCTGGGCCTGCTCCAGCACCTTCTGGGCCTGGGCCACAATGCCTTCGCCGACCGGGGTGAGGCGCACGGCGCTTTTGCTGCGCTCGAAAATCAGCACACCGAGTTCGTCTTCAAGCTTCTTCACACCCACCGACAGCGTCGGCTGGCTGACATGGCAACGTTCGGCGGCATGGCCGAAGTGTTGCTCTTGGGCGAGGGTCACGATGTAGCGTAATTCTGTAAGAGTCATAGCGGGCGTCCATGAGGTTGCGGGCCAAGCATACCGGCTGCAATCGAGAGGCGCACGTTATCAGAACTAGATTGAGGATTGAGGGGTTTGTGCGGGGGATTTTGCTTAATGGCGTTGGCAGCTTTGTGTGTGTGGGTGGGCTTGCTCGCGATGGCGGTGTGTCAGTCACTGTGGATGTTGACTGTTACACCGTTATCGCGGGCAAGCCCGCTCCCACACAAGCCCGCTCCTACAGGGATCAGCGGCGGCGCTTCTCGATGTTGTAGACAAACGGCGCAACGATTTCAATGCTGCCGTTTTTCAACATATCGGCCGGTGGCTTGGGCAGCGGCTGGGCGCGACGGATCATCTCCAGGGTGGCGCGGTCCAGGTCGGCGTTGCCGGAGCGGCCCACCAGTTCATAGGACAGCACCTTGCCTTCGGCATCCACCACGAACCGCAAGCGGTTCAAGCCTTCCTTGCCACGGGCCTGGGCGCCTGGCGGGTATTTCTTGTACTTCGCCAGGTGGCCGAGCAGCGTGCTTTCCCAGGTGGCCTTGGCCGCGACCTGCGCCGGCGACGGGCCGGGTTGCGGCTGCGCGGACTTTTCCGAAGGCGCGTTGTTCTGAGGGCTTTCGCTCGGCGGGTCCTCGGAAGGTTTCTCCTTGGGCGGCTCGACCTTTTTCTCAGGCTTGGGCGGCTGCGGCTTGGGTTTTGGCTTGACCGGCTTGGGCACGGAAATCGTGGGTTTGGGTGCCTCGGCCAGTTTCGGCAAGGGCAACTCTTCCACCGGTGCCGGCGGTTGCGGTGGCGTCACCACCTTCGGCGGGGCCGGAGGCGGTGGTGCCGGCATCGGCGCCAGGTCGATGACCATGGCAGCCGGTGGCAACTGCACCATCTGTGGCGCCGACCACTGGAGCGCGAGGATGATCGCGACGGCGTGGACGCCCAGCACGACGGCGAGGCTGGTGCCATAACGCGTCAGTTTGTGGCGCGTCGTGATCATTTCTTGGCTGCCGTCTCAAGTCCGACCAAGCCGACCTTGAGGTAGCCGGCTGCCCGCAGGGCATCCATCACGCTCATCAGGTCGCCATAGTCCACGCCCTTGTCGGCCTGGAAGAAGATCGTCGTGTCTTTCTTGCCCTGGGTGCGGGCATCGAGCACCGCACCGAGGGTTTCGGATTTGACTTCTTCTTCGCCCAGGAACAGACGCTGGTCAGCCTTGACGCTGAGGAACACCGGTTTCTCCGGCCGGGGCGCGGGTTTCGCGCTGGAGGCGGGGAGGTCGACCTTGATGTCCACCGTGGCCAGGGGGGCTGCCACCATGAAGATGATCAGCAGCACCAGCATCACGTCGATAAACGGCGTGACGTTGATTTCGTGGTTCTCGACGAGCTCGTCGTCGCCTTGATTCAAATGCAGGCCCATGGCCGATTACCCCACTTTCACCATGTGCGGTTGCGAGCTGCGCTCGGTAGGCAGGTGATCGAGGTCACGGCTGACCAGTAGCAGGACTTCTGCCGAAGCATCCGACACCTGGGCCTTGTAGCCGGCGATCGAACGGGCGAACACGTTGTAGATCACCACCGCCGGAATCGCGGCGACCAGGCCCAGGGCGGTTGCCAGCAGGGCTTCGGCGATGCCGGGAGCAACCACGGCGAGGTTGGTGGTCTGGGTCTTGGCGATGCCGATGAAGCTGTTCATGATGCCCCACACGGTGCCGAACAGGCCGACGAATGGTGCGGTGGAACCGATGGTTGCCAGCACGCCGGTGCCGCTGCTCATGTTGCGGCCGCAGGCTGCTACCAGGCGTTCCAGGCGGAAGCTCACACGCTCCTTGATGCCTTCCTTTTCCCGGGTGTTGGCCGACAGGCGCATTTCTTCCAGCGCGTCGTGTACCAGCAGGTGCGCCAGGGTGCCCTTGATGGCCGCGCTTTCGCTGGCTTCCTTGAGGGTGGTGGCTTTTTTCAGGTTGGTGATTTCAGTGCGCAGGCGGCGTTTGGCGCCCAGCAGCTCAAAGCCTTTGGCGATCCAGATGGTCCAGGTGATGATCGAGGCGATGGCCAGGCCGATCATCACGATCTTCACGATGATGTCGGCGTTTTGGTACATGCCCCACGGCGACAGGTCGTGGGCCATGCCCAGGGTGTTGTCTTCCTCCAGGACCAGGCCGGTTTCATCTGTCGGGGCTACGCCCTCGGCAGCGGCCGGGTCGGTGGCGGCAGGTACGGCCGCCGGAGCGCCTGGTACTGCGCCGGTTTGCTCAGGTGCGGCGGCAGCCGGGGCCGTAGCGGCAGGCGGGGTGGCCGGTGCCGTGGCATCGGCGAATGCGGCGGTCGGAGCCAGCAGGACGCTGAACAGCAACGCAGTGATCGCGCGCCAGACGCGGGACGGGCTGTGAGGCTTGGTTGGCGAAGCGGGGAGGTTATTGCGTGTCATGCTGGCCGGACCTGAGAGGAAAAAATAAGGGCTTGTCCTGCCAGACCGCGAGAGGGTCGAGGACAAATGGGCGGTTATTATTGCAAGTAATTCTTGTTAACAGAAGTAATACAGTAACTTTATTTGTGCTTTTTCTGGCCGCTGGTCACCTGCGAGGGCTAATCTAGACCTTTGAGAACGGAGTTTTGTGATGTCTGCGCCTTCTGTGGTGATTGCCGGTTGTGGTGATGTAGGTAGTCGGCTGGCAAGTCAATTGCTGGCTGCCGGATGGGAGGTGCATGGCCTGCGACGCAATGTCTCGCGCCTGCCGCAAGGGGTGATCGGGATTGCCGGCGACCTGTTCAAAAAGGACTGCCCCGACACCTGGCCGATCGGCGGCGTGGACTACCTGGTGTACTGCGCAGCCGCCACCGATCATGACGAAGCGGGCTATCGCAAAGCCTATGTCGAAGGTTTGCAACATGTGTTGGAGTGGCTCGATGACTACGGCCAGCAGCCCAAGCAGTTGCTATTTGTGTCCAGCAGCAGCGTCTATGGGCAGCAAAACGGCGAATGGGTCGATGAGACGTCGCCTACCCAGGCCATTGGCTATTCCGGGCAGGTGATGCTGGAAGCCGAGCAAGTGGCTTTCGACAGCGGTATCCCGGCCACGACCGTGCGCTTGACCGGTATCTACGGGCCTGGGCGTGAGTGGTTGTTGAGCCAGGTGCGCCAGGGCTATCGCGTGGCGGTCGAGCCACCTTTATATGGCAACCGTATCCATGTCGATGATGCCGCGGGGCTGCTGGCCTTTTTGTTGCTGCATGTGGAGCAGGGCGGTGTGTTGGACAAGGTCTATATCGGCGTCGATGATGCGCCGGCACCGCTGGCTGAAGTCGTGGGCTGGCTGCGTGAATACCTCGGGGTGACCGAGTGGGCCGAAGACGCCAGTGTGCGGCGCTCCGGCAGTAAGCAGTGCAGCAATGCGCGGGCCAGGGCGCTGGGGTGGACACCAACCTATCCGAGTTATCGCGAAGGCTATACCGCGATCCTCAAGGGCTGAAACGCGGTCAAAAATGTGGGAGCGGGCTTGCTCCCACATTTAGGTTACTGTTTTTCCAGCAACCACTGGCGCGGCCCGGGGGTAAACGAAGGCACTTCGTCGGCCTGGGACGTATTGATCGCCTGGAAAATCTCCAGTTGCTTGCCATTGCGGCTGAAGATCCATGGGTTGCCCTGGCCGCCTTGTTGCAACCAGATGCTGTCGTAGCCACCGCTCATGGAGGCGCAGTCGCCCGCCAGGCACAGTGAATACTGGTCGGCGCCGGGCAGGCCGGTGACTTGGCCGTTGGCCTGGAACTGTACGGTCGCGCCCTGGCCACTGCCGCTGGTGATTTTCCAGCTGCCGCCCATATAGGCCGAGTACAGCGCCCGTTCAAAGTTGGCACCCAGGGGCGCACCTTCGGGGGCAGGGTCCTTGGGGCGGCCAAAGAGCTGTTCGGGCTCGTTGTCGTTGGCCACTTGCAGCAGCTGCCTGCCCTTGCGCTTGAGCTCGGTGGTCGAACTGCCGTAGAAATCAACGTTCCAGGTGCCGGACTTTTCGCCGGCCAACTTGCCTTCAGGGCGCTCGAAGCCATTGAAGTAGCGCGCCTGGTTGGCCCGGGTGTTGACCTCCCATTCGAGGTTCGGGCCATAAGCCTGCAGGGCCTCACGCAAAGGACCGCCCTTGGAGGCCGCATCGATGGCGACCTGGTTGATCCAGGTGCCGCTCACATCCCGGGCGGCAGGATTGCTGGCGCAGCCGCCGAGGAGCAGGGCGAGCAGCGTGGAGGCAACGAGCGCTTTGCGCATTACGAAATCCTTTTAAAACGAAGTCGGCGCAACCCCGTGGGTTGCGCCGAATGTATTACTCGATGACCAGAATCGCGTCCATCTCAACCTGCGAACCCTTTGGCAGGGCGGCAACGCCAATGGCGGCACGGGCTGGGTAGGGCTGTTCAAAGTACTTGCCCATGATCTCGTTGACCTTGGCGAAGTGGCTCAGGTCGGTAAGGAAGATGTTCAGCTTGACGATGTCCTTGAACGAACCGCCCGCGGCTTCGGCTACCGACTTGAGGTTTTCAAAGACTTGCACGGTCTGGGCTTCAAAGCCTTCAACCAGTTCCATGGTCTTTGGGTCCAGGGGGATCTGGCCGGACATGTAGACGGTGTTGCCCGCCTTGATCGCCTGGGAATAAGTACCGATGGCGGCAGGTGCCTTGTCGCTGGTGATAACAGTCTTGGTCATGAATGACTCCTTGTAATGTCCGGGCTATAGGGAGGGCGTTATGCGCGCATGCGAGTGATGCGGATAACCCCGGTCAGGGCACGCAGTTTCTTGATCACGCGGGCCAGGTGTACACGGTCGTGTACGCTGACCACCAGTTGAACCACGCTGATGCGACCATCGCGCTCGTCCATGCTGATTTTTTCGATATTGCCGTCGGCGGCGTTGACACTGCTGGCCAGCAGGGCGATCAGGCCACGCTGGTGCTCCAGCTCGACCCGCAGCTCGACATTGAATTCGCCGGTCACATCCTTGGCCCAGGACAGCTGGATGCATTTTTCCGGGTTGTGGCGGATTTCGCTGATATTGCGGCAGTTGTCCAGGTGCACCACCATGCCTTTGCCGGCGGACAGGTGCCCGACAATCGGGTCGCCCGGGATCGGCGTGCAGCACTTGGCGTAGCTCAGGACCAGGCCTTCGGTGCCGCGAATGGCCAGCGGGCCTTCAGGGCTCGGCAGTTGCTCGCCTTCGCCGAGCAGGCGGCGGGCGACCACGTAGGCCATGCGGTTGCCCAGGCCGATATCTTCGAGCAAGTCCTCGATGGCTTCCTGGCGGTACTCAAGGAGTATGGCCTGGACGCGCTCGCTGGGAATTTTCTCCAGGGAGCTGTCGAAACCGTTGAGCACCTTGTTCAGCAGGCGTTCGCCCAGGCTGATGGACTCGGAGCGGCGTTGCAGCTTCAGGGCATGACGGATATGGGTGCGGGCCTTGCCGGTGACCACGAAGTTGAGCCAGGCCGGGTTTGGTCGGGCCCCCGGGGCGCTGACGATCTCCACGGTGGAGCCGCTTTGCAGCGGCTCCGACAGCGGGGCCAGGCGACGGTTGATCCGGCAGGCGATGCAGCTGTTGCCGACGTCGGTGTGCACCGCGTAGGCAAAGTCGACCGCCGTAGAGCCCTTGGGCAGCTCCATGATCCGGCCTTTGGGCGTGAACACGTAGACCTCGTCCGGGAACAGGTCGATCTTCACGCTTTCGATAAATTCCAGGGAGTTGCCGGCACGTTGCTGCATTTCCAGCACGCCCTTGACCCATTGGCGGGCGCGGGCATGGGTGCCTTTGGGCTGCTCGTCGCCACTGGATTTGTACAGCCAGTGGGCGGCGATGCCGTTATTGGCCATCTCTTCCATTTCCCGGGTGCGGATCTGGATCTCGATCGGCACCCCATGCATACCGAACAGCGTGGTATGCAGCGACTGATAGCCGTTGGCCTTGGGAATGGCAATGTAGTCTTTGAAGCGGCCTGGCAGGGGTTTGTACAAATTGTGTACAGCGCCCAGCACGCGGTAGCAGGTATCGACCTTGTCGACGATGATTCGGAACGCATACACGTCCATGATCTCGTTGAAGGCCCGGCGCTTGCCGCGCATCTTCTTGTAGATGCCGTAGATATGCTTCTGCCGGCCGCTGACCTCGCCTTCAATCTCGTCGATTGCCAGGCAATGGCTCAGGGACTCTTCGATCTTGTTGACGATTTCCTTGCGATTGCCCCGGGCGCGCTTGACCGCCTGGTAGATGCGCGCCGAGCGCATCGGGTGCATCGCCTTGAAGCCAAGGTCCTCGAATTCGATACGAATGGCATGCATGCCCAGCCGGTTGGCAATGGGCGCGTAGATTTCCAGGGTTTCCTTGGCGATGCGCCGGCGTTTTTCACCGGACAGCACTTCCAGCGTGCGCATGTTGTGCAGCCGGTCGGCCAGCTTGACCAGGATCACCCGGATATCCCGGGCCATGGCCATGGCCATTTTCTGGAAGTTTTCCGCCTGGGCCTCGGCCTTGGTCTCGAAGTTCATCTGGGTCAGCTTGCTGACCCCGTCGACCAGGTCGGCCACGGTTTCGCCAAATTGCGCGCTGAGCGCTTCCTTGGCAATGCCGGTGTCTTCGATCACGTCATGCAGCATCGCGGCCATCAGGCTCTGATGGTCCATGTGCATGTCGGCAAGAATATTGGCCACCGCAAGAGGATGGGTGACATACGCCTCGCCGCTGCGGCGGCGTTGGCCGTCGTGGGCTTGTTCGGCGTAGAAATACGCTCGGCGGACCAGGTTGACCTGGTCGGTGCCGAGGTAGGTCGATAAGCGATCGGCGAGGGCGTCTATGCTCGGCAAGGTATTAACTCCTGCCGAAGGCTGTGACCCCGCGCCGTGCTACGTCGACCAGGCATAGGCTTAGACGGCCTCGTTGGACTCGTCCTCGAACGCTGCAAACAGCGGTTCGTCTTCAACGATTTCAGCGCTGGCAATGTAGTCATAGCTCATCACGCCGGCCGCGATTTCGCGCAGGGCCATCACGGTAGGCTTGTCATTTTCCCAATTGAGCAGTGGCTCTTTGCCGCCAGTGGCCAATTGACGGGCACGCTTGGTAGAGAGCATGACCAGCTCAAAGCGGTTATCCACGTGTTCTAGGCAGTCTTCAACGGTTACGCGGGCCATGGTATTCCTCGGAGCGAATGCAAGATGCGCGCTGCCCGGTTGGGCGAGCGGACTCAACAGTTTAAAAAATCACCAGCGTTTAGGGAAGCGCTGATTTTCCGCAGGCCCCGGCAAACACGCTACAAGGGCCAATGTAAGGCCCTTGCAGCGGTTTTGGGAAGAGCCATTCAACCGAGCAGTTCGGCCAACAATTTGCCAAAACGCTGCTGTTGGCGCTTTTGCTGGAGCTGATTGGCGCGGAAAATCGCCTTCAGGTCGTCCAGGGCGTGGGCAAAATCGTCGTTGATGATCAGGTAGTCATAGTCCACATAGTGGCTCATTTCGCTGACCGCTTCGCGCATGCGCCCGTCGATGATCTCGTCGCTGTCCTGGCCGCGGTTGGTCAGGCGCTGGTGCAAGGCTTCCAGGGACGGCGGCAGGATGAAGACTGAGCGTGCCTTGGGCATCAATCGGCGCACCTGTTCGGCGCCCTGCCAGTCGATTTCCAGGATCAGGTCGTGGCCTTCGTCGAGGGTCTGCTGCAAATGGCTCTGGGACGTGCCGTAGAGGTTGCCGAACACCTCGGCGCGCTCCAGGAAGTCACCGTGTTCGATCATCTTCACGAACTCGCTGCGCTCGACGAAGTGATAGTTCACGCCGTTCACCTCACCGGGGCGCATGGCGCGGGTGGTGTGGGAGACCGAGACGCGGATTTGCGGGTTGGTGTCGGTCAGGGCTTTGACCAGGCTGCTTTTGCCCGCGCCCGAGGGCGCGGAAATGATGTACAGGGTGCCGGTGCTGTGGGTCATGGGAGTTGCCTTACTCAATATTCTGTACTTGTTCGCGCATTTGCTCGATCAACACTTTGAGGTTGACCGCAGCCGTGGTGCTGCGCGGGTCGAAGGCTTTGGAGCCCAGTGTATTGGCTTCGCGGTTGAGTTCCTGCATCAGGAAGTCCAGGCGCCGACCAGCGGCACCCGCCGACTTGAGCACGCGGCGCACTTCCAGAATGTGGGTGCTCAGGCGGTCGAGTTCTTCGGCGACGTCGCTTTTTTGCGCGAGCAGGACCATTTCTTGTTCCAGGCGCAGCGGATCGAGGTCGGCCTTCATGTCGGCGAAGCGGTCGAGGACTTTCTGGCGCTGGGTGGCCAGCATTTGCGGCACCAGCTCGCGCAGGGTCACGACGTCGGCCTCGATGGCGTTCAGGCGCTCGTTGATCAGCCGGGCCAGCTCGGCGCCTTCGCGCTCGCGGCCGGCCTTGAGCTCCTTGAGGCCCTGGTTGAACAGGGCCAGGGCCTCGGCATTCAGCGCCTGCGGGTCAGTGGCGTCGGCCACCAGCACGCCAGGCCAGGCCAACACTTCCAGCGGGTTCAGGGCCGCTGGCTGCTTGATCAGGCTGGCGATGGTCTCGGCGGCGGCGACCAGTTGCGCGGCGCGCTCGCGGTCAACCTGCAGCGGCTTGCCGGTGGTTTCCTCGGTAAAGCGCAGGGTGCACTCCAGTTTGCCGCGGGAGATACCGGCGCGCAGGGCTTCGCGTACGGCGCCCTCCAGGTCGCGAAAGGACTCGGGCAAGCGCAGGTGCGGCTCCAGGTAGCGGCTGTTGACCGAGCGCAATTCCCAGCTCAGGGTGCCCTGGGCCCCGGCTTTTTCGACGCGGGCGAAGGCGGTCATGCTGTGCACCATGGGGGTACCTCGCGATACAGTCCCGCAAACGGGCGGGCTGGTGGGTAGATTGAAGCCGACTGGCTGCGAAGGCGCAGGATTGTAGCGCAACGGGGCGGGCGCCCCCAAATGCGGGCTGTGACAAAGGGTGCCAGGGCTTGTCCATTCGTTACCGAATTTATTAGCAGTGCCGAGAAGCGGCCTGCGGCTCTATAATGCTCGGCAGTTTTTCGTCCTCAGTACAGGTATCCCCTATGAAACGTCCAAGTGGTCGCGCTGCCGATCAGCTCCGCTCGATCCGCATCACCCGCAACTACACCAAACACGCCGAGGGATCTGTACTGGTCGAGTTTGGCGATACCAAGGTCATCTGCACCGTCAGCGTCGAAAACGGCGTGCCGCGTTTCCTCAAGGGCCAGGGCCAGGGCTGGTTGACCGCCGAATACGGCATGTTGCCGCGCGCCACTGGCGAGCGTAACCAGCGTGAAGCCAGCCGTGGCAAGCAGGGCGGTCGCACCCTGGAGATCCAGCGCCTGATCGGCCGTTCCCTGCGCGCGGCGCTGGACATGTCCAAGCTGGGCGATGTGACCCTGTACGTCGACTGCGATGTGATCCAGGCCGACGGCGGCACCCGCACCGCCTCCATCACCGGCGCCATGGTGGCGCTGGTCGATGCGCTGAAGGTGATCAAGAAACGCGGCGGCCTGAAAGGCGGCGACCCGCTCAAGCAGATGATTGCCGCCGTATCGGTGGGCATGTACCAGGGCGAGCCGGTGCTGGACCTGGACTACCTGGAAGACTCGGCGGCCGAGACCGACCTGAACGTGGTCATGACCAGCACCGGTGGGTTCATCGAAGTGCAGGGCACCGCCGAAGGCGCGCCATTCCAGCCGGCAGACCTGAACGCCATGCTGGCCCTGGCCCAGAAAGGCATGAGCGAAATCTTCGATCTGCAGAACGCCGCACTGGCTGACTGAAACCGACCTCAAGGAGCAACGCCATGAGTGACAACCAGCTTCCCGTGTCAGCCCAGAACAAGGAAGTGCGCCAGTGGGCCATGCTCTGTCACTTTGCGGCGTTCCTGGGCCTGGTGTTCCCCTTTGGCAGTGTGCTGGGGCCGTTGATCCTATGGCAGGTGAAGAAAGACATGGACCCGCTGATCGATGACCAGGGCAAGGAAGCGCTGAACTTCCAGCTGACCGTGGCCATTGCCTGGCTGGTCTGTTTTGTCCTGGGGTTCGTGGTGATCGGCTTCCTGCTGATGGTGGTGTTGGTGATTGCCGCGCTGGTGTTGACCATCATCGGCGGGATCAAGGCCAACAAAGGCATTGCCTACCGTTACCCGTTCACCTGGCGATTGATCAAATAATGATCGCCCACAAAAAAACCGACAGCGATGTCGGTTTTTTTGTACCTGGATATTGACCTCAGATGGTCAAGGTCCAGTCGTAGTCCACGATCAACGGCGCGTGTTGCGAGAAGCGCGGTTGACGCGGCAAGCGTGCGCTGCGGACAAACCGGCGCAGGCCGGGGGTCAGCAACTGGTAGTCAAAACGCCAGCCCAGGTTGAGCATCTCGGCCTGTTCGTTGTCCGGCCACCAGCTGTACTGGTCGCCTTCACGGCTGACTTCACGCAGGGCATCTACATAACCCATGTTGCCGACAATCTCGTCCATCCAGGCCCGTTCCGGCGCCAGGAAACCCGGGGATTGCTGGCTGTCGCGCCAGTTCTTGATATCCAGCTTCTGTTGCGCCACGTACAACGAGCCACAATAAATGTACTCGCGACGTTTGCGCCGCTGTTTATCCAGATAACGGGCGAAATCGTCCATTAGCTTGAACTTCTGGTTCAAGTCTTCGTCGCCGTTCATCCCCGAAGGGAGCAACAAGGTAGCAATACTGACTTTGTCGAAATCGGCTTGCAGGTAGCGCCCGTAGCGATCGGCTGTCTCGAAGCCGAGGCCGCTGATGACCGCCTTGGGTTGCAACCGTGAGTACAGAGCCACGCCACCTTGGGCGGGGACTTCGGCATCACAGGCATAAAGGAAGTAGCCATCCAGTTGGAAGGCTGGGTCGTCCAGTTCAAAGGCGGAGGCGCGGGTGTCCTGCAGGCAGATGACGTCGGCATTCTGGGCTTGCAGCCAACTGAGCAAACCACGCTCGACTGCAGCCTGAATACCATTAACGTTCACACTGATGATCCGCATAAATGGCCCCAAAAATCGCGTGCGTGTATGATACACGCCGTCTACCTATTTAGCTAAATCCGTGGTATCTGAGGCTTTTTTCATGCAGGCGTATCAACGCGATTTCATTCGTTTTGCCATCGATCGCGGGGTTTTGCGCTTCGGTGAGTTCACCCTCAAGTCCGGGCGTACCAGCCCATACTTCTTCAATGCCGGCCTGTTCAACTCGGGTTCTGCCCTGGCGCAACTGGGTCGTTTCTACGCGGCAGCCATCGTTGAAAGCGGTATTGCCTTCGACGTGCTGTTTGGCCCGGCCTACAAAGGCATCCCGTTGGCCGCCGCCACTGCCGTGGCCCTGGCGGAACATCACGGGCGGGATCTGCCATGGTGCTTCAACCGCAAGGAAGCCAAGGCCCACGGCGAAGGCGGCAGCCTGGTCGGCGCGCCGCTGACCGGCGATGTGCTGATCATCGATGACGTGATCACCGCCGGCACCGCGATTCGTGAAGTGATGCAGATCATTGCGTCCCAGGACGGCGCCAAGGCCGCTGGCGTGCTGATCGCGTTGAACCGCCAGGAGCGCGGCAACGGTGAATTGTCGGCAATCCAGGAAGTGGAGCGTGACTTCGGGATTCCCGTGGTGAGCATCGTGTCGCTGAGCCAGGTGTTGCAGTTCCTGGAAGATGATCCGGCGCTCAAGCAGCATCTGCCGGCAGTCAAGGCCTATCGCGAGCAGTTCGGCGTCTGATGGGGGCGGTTGTGCAGCCCGTTGCGCGGGCTGTACAAGCCGATGCCTAGGTATCCATCAGCTGCGTGATATGTTTCTGGCAAAAATCCAGGTAAGCCCGCACGATCGCCGAGGGATGACGATGTGAGGGATAAAGCAGGTTGATCTGCTGTTCTGGCATCGGATGCTCCGGCAACAGTTTGACCAACCGCCCCTCGCCAATGGCTTTGGCGGCAAGAAACGGCGGCAATTCGGTGACGGCTTCCCCCGCCAGTGCACGGCTTCGCAGGTGCGCGTAGTCATTGGTGGTCAGCAGCGCCTTGGGCTCCAACACCTGCCCACCCAGGCGCCATATCCCGCTGGTGGCTCCCGTGCTCCAGGTTGCACAGGGAAACCGGTACAGGGCCTCGGGTGTATCAGGCATCCCCAATCGTTCAACCAGTAACGGGCTGGCCACGAGTACGTGGCGATAGCTCAGCAGTTGTCGCGCCACCATGGTTTCGTGGGTGATGGTGCCCACGCGCAATGCCACGTCAATGCCATCCTCCACCAGGTCGACCCGTCGCTCGGTGGTGTAGGCGTGCACGCGGATATCGGGGTAGCGCCGCTGGAAGGCCGCCAGCAATTCCCACCACGGCTCGAACGCCGGGGGCAGCGATAGCCTTAGGCGTCCTTTGAGTTGTGCCTGGTCGCTTATGACGGCTTGTTCACCCTCGGCCAGGGCTTCGACGCCGCGGCTGGCATGTTCGTACAGGCGTGTCCCGGCGTCGGTGAGCCGGGTGCCGCGGACGGAGCGCTCCAGCAACTGCACCTTTAACTGCCGCTCCAGTTCGCGTACGCGCCGACTCAGGGTAGGCAGCGGCACCCCCAGGCGGTCGGCCGCAGCTGACAAGCTCCCGGCTTGCACCACGCTGACAAACATGTTTACGGCATTCAGATCCACAGTTCGATCCTCTTATCTATGGAAACAAGACTACCGCGAGCGACGAGCCCCTGCCATTCGTGGGTGGGCCGGCAAGGCTTCAGGTGCGCAATCTCCCTTTGCTGGCGCTCGACGCGACTCTTGCCGCCGCAGGCATAAAAAACCCCGCGCCCCTGGCAACGAGCCAGGGTTTGCGGGGTTTGTTGTGGCGTTGTTTGTTAAGGGCGCTTGCGGTTGCTGATCAGCGTGCCCATGCCGGTATCGGTGAAGATCTCCAGCAGCACCGCATTGGGCACCCGGCCATCGATGATCAGCGAGCTGCCTACGCCGCCCTGCACGGCTTCCAGTGCGCAGCGGATCTTCGGCAGCATGCCGCCGTAGATAGTGCCGTCGGCGATCAGGTCGTCGACCTGCTGGGTGGTCAGGCCGGTCAGGACCTTGCCTTCCTTGTCCATCAGGCCGGCGATGTTGGTCAGCAGCATCAGCTTCTCGGCCTTCAGGGCCTCGGCCACCTTGCCGGCCACCAGGTCGGCGTTGATGTTGTAGGACTCGCCATTGGCCCCCACGCCGATCGGCGCGATCACCGGGATGAAGTCGCCCTTGACCAGCAGGTTGAGCAAATCGGTGTTGATGCCGATCACTTCGCCCACCTGGCCGATGTCGATGATTTCCGGCTGGGTCATCTCCGGGGTCTTGCGGGTCACGGTGAGTTTCTTCGCCCGGATCAGCTCGGCGTCCTTGCCGGTCAGGCCGATGGCGCTGCCGCCGTGGCGGTTGATCAGGTTGACGATGTCTTTGTTCACCTGGCCGCCAAGGACCATCTCCACCACGTCCATGGTCTGCGCATCGGTGACGCGCATGCCGTCGATAAAATGACTCTCGATGGACAGGCGCTTGAGCAGGTCACCGATCTGCGGGCCGCCGCCGTGCACCACCACCGGGTTGATCCCGACGGCTTTCATCAGCACGATATCGCGGGCAAAGCCGGTTTTCAGCTCGTCGCTTTCCATGGCATTGCCGCCGTACTTGATCACCAGCGTCTTGCCGACGTAGCGTCGAATGTAAGGCAGCGCTTCGGAAAGGACCTTGGCGGTGTTGGCGGCGGCGTCGCGTTCGAGGGTCATTCAGGGCTCCGGGGCAAATAATCAGAACGGTAGTTGGAGATCAGGGGCAACACGTTTCAACTGGGCGTGGAACACGTCCTTGATGCGCTGCAGCTCGGCCTCGGTATCCGCCTCGAAACGCAGGACCAGCACCGGCGTGGTGTTGGACGCGCGAACCAGGCCCCAGCCTTCGGCATAGTCGACTCGCACACCATCAATGGTGGTCAGGTTGGCGCCTGCCCCCCATTGCGCATCGTGCAATGCGTCAATGATGCTGAATTTGCTCTCTTCGGTCACATGGATATTGATTTCCGGCGTCGAAATATCGTTCGGGAAGGTCTCGAACAGTTCCTCGGCACTGGATTGCTCCTTGCTGAGGATTTCCAGCAGGCGGGCGGCGCTGTAGATGCCGTCGTCAAAACCGAACCAGCGTTCCTTGAAGAACACATGGCCGCTCATTTCGCCGGCCAGCAGGGCACCGGTTTCTTTCATTTTCTTTTTGATCAACGAGTGGCCGGTCTTCCACATCAGTGGGCGGCCGCCGTATTCCTTGATCAGCGGCGTCAGGCGTCGGGTGCATTTGACGTCGAAGATGATCTCGGCGCCCGGGTTGCGCGCCACCACGTCGCGGGCGAACAGCATCAGCAGGCGGTCCGGGAACACGATGCTGCCGGTGTTGGTCACCACGCCCACGCGGTCGCCGTCGCCGTCGAAGGCCAGGCCCAGATCGGCGCCCACTTCGGCGACCTTGGCGATCAGGTCCACCAGGTTTTCAGGCTTGCCCGGGTCGGGGTGATGGTTGGGGAAGTTGCCGTCGACCTCGCAGAACAGCGGGATCACTTCGCAGTTCAAGGCTTGGAGCAATTGCGGGGCGATCACGCCGGCGGCGCCGTTGCCGCAGTCCACCACGACTTTCAGGCGCCGCGCGAGCTTGACGTCGCGGGTGATTTCGTCCGAATAGCGCTGGAGGATATCGACCTGGGTGATGCTGCCCTGGCCGCTGGTCAGGTCATTGGTTTTCAGGCGCGTGTGCAGGGCCTGGATCTGTTCGTTGGCCAGGGTGTCGCCAGCAATCACGATCTTGAAGCCGTTGTAGTCCGATGGGTTGTGGCTGCCGGTGAGCATCACGCCGGATTTGCCGGCCAGTACGTTGGCCGCGTAGTACAGCGCCGGGGTCGGCACCAGGCCGACGTCGCTGACATGGCAGCCACTGTCGGCCAGGCCCTGGATCAGGCGCTCCACCAGTTCGGGGCCGGACAGGCGACCGTCACGCCCCACCGACACGTGGGGCTCGCCCTGGGCCAGGCTTTGCGAACCGATGGCACGGCCGATCCAGTAGGCGGTTTCGGCGGTCAGGGTTTTCGGGACGACACCACGGATGTCGTAGGCGCGGAAAATGCTGTCGGGAAACGTCGGTGCGACTGGGGCTGCGTTGCTCATCACTGGGGAAACTCCATCGATACGGGGCGGACAGGCCTGAATGTGGCGACCGGCAGGTTCAAACTGAAGGGTAAGACGGCGTTTTTGCCCTAGAGTTCGTGGTGCGAAAATGCCATCGGGGCATGCCGGACGCAGGGCCCGGCATGCCTGAGCGTAGTCAGTGGCTGCCGGAATGCCCGAAACCGCCAGCGCCGCGCTGGGTTTCGTCGAACTCGGTGACCAGTTCAAAATGCGCCTGCACCACCGGCACCAGCACCAGTTGGGCGATACGCTCGCCGACGGCGATGTTGAAGGCGGTCTGGCCACGGTTCCAGCACGAGACCATCAGTTCGCCCTGGTAGTCGGAGTCGATCAGGCCCACCAGGTTGCCCAGCACGATCCCGTGTTTGTGGCCCAGGCCCGAGCGCGGCAGGATCAGCGCGGCCAGGCCGGGGTCGCCGACGTAGATCGACAGGCCGGTGGGGATCAGCAGGGTCTGGCCCGGCTCAAGGACGGTGTCCTGCTTGAGCATGGCGCGCAGGTCCAGGCCGGCGGAGCCGGGTGTGGCGTAGGCCGGCAATGGGAATTCACTGCCGAGGCGGGGGTCGAGGATCTTGGCTTGCAAAGCGTGCATGGACATTAAACCTGGTTCAGCCGTTGGGCGATAAAAGAGATCAGTTGGCGGGCAATCTTGCCCTTGCTGGTCTGGGCGAAAAGGGTGGCGTGCAGCTCGCGGTCAATCACGCTGCAGGCGTTTTCCTCGCTGTTGAAGCCGATGCTCGGGTTGGCGACATCATTGGCAACGATCAGGTCGAGGTTTTTGTCTTTCAGTTTGCGGGCGGCGTAGTCCAGCAGGTTTTCGGTCTCGGCGGCGAAACCGACGCTGAACGGACGATCGGCGCGGCTGGCGATGGTGGCCAGAATGTCCGGGTTGCGCACCATTTGCAGGAGCAGGCCGTCACCGCTTGTAGGGTCTTTCTTGAGTTTTTGCGGCGCAACCACTTCCGGGCGGTAGTCTGCAACCGCCGCCGAAGCGATAAACACATCGCAGGGAATCGCCGCCTCACAGGCAGCGAGCATGTCGCGGGCGCTGACGACGTCGATGCGGGTGACCCGGTCGGGGGTCGGCAGATGCACCGGGCCGGTGATCAGGGTCACGCGTGCGCCTGCCTCAACCGCCGCTTCAGCCAGGGCAAAGCCCATTTTCCCTGAGCTATGGTTGGTGATGTAGCGCACCGGGTCGATGTTTTCCTGGGTTGGGCCGGCCGTAATCAGTACGTGCTTGCCGGTCAGGGCCAGGTGCTGGAAACACTCGGCGGCGCACAGCGCCAGGTCGGTGGCTTCGAGCATGCGGCCCAGGCCGACATCGCCACAGGCCTGGCTGCCGGAGGCCGGGCCGAAGACCTTGAGGCCACGGCTTTGCAGGAGTTGGGTGTTGGCCTGGGTGGCCGGGTCGCGCCACATGGCCTGGTTCATTGCCGGGGCGATGGCGACAGTGGCGTCGGTGGCCAGCACCAGTGTGGTCAGCAGGTCGTCGGCAATGCCTTGGGCGAGGCGCGCGATAAGGTCGGCGGTGGCGGGGGCGATCAGCACCAGGTCGGCCCATTTGGCCAGTTCGATATGGCCCATGGCGGCTTCGGCCGCCGGGTCCAGCAGGTCCAGGTGCACCGGGTGGCCGGACAGGGCCTGCATGGTCAACGGGGTAATGAATTCACTGCCGCCACGGGTCATGACCACGCGCACTTCGGCGCCCTGGTCCAGGAGCCTGCGAACCAACTCTGCGCTCTTGTAGGCGGCAATGCCGCCGCCGACGCCGAGAACGATGCGTTTCCGATACAGACGCTGCATTGGTTTGCCTTTCCAGTTCAGTGATGGCGTTGCGATCCCCCCTCCCCAGGTGAAATCGCGCGCAAAAAAGAGCGGCTAAGATAACACAGCGTCCGCCATGCAACAGCGGCGCACATGCACACGGAGGTGCCATGAGTATTCGCAATTGGCCTGCGGCGGAGCGTCCGCGGGAGAAGCTTTTGGAGTTGGGGGCGGCGAGTCTCTCGGATGCCGAGTTGCTGGCGATTTTCCTGCGTACCGGTGTCTCGGGCAAAAGCGCGGTGGACCTGGCGCGCCACCTGCTGGGGCAATTTGGCAGCCTGCGTGCGCTGCTGGAGGCCCGGCAGGGGGTGTTTATCCAGCATCTGGGCCTGGGGCCGGCCAAGTTCGCCCAGTTGCAGGCCGTACTGGAAATGGGCCGGCGCCACCTGGCCGAACGGGTGCGCCACGATTCGGTGCTGGACAGCCCGATTGCCGTGCGTGACTACCTCAAGGCACTGCTGCGCCATGAGCCCCACGAGATATTCGGCTGCCTGTTTCTCGACTCAAGGCACCGGGTGCTGGGGTTTGAGGCACTGTTCCAGGGCACCATCGACAACGCCACGGTGTATCCGCGACATGTGGTCAAACGCGCCCTGGACTACAACGCGGCGGCATTGATCCTGTGCCACAACCACCCTTCCGGGAATGCCGAACCCAGCCTCGCTGATCGAAAATTGACCAAGGTGCTGCAAAAGGCCCTGGAGCTGGTGGATGTGCGGGTGTTGGACCACATCATTGTCGGTGAGGGAGACCCGCTGTCGATGGCCGAATATGGGTGGATATAGGAGGGGCAGCTTACGGCCTTACACCAACCTTGGAAAAATCCTGCCGCCCAAACGGACTAACCTGATACCCCTCGACATTCTTGCGCGTCAGGGCAAAGGCCGTCGGGTGGGCCAGCGGCAACCACAGCGCCTGCTGCTGGATCTGCGCCTGCGCCTGCTGGTACAGCTTGCTGCGCACGCCTTGCTCGTGGGTGGTCTTGCCGGCACTGATCAGCTTGTCCAGCGCCGGGTCGCAGTAGCGGGCGAAGTTGGTGCCGGACTTGACCGCCGCGCAGGAAAACTGCGGGGTCAGGAAGTTATCCGGGTCGCCATTGTCGCCGGCCCAGCCCATGAACAGCAGGTCGTGCTCGCCCGCCTTGGCGCGGCGGATCAGTTCGCCCCATTCGATCACGCGGATCTCGGCCTGGATGCCGACCTTGGCCAGGTCGGCCTGCAACAGCTGGGCGCCCAGGCTCGGGTTGGGGTTGAGCAGGCTACCTGATGGCCGGGTCCAGATAGTGGTCTTGAAACCGTCCTTGAGTCCGGCGCGATCCAGCAGCCCCTTGGCCTTGGCGATGTCCTGTGGATAACCCGGCAACTCCTTGGCAAAACCCCAGGTATTGGACGGGTAGGGGCCGCTGGCGGCTTCGGCGGTGCCTTCAAACACGGCCTTGAGGTAGCTGGCCTTGTCGAAAGCCAGGTTGATCGCCTGGCGCACTTGCGGCTTGTCCAGCGGTGGGTGCTGGCTGTTGATGGCCACAAAGGCGGTCATGAAGGCTGCGGTTTTTTCCACCTTGAGCGCAGGATCCTGTTGCGCCTCGCCGATATCCAGAGGCTTGGGGGACAAGGCGATCTGGCATTCATTGCGGCGTAGTTTCTGCAGGCGCACATTGGCGTCCGGGGTGATGGCAAAGATCAAGTTATCCACAGCAGGTTTACCGGCAAAATAGTCCGGGTTGGCCTTGTAGCGAATGGCCGCATCTTTCTGGAAGCGCCCGAAAACGAACGGTCCGGTGCCGATGGGTTGGCTGTTGAGCTTTTCCGGGGTGCCGGCCTTGAGCAGGTTGCCTGCGTATTCGGCCGGGTAGATCGAGGCAAAGCCCATGCTCAGTGCGGCGAGGAACGTGGAGTCGGCGTGGTTCAGGGTAAAGCGCACGGTCAGCGGGTCCAGGGCGTCGATCTTCTTGATCAGCGCCGGCAGTTGCAGGGACTGGGCGTGGGGGAAGCCGCTCTGGGCGACCTGGTGCCAGGGGTTGGCCGGGTCGAGCATGCGCTCGAAGCTAAAGCGCACGTCTTCGGCGGTGAGGCTGCGGCTTGGGTTGAAATACGCGGTGCGGTGGAACTTGACGTCCGGGTGCAATTTAAAGGTGTAGGTCAGGCCGTCCGGCGAGACGTCCCAGCTGTCGGCCAGGCTCGGCACCAGTTTGCCGCTCGCGGCGTCGAAGTCCACCAGGCGGTTCATCAGCACATCCGCCGAGGCGTTGGTGGTGGTCAGCGAGTTGTATTGCACCACATCGAACCCTTCGGGGCTGGCCTCGGTGCAGACGCTCAGCGTGGAAGCCGCCTGGGCCAGCGAAGTGAAGAAGAGCGGGGTGAGCAAGAGCGGCAGGGCAGCGAAGCGCATGGTCGGTTTCCTTTGCAGATCGGAGGCCCATCTGCGAGTGCAGTCTGGAAAACGCCTACCGTAGTGGCCTGATTCACAAATGACTAGCCCATTTTTGCCTGTGCATTTAGGGCAAATACTGTTTTGATGGCACTTCAGGTCATTTTGCCCGGCGCCTGTGGCCTACAGGCTGCGGCGATAAATCATTCGGTGCGACGAGCGGTCCGCCAGCACGGCGGCCCACCCTGGCAGTGCTTGCGCCCTGTTCGGGCGAGATTTACAGCGGGAAAAACACACCGGCTGTTGTTGCGCATGGGTCTTTCTGGTATAAAGCAGCGCTCTTTTCTAGGGGCCCGGTTCCTTCACTGTAGGTGTAGCCGGTAAGACCCTTAAAGAAACGCGGCGCCTGGCGCCAAATGACTGAGAGATTAAGCGGCCAACCCATGCCGGGTTGGGCATGTGGTTTTAGAGGGCTGAGGCATGTCGAGAGTCTGTCAAGTTACCGGTAAGGGTCCGGTGACTGGGAATAACATTTCCCACGCAAACAACAAAACCCGTCGTCGTTTCCTGCCAAACCTGCAGCATCACCGCTTCTGGGTTGAAGAAGAGAAACGTTTTGTCCGTCTGCGCGTATCTGCCAAAGGCATGCGCATCATCGACAAGCGTGGCATCACTGTCGTGCTCGCTGAACTGCGCCGCGACGGCAAAATCTAAGGAGCTAAATCATGCGTGAATTGATTCGAATGATCTCTAGCGCCGGTACTGGTCACTTCTACACTACCGACAAGAACAAGCGTACTACCCCGGACAAGCTCGAAAAGAAAATGTTCGACCCGCGCGTTCGCAAGCACGTGATCTACAAAGAAGGCAAAATCAAGTAATTGGTTTTCTTTCTTGTGAAAAAAACCCGTATCTCACGATGCGGGTTTTTTTTGCCTTGGAAAAAGTCGCGCTCGACCGATCAGGCCTTTTCTTCAAATACCACGTAGATCTTGCGGCACGGCTCCAGCACCTCCCAGGTGCCACTGAAGTCGGCGGGGATGACGAAGCGATCACCGGCGCGCAAGGTCTTGGCGTTGCCCTCGGCATCGCGCAGCACTGAAACGCCCTGCACGATCTCGCAGTACTCGTGTTCGGTGTAGTTCACCTTCCATTGCCCGACTTCACCTTCCCACACTCCGGCGTTCATCTGGCCGCACGGGCTGTTGTAGTGGTTGTAGAGCGTCTGCTGGGGGTCGCCCTTGAGGACTTTTTCTGTGGCGGGGCGGTAGCGTTCGGCGGCGGTGTTCGCCTGGCTGAAATCGACGACATCCTGAATGTTCATGCACGTATCCCGTCTAGGCCTGGGGTTGGAGAGCCAAAGTCTATGTTTATTAAAATGAACATCGCAAGGGCGTTTGCTGCCGTTATGTCAAATATATTGAAACATCCCTTGTGGCTGGTTTAGGGTGGCGGGTGCCTCGGACCGAATAGCTGGCTGGCCGGGCAAGCATTTGGAAGGGAACGGTTATAACGCCGGGCCCTTATATTTAATAAGAGGAGGACACTCGCATGACCACCCTGACCCGTGCCGACTGGGAACAACGCGCCAAGGACCTGAAGATCGAAGGTCGCGCCTACATTAATGGCGAATACACCGCCGCAGTTTCCGGCGCCACGTTTGAATGCCTCAGCCCGGTCGATGGCCGCCTGCTGAGCACGGTTGCCAGCTGTGACGTCGCAGACGCCCAGCGCGCCGTGGAAAACGCCCGCGCCACCTTCAACACCGGTGCCTGGTCACGCCTGGCCCCGGCCAAGCGCAAAGCCACCATGATCCGCTTCGCCGCGCTGCTCAAGGCCAATGCCGAAGAACTGGCCCTGCTCGAAACCCTGGACATGGGCAAGCCCATCGGCGATTCCCTGGGCATCGACATCCCTGGCGCGGCGCAAGCCCTGAGCTGGAGCGGCGAGGCCATCGACAAGATTTACGACGAAGTCGCCGCCACCCCCCATGACCAACTGGGCCTGGTGACCCGCGAGCCCGTCGGCGTAGTGGCGGCCATTGTGCCGTGGAACTTCCCGCTGATGATGGCCTGCTGGAAGCTGGGGCCGGCGCTGTCCACCGGTAACTCGGTCGTGCTCAAGCCATCGGAAAAATCGCCGCTGACGGCCATCCGCATCGCGGCCCTGGCCGTTGAAGCCGGCATCCCCAAAGGCGTGCTCAACGTGCTGCCGGGCTACGGCCACACCGTGGGCAAGGCCCTGGCGCTGCATATGGACGTCGACACCCTGGTGTTCACCGGTTCGACCAAGATCGCCAAGCAACTGATGATCTACTCCGGCGAATCGAACATGAAGCGCGTCTGGCTGGAAGCGGGCGGCAAGAGCCCGAACATCGTGTTTGCTGATGCCCCGGACCTGCAAGCCGCTGCCGAATCCGCCGCGGGCGCCATCGCCTTCAACCAGGGCGAAGTCTGCACTGCCGGCTCGCGCCTGCTGGTGGAGCGTTCGATCAAGGACAAGTTCCTGCCGATGGTGATCGAGGCCCTCAAGGGCTGGAAGCCGGGCAACCCGCTGGACCCGGCGACCAATGTCGGTGCGCTGGTGGATACCCAGCAGATGAACACCGTGCTGTCGTACATCGAAGCCGGGCATGCCGATGGCGCCAAGCTGGTGGCCGGTGGCAAGCGTACCCTGCAGGAGACCGGCGGCACCTACGTCGAGCCGACGATTTTCGACGGCGTGACCAACGCCATGAAGATTGCCCAGGAAGAGATCTTTGGCCCGGTGTTGTCGGTGCTGACCTTCGACAGCGCTGAAGAAGCCGTGGCCATCGCCAACGACACGCCTTATGGCCTGGCCGCTGCGGTATGGACCTCGGATATTTCCAAGGCGCACCTGACCGCCAAGGCCCTGCGTGCCGGTAGCGTGTGGGTCAACCAATACGATGGCGGCGACATGACTGCACCGTTTGGTGGGTTCAAGCAGTCGGGCAACGGTCGCGACAAATCGCTGCATGCGTTCGACAAGTACACCGAGCTGAAGGCGACCTGGATCAAGCTGTAACCCCGGGCTCCAGCTACAGTAGATCCAAATGTGGGAGCGGGCTTGCCCGCGATGGCGGAGTTTCAGTCGGTACATGTATTGACTGACCCAGCGCAATCGCGAGCAAGCCCGCTCCCACACTGTTTTGTGTGATCTGGAAATAATCCACAGGAGCGTGGCAATGCGTTGGGCGACTTACTTCGCCGTCCTGGCCTCGGTACTCAGCGTCGGCCTCGCCCTGGGTGTGAGCATGCCGCTGGTGTCCCTGCGCCTGGAAAGCTGGGGTTATGGCAACTTTGCCATCGGCCTTATGGCGGCCATGCCGGCGTTCGGTGTGTTGTTGGGCGCCAAGGTGTCCAGTCGCCTGGCCTCCTGGCTGGGCACGGCGAACCTGATGCGCCTGTGCCTGTGGGCCGGGGCGGTTTCCATCGGTTTGCTCGCGGTATGGCCCAGCTACCCGGTGTGGCTGGTGCTGCGGTTGATGATCGGGGTGATCCTGACCATCGTGTTTATCCTCGGCGAAAGCTGGATCAACCAACTGGTGGTAGAGCAATGGCGGGGCCGGCTGGTGGCGCTGTATGGCTGTACCTACGCCTTGAGCCAGCTGTCGGGGCCGTTATTGCTCGGCGTGCTGGGCACCGGTCATGACTATGGCTTCTGGGTTGGCGTCGGCCTGTTGCTCGTGGCGCCGTTCCTGCTGCTGGGGCGCAGCGGAGCGCCGACGGCGGAGGCCTTCAGCGTGACCTTCGGCGACTTGTGGGGCTTTTGCCGGGGCCTGCCGGCGATTGCCTGGGCGGTGGCGCTGTTTGCCGCGTTCGAGGCGATGATCCTCACGCTGTTGCCGGTGTATTGCCTGCAACAGGGCTTCACCGCCGAGGTGGCGCTGGCGATGGTCAGCACCGTGGTGGTAGGCGATGCCTTGCTGCAATTGCCGATTGGCGCGCTGGCCGACTACCTGCCCAGGCGCACCCTGTTTCTCGGTTGCGCCGTGTTGCTGCTGCTGTCGAGCCTGGCCATTGCGCCATTACTCGATACCTGGCTGATCTGGCCGATCTGGGTGCTGTTCGGTGCCAGCGCCGGGGGGTTGTTTACCCTGTCGTTGATCCTGATCGGCGAGCGCTACCGGGACGATGCGCTGGTGCGGGCCAATGCCCATATTGCGCAGTTGTGGGGGATTGGTTGCCTGATCGGCCCACTGGTGGCGGGGGCGGGCAGCCAGTGGATTAGCGGGCATGCCTTGCCCTTGCTGATGGCGGTGGGGGCCTTGGGGCTGGTGATTCTGTTGTTGCGCCAAGGGGCGTTTGGCGTTGAGCAACCGGCCTGACTTGGAAATGGCATCCAAGCTGTGGGCGCTGGTGGTGCTTAGAGCATGCGCTCCAGGCCCACGGTGGTGGCGAACCAGGCATTGAACCGGCGCCACCAGCTGCCTGGCTCGCGGGTCAGGGTGTGTATCTGGCCGTTATCCTCCGTGACCCATACCACCTGGCCATCCTGCAGTTTCGCCTCATAGCTCAGGGCTGGCGCCATCCCTTGCAGGGCCAGGTTGCGCACATGCTCGGCCAGTTCCGGGCTGTCCACCAGTACGCCGACCTCGGTGTTCCACAGTACCGAGCGCTGGTCGGAGTTGAACGAGCCGGTAAACGATTTTTGCCGATCGAAGATCATCGCCTTGCTGTGCAGGCTGGAATCGGATCCATACAACGAGCGGCTGCCCAGCAGGTGCGGGCCACTGCCGCCGCCGCCGTCGCCCGGTTGGCGGCGCAGTTCATACAACTTCACCCCGTGCTCCAGCAGCGCCTTGCGATAGGGCGCGTAGCCGCCATGTACCGCCGGTACGTCAGTGGCTTCCAGGGCGTTGGTCAAGAGGCTCACCGCCACGCCCGCATCCGCCCGGCTGGTCAGGTACGCCAGGCCGTGCTGGCCGGGGACGAAATAGGCCGAGATCATCATCAGTTCGCGGTGCACCCCTTCGAGCTCCGGGGCCAGTTGGGTGGTGAGCAGCAGCCGTGGATCGGGATCACCCCTGGCCAGGACCTTGCTCGGCGCATCCCACAGTGCCTGGTTCCAGGCCCAGATCAGTTCCCGGCGCCAGATATCCATGCGCGGCTGGGTCTTGTAGGTCCGCAGGCGGTTATACAGGGCGTGGTTCTGCTGGCGGGACTCGGCCAGGGAGGTTTCCAGGTACCCGCGCGCCGTGGCCAGGTCGCGGGAGGACGGCGCGCTGGAGATGAAGTCGGCAATGGGTTTGCTCAACGCACTGTTCCAGTACTGGTCAAAGCTGTGGCCCAGTTGTTCGGCCACCGGTCCCACGCTGAGCATGTCGATATCGGTGAAGTTCAGGTTGGGCTCGGCATCGAAATACTCATCCCCCAGGTTGCGCCCGCCGACAATCGCCACGCTGTTGTCCGCGAGCCACAGCTTGTTGTGCATGCGCCGGTGTTGCAGCGACAGGTTGAACAGCCGCCCCATGGCCCGCGTCACCCCGGTACTGCGGCCCAGGTGCAGCGGGTTGAACAGGCGGATCTGGATCTGCGGGTGCGCGGCCAGGGTGGCGATGATCTGGTCCAGGCCGTCGCTGGTGGTGTCGTCCAGCAGGATGCGGACCCGCACGCCACGGTCGGCCGCGGTGAGCAGCTCGTCCACCAGCATGCGCGTGCTGATGCCGTCATGGACGATGTAGTACTGCAGGTCGAGGCTGGCCTGGGCATTGCGGATCAATTCGGCGCGGGCCATGAACGCTTCGCTGCTGTTGGGCAGCAGGCGGAACCCGGAGCGGCCCTGGTAGGGCGCAGCCTGGGCCTGGATCGAACGACCGAAGGCGGACTGCGCCGCCGGCAGTGCCTCGCTGGGCACCCGGGGCAGGTCCAGGGTGGCGCAACCGCCCAGGCCCAGGAACCCCAGCAGGAAAAACGCTAACAGCCGTGGGCTCATCAAAGAGGCAGGTTCCGAATCAGGGCGGTGGTGGGCAATAGGACGGTGATTGCTGGCAAAAGGTCAGTCCACATGCTGTTCGGCTTCGGCGAGCATCTTGATCGCCGTTGCCCCGACCTTGCGCACCGCCTCTTCAATCTGGGGTGTTGGCTTGGCAGCGTAGTTCATCCGCAGGCAATTACGGTATTTGCCC
Organism: Pseudomonas sp. GW821-FHT01D09; assembly: GCF_059422465.1. Classification (NCBI taxonomy): domain Bacteria; kingdom Pseudomonadati; phylum Pseudomonadota; class Gammaproteobacteria; order Pseudomonadales; family Pseudomonadaceae; genus Pseudomonas; species Pseudomonas sp. GW821-FHT01D09. The sequence continues at coordinate 92,672 of NZ_JBWKWY010000005.1, forward strand.
GAGGCGGAAAAGATGCTGCCCACGGCAATCTGCACCCCTTGTTCGACCAGGGCCCGGTTGAGCTTGAGGGTGTCGAAGCCCTCGGGCAGCTCCACCCACAGCATAAAGCTGCCCTGGGGCCGGCTGGCGCGGGTGCCGGCGGGGAAATAGCGGCTGACCCAATCGAGCATCAGGTCGCGGTTGCGCTGGTATTGGCTGCGCATGCGCCGCAAGTGCGGCTCGAAGTGCCCGTTCTTGAGGAACTCGGCAATGGCAATCTGCGGTTGGGTGGCGGTGGAGCCGGTGCTGATGTATTTCATGTGCAGCACCCGCTCCAGGTAGCGGCCAGGTGCTACCCAGCCGATCCGCAGGCCGGGGGCCAGGGTCTTGGAGAAGGAACTGCAGAGCAGGACGCGGCCATCTTCGTCGAAGGATTTGATGGTGCGTGGTCGCGGGTAGCTGTAGGCCAGTTCTCCATACACATCGTCTTCGATGATTGCCACGTCAAAGCGCTGGGCCAGGGTCAGCAGCGCCCGCTTGCGCGCCTCGGGCATGATGTAGCCCAGGGGGTTGTTGCAGTTGGGGGTCAACTGGATGACTTTGATCGGCCATTGTTCCAGGGCCAGTTCCAGGGCTTCGAGGCTGATGCCGGTCAGCGGGTCGGTGGGGATTTCCAGGGCTTTCATGCCCAGGCCCTTGAGGGTTTGCATGGCGCCATGGAAGCTTGGCGAGTCGACGGCGACGATATCGCCGGGCTCGCATATGGCGCGGATGCTGGCGGACAGTGCCTCATGGCAGCCGGTGGTGATCACAATATCCTGGGCGTCGAGCTGGCAGCCGGAATCCAATGACAGACGGGCGACTTGTTCGCGCAGCTCCATACAGCCGTAGATATTGTCGTAATACAGGCCTGGCAGGTCCTGGCGCCGGCTGACCCGGGCCAGGCTGCGCAGCAGCGGCTTGATGGTCGGTGACAGTACATCCGGCATGCCGCGGCCCATCTGTATGACATCTTTGCGCGGCACCGCGCGCACCAGTTCCAGCACCTGGTCCCACTGGGATATCTCCACTGGGCGCTGGGCCGGTCGACCCACGGCGGGCAGCGCCGGCAGCTCGCGCCCGACGGGCACGAAGTAGCCGGATTTCGGCTTGGGCGTTGCCAGGCCGTTATCTTCCAGTAACCGGTAAGCCTGTTGCACAGTGCTCAGGCTGACCCCGTGTTCCACGCTCAGGGCGCGTACCGAGGGCAGGCGGTCGCCGGGGCGATAGAAGCCCTGTTCGATGCGGGTGCCCAGCAGTTCGGCAAGGTTGACGTAGAGGGTCATGGCGGTCGCTCCCCGGGGACCAGTACAGATGGGAGGAAAATACAGGATTCAGCCCGCGCTTGGCAGTATCTGTATGGATTTAATAAAGATGGGTTGAATCTGTAATGGTTTTGCCGCGCCGTCCATTCTAGTCACTCATGGCAACAGGCAAATGAGGGGCAAGACAATGAGTGGCTTGAGCGATGTGCGGCTGGCGTTACACAGTCAGGAACTGGAAGCAGGGCAGGGGCGCGAGATGGCCGGGCTGGCGCCTGGCAACCCAGGCCGTTGGGAACTGTTCTGGCGTCGTTGCCACACGCGCCAGGCCCTGCTGGACCTGACCCCGGAGCAACTGCGCGATATCGGCCTGAGTGCCGAGCAGGCGCGCCAGGAAGGCTTGAAGCCGTTCTGGCGCGGTTGAGTCAGAGCAGTTCTTTCATCCGGTGCCAGAGCATGCCCAGGGCCAACAGCGGTGAGCGCAGGTGCTTGCCGCCGGGGAAGGTGATATGTGGCACCTGGGCAAACAGATCGAAGCGCCCACTGTGCTGGCCGCTGATGGCTTCGGCCAACAGCTTGCCGGCCAGGTGGGTGGCGTTCAGGCCATGGCCGGCATAGGCCTGGGCAAAGTACACATTGGGCTGGTCGGCCAGCCGGCCAATTTGCGGCAGGCGGTTGGCGCCGATGCCGATCATGCCGCCCCATTGATAGTCGATCTTCACCTCGGCCAACTGCGGGAAGACCTTGAGCATCTTCGGCCGCATATAGGCACCGATGTCCTGGGGATCGCGCCCGGAATAGTGGCAGGCACCGCCGAACAGCAGGCGCCGGTCGGCCGACAGGCGGAAGTAGTCCACGGTGACCCGCTGGTCGCACACCGCCATATTTTGCGGCAGCAGCTCGGCGGCCTGGGCCGGGCTCAAGGGTTCGGTGGCGATGATGTAGCTGCCGGCCGGCAGCACCTTGCCACTCAGGTGGGGGTTGAGGTCGTTGAGATAGGCATTGCAACCCAGTACCAGGGTCTTGGCGCGCACGTTGCCGTGGGCGGTGTGGACGTTGACTTCAGGGCCGTAGTCGATGCGTAGCGCTTGCGATTGCTCAAACAACCTCACCCCCAGTTGCTGCGCGGCGGCGGCTTCGCCGAGGGCCAGGTTCAGCGGGTGCAGGTGGCCGGAGCCCATGTCGATCATGCCGCCCACATAGCGGTCGGAGCCGATCACGCTGCCCATCTCTCCGGCTTGCAGCAGGCGCAGTTCATGGCGATAGCCCAGCTCGCGCAGTTCTTCGGCATCGGCGGCCAGGCCTTGCAGGTCGCGGGGTTTGTTGGCCAGGTCGCAGTAGCCCCAGGTCAGGTCGCAATCAATCTGTAAGCGCTCGACCCGCTGGCGCACGATTTCCACGGCTTCCAGGCCCATCAGCTTCATCTGCCGCACGCCTTCGGTGCCGACCACATGGGCAAACTGATCGAGGCCATGGCCGACGCCACGAATCAATTGCCCGCCGTTACGCCCGCTGGCGCCCCAGGCGATCTTGCGCGCCTCCAGCAACACCACGCTAAAGCCGCGCTCGGCCAGTTCCAGCGCCGTGTTCAGCCCGGAAAACCCGCCGCCCACCACGCACACATCGGCGACGACTTCGCCCGCCAGTGCCGGGTAATCGGGTTGCGGCAGGCTGCTGGCGGCGTAGTAGGAAGCGGTGTGCCGGGCGCTGGCGGTCATGGGGAGCATCCGTGTTTGGAAAATTTGACGCAGGATACAGCGGTCGGGTGAAGCTGTCTCACTCGGGGCTTTTAGGGCAAAATCCACGCCTATTCGCCGTTCGGTATGGGTTTCAATGAGTTGCAACAGCCAGAAAGTCAACGCGCTGCGCCGGCAGATCCCCTCGTTCGAGTGTGTGCCGGGTTGCCATGATTGCTGTGGGCCGGTGACGACCTCCACCGAGGAAATGTCGCGCCTGCCGCGCAAGACGGCGGCCGAGCAGGAAGCGGCCATGGATGAGCTGAACTGCGTGCACCTGGGGCCCAACGGTTGCACGGTGTACGACGAGCGCCCGTTGATCTGTAGGCTGTTTGGGACTACACCCAGCCTGCCATGCCCCAACAACCGTGGCCCGGTGGAGCTGATTCACCCTCGGGTGGAGAAGCAGATTCACGAGTACATGGCGACGACGCGGCAGGTGCTGGTCTGACAGATGTACTCGGTCAAAAGGTGGGAGCTGGCTTGCCTGCGATGACGGTGTGCCAGGCAATGAAAATGGCGGCGGGTTGATCGCTATCGCAGGCAAGCCAGCTCCCACAGGATCAATCCGGGATCGGCAGGTTCAGGCTCTCCTTCACCTCTTCCATCACGATATAGCTCTTGGACTCGCGCACATGGGGCAGCTTGAGCAGGATATCGCCCAGCAGTTTGCGGTACGACGCCATCTCGGAAATTCGCGCCTTCACCAGGTAGTCGAAGTCCCCTGAGACCAGGTGGCACTCCAGCACATGGGGCAGTTTCAGCACGGCACGTCGGAATTCTTCAAAGGTGTCGCCGGATTTGTAGTCGAGGCTGATCTCGACAAACACCAGTAGGCTACCCTTCAAGTGCTGCGGATTGAGGCGGGCGTTGTAGCCCATGATGATCCCCTCGCGCTCCAGGCGTCGGACCCGTTCGGTGCAGGGCGTGGTCGACAGCCCGACCTTCTCCCCCAGCTCGGTAAACGAAATCCGCCCGTCGGCCTGCAGGATGCGCAGGATGTTGCGGTCGATCTTGTCCAGCTCCCGCTTGGTCTGGGTGTTGGTCCGCATAGGGGATGCTCCTCCGTGAAAAGGGTTTTTGCCGAGAATTGTCGCCAAATATAGGCACTTATATAGTGAAATGCACTGGTCATTGCTTTTTATACTGCCCGCATCTTTGTGCTGAACAACAAACGTCAGCGGTCAGGCCGCGATGAGGATATAAAAATGCGCGTTTTGGTCTTGGGTAGCGGTGTCATTGGTGTGGCCAGTGCCTACTATTTGGCGCGTGCCGGGTTTGAGGTGGTCGTGGTCGACCGTCAGCCGGCCGTTGCAATGGAGACCAGCTTCGCCAACGCCGGCCAGGTCTCGCCCGGCTATGCGTCGCCATGGGCCGCGCCGGGTGTGCCGCTCAAGGCCATCAAGTGGCTGCTGCAGCGCCATGCGCCGCTGGCGATCAAGGCCACCGCCGATCTCGACCAATACCTGTGGATGGCGCAGATGCTGCGCAACTGCACGGCCAACCGTTATGCGGTGAACAAGGAGCGCATGGTGCGCCTGTCTGAGTACAGCCGCGACTGCCTCGACGAACTGCGCGCCGAAACCGGCATTGCCTACGAAGGCCGCAGCCTGGGGACTACGCAATTGTTCCGTACCCAGGCGCAACTGGATGGTGCGGCCAAGGATATCGCCGTGCTGAAGGAGTCCGGGGTTCCGTTCGAGCTGCTCGACCGCGCCGGCATTGCCCGCGTCGAGCCGGCCCTGGCCAGCGTCACGGATATCCTGGCCGGTGCCCTGCGCCTGCCCAATGACCAGACCGGCGACTGCCAGATGTTCACCACCCGCCTGGCCGATATGTGCAAGCAGTTGGGGGTGGAATTCCGTTTCGAGCAGGACATTCAGCGTCTGGACCACGCCGGCGACCGCATCAACGGCGTGTGGATCGACGGCCAGTTGGAAACCGCCGACCACTACGTGCTGGCCCTGGGCAGTTACTCGCCGCAGTTGCTCAAGCCGCTGGGGATCAAGGCGCCGGTGTATCCGCTCAAGGGCTACTCCCTGACCGTGCCGATCACCAACCCGGCGATGGCCCCGACCTCGACCATTCTCGACGAGACCTACAAGGTCGCGATCACCCGTTTCGACAACCGCATCCGGGTCGGTGGCATGGCTGAAATAGCCGGTTTTGACCTGTCGCTGAACCCACGGCGGCGCGAAACCCTGGAGATGATCGTCAACGACCTTTATCCTCAGGGCGGTGACTTGAGCGAAGCCACCTTCTGGACCGGCCTGCGCCCGACCACCCCGGACGGTACGCCGATCGTCGGCGCCACCCCGTTCAAAAACCTGTTCTTGAACACCGGCCACGGCACCCTCGGCTGGACCATGGCCTGTGGCTCTGGTCGCCTGCTGGCGGACCTGATGGCCAGGAAAACCCCGCAGATCAGTGCCGCCGGCCTCGATATTTCCCGTTATGGCAACCCTCAGGAGTCCACCAAACATGTCAGTCCAGCGCCAGCTCACCAATGAGCGCATGAGCCAGATCGTCGTCCACAGCGGTACCGTGTATCTGGCAGGGCAAGTCGGCGACGACATGAGTGCCGGGATTGAACAGCAGACCCGTGAAACCCTGGCCAATATCGAGCGCTTGCTGGATCTGGCCGGCACCGACAAAACCAAGCTGCTGTCGGTGACGATCTACCTCAAGGACATCGACGCCGACTTTGCCGGCATGAACGCGGTCTGGGACAAGTGGCTGCCAAAAGGCGTGGCCCCGGCCCGTGCCACGGTCGAGTCGAAACTGTGTGAACCAGAAATCCTGGTCGAGCTGTCTGTCGTGGCCGCTCTGCCTTAGACGATCCCTCTTGCGGTGCCGGCGCTCTTGGCCGGTACCGGTTTTTTCCACCGCCGCCTAGAAGCCTGCCGCCATGCGTCCTGCCCGTGCCCTGATCGACCTACAAGCCCTGCGCCACAACTACCAATTGGCCCGCGAACTGACCGGAGCCAAGGCCCTTGCCGTGATCAAGGCCGACGCCTATGGCCATGGTGCCGTGCGCGTGGCCCAGGCCCTGGAAGACCAGGCCGATGGTTTTGCCGTGGCCTGTATCGAGGAAGCGCTGGAGCTGCGCGCCGCCGGAGTGCGTGGGCCAGTGTTGTTGCTTGAAGGGTTTTTCGAGGCCGACGAGCTACCGCTGATCATCGAGCACGATTTCTGGTGCGTGGTGCATTCGCTGTGGCAACTGGAGGCGATTGAGCAGGCGCGCCTGAGCCAGCCGCTGACGGTGTGGTTGAAGCTGGATTCGGGCATGCACCGGGTCGGGTTGCATCCTAAGGATTATCACGACGCCTACCAGCGCCTGCTGGCCAGTGGCAAAGTGGCGAAGATCGTCCTGATGAGCCACTTCGCTCGTGCCGATGAGCTGGACTGCACCAGCAGCGATGAACAGGTCGCAGTATTCGACGCGGCGCGCCAGGGCCTGGCGGCCCAGGTCAGCCTACGCAACTCGCCGTCGGTGATGGGCTGGCCGAGCGTCTCCAGTGATTGGGTACGGCCCGGCATCATGCTCTACGGCGCGACGCCTTTTGGCGAAGACCAGGCGGTTGCCGCGCGTTTGCAGCCGGTGATGACCCTGGAATCGAAAGTCATCTGCGTGCGCGAACTGCCGGCGGGCGAGCCCGTGGGTTATGGCGCGCGCTTCGTGACGCCCAAACCGATGCGTATCGGCGTGGTCGCCATGGGCTATGCCGACGGTTATCCACGCCACGCGCCGACCGGCACGCCGGTGCTGGTCGCCGGCCAGCGCAGCCAGTTGCTGGGGCGGGTGTCGATGGACATGCTGTGCATCGACCTGACCGATGTGCCCCAGGCCGGCCTGGGCTCGACCGTCGAGTTGTGGGGCAAAAACATCCTCGCCAGCGATGTGGCGACCGCCGCTGACACTATCCCCTACCAGATTTTTTGCAACCTGCGCCGCGTGCCACGGCTCTATTCCGGCGCCTAGCCGCCGGTCGTCGACGACGTCCTGCGGGATTCAGACCAAAGTGTTGTAAATACTGAACGCTGTCGCCATGATAACGCTCAATTACAACAAAGCCTGAATCCTAGGAGGCTCCTGCATTGGACGTCGGCGAACGACTGCAATCCATCCGTAAACTGAAAGGTCTTTCCCAGCGTGAACTCGCCAAGCGTGCGGGCGTCACCAACAGCACCATTTCGATGATCGAGAAAAACAGTGTCAGCCCCTCCATCAGCTCCTTGCGCAAGGTGCTGGGCGGCATCCCCATGTCGATGGTCGAGTTCTTTTCCGAGGAGATCCTCCAGGAAAAACCGACGCAGATCGTCTATAAAGCCAATGAGCTGATCGACATCTCCGATGGGGCGGTGACCATGAAGCTGGTGGGCCGGGCGCATCCCAGCCGGGCGATTGCGTTTCTCAACGAAATCTACCCGCCGGGCGCCGATACGGGCGAGGAAATGCTGACCCATGATGGCGAGGAAACCGGGATCTTGCTGGAAGGTCGTCTGGAATTGGTCGTGGGCGTCGAAACTTTTGTGCTCGAAGCCGGCGATAGCTACTACTTTGAAAGCACCAAGCCGCACCGCTTTCGCAATCCGTTCGATGTGCCGGCGCGACTAATCAGCGCAGCCACACCCGCGAACTTTTAACAGAAGAGGCGCCCTGCCTACCTTGCAGAGGTGCCCATCGTTGTATTTCGCCCTGCTGAATCCCCCCTTGGATAATAGGGTTGTTTCAGTGAGGCGGCCTAACCGTTATACTTTCGCCGCCTGCGAAACCGTGGCCGCAGGCGTGAATAGCCACCATGAGGGTGAACGCGTGAACCTAATTATGAAAATGCTGGCCGTACCAGCAATAGTATTGGCCCTAGCGGGTTGTGGGCAGAAAGCTGAGCCCCCTGTCAGCAAGACGAGCAGTGATGCCATTGCCGAGCGTCTGGAGCCTGTGGGGAAAGTCTGTGTCCAGGGCGAAGAATGCAAGGGGATGGAAGTCGCGGTAGCCGCGGGCGGCGGCGGCGCGAAAACGCCGGACGAGATCATCGCCAAACACTGTAATGCTTGCCACAGCACTGGCCTGTTGGGCGCACCGAAAATCGGTGATACCGCCGCCTGGAAAGAGCGCGCCGACCACCAGGGCGGCCTCGACGGCATCCTGGCCAAGGCCATCACCGGGGTCAACGCCATGCCGCCTAAAGGCACCTGCGCCGATTGCTCGGATGCCGACCTCAAGGGTGCGATCGAGAAGATGTCGGGTTTGAAATAAACCGATCTTCGCCAAAAAGCCGCTGACCAGCGGCTTTTTTGTGGGTGTAATTTGGTGGCCAAGGCTGTTCATTGCAGCAAAGACCCGGCAAGCTCGGTCCAACCCCTAATCACGGAATGTTCAGGAGGGTCGGATGGTGCAGTTGTGTTCAATCGAACAAGCGGTCGATGACGTACTGGAGCGCTTGCCTGCGCATATCCACATGGGTATGCCCCTGGGCCTGGGCAAGCCGAATCTGTTTGCCAATGCCTTGTACCGGCGTATCGCCAAGCTGCCCGAGCGGGCGCTGACGATCTACACCGCCCTGAGCCTGGGCCGCCCGCCGTTGGGCGATGGTTTGCAAAAGCGCTTTCTGGAACCGTTTATCGAGCGGGTGTTCGGCGATTACCCCGAGCTGGATTTCCTCGCCGCTCTGCGCAAGGACAGCCTGCCGGCCAATATCCACGTGCAGCAGTTCTTTATGCAGCCCGGCAGCCTGCTGCACAGCGCCTCGGCCCAGCAGGACTACGTCAGCAGCAACTACAGCCATGCCGCCCGCGATATCAACGCCGCCGGCCTGAACCTGGTCGCGCAGTTGGTGGCCAGCAGCAGCGAACACCCGGATCGCCTGAGCTTGAGCTGCAACCCCGATATCACCCTCGACCTGCTACCGATGATTGCCAAGCGCCGCGCGGCCGGGGAGACCATCCTGGTGGTGGGCCAGGTGCATGAAGATTTGCCCTACATGCCCGGGGATGCCGAGCTGGGTATGGATCAGTTCGATTTCCTGATCGACGAAAAGGACCGCACTACGCTGTTCTCCACGCCGAATATGCCGGTGGGTTTGCAGGACCATTTCATCGGTTTGCACGCCAGTACCCTGGTGCGTGATGGCGGCACCTTGCAGATCGGCATCGGTTCGATGGGCGACGCCCTGACCGCCGCGCTGCTGGCGCGCCAGGCCGATAACGAAGGCTACCGGCAGTTGCTCAGCGACCTGGATGTGTACCAATGGGCACCATTGATCAGCCGCGAGGGTGGGGTCGAGCCCTTCGTCCGGGGCCTCTACGGTTGCAGCGAGATGTTCGTCAACGGCCTGCTGGTGCTGGCCGATGCCGGGATTGTGAGGCGCAAGGTATACCCGGATGTGGCGACGCAGCAGCAGGCCAACGCGGGCCTGCTGGACGATGGGGCACAGCCCGATGGCGTGTCGATCCACGGTGGCTTCTTCCTTGGGCCACGCAGTTTTTACCAGCGCTTGCAGGAAATGCCCCACGCCAAGCGCCTGGAATTCAACATGACCCGCATCAGCTATATCAACGAGCTGTACGGGCAGGAAGAACTCAAGCGTTTGCAGCGCCTGGATGCGCGCTTTATCAACAGCGCGATCATGGTGACGCTGTTGGGCGCCGGGGTTGCCGACCAACTGGAAGACGGCCGTGTGCTCAGTGGGGTGGGTGGGCAATACAACTTTGTGGCCCAGGGCCATGCACTGGAGGGCGCGCGCTCGATCCTGATCCTACGCAGTTGGCGCGAGTCGGGCGGTGAGGTCAGCTCCAATATCGTTTGGGAATACGGCCACTGCACGATTCCCCGGCACCTGCGCGATATCGTGATCACCGAATACGGCATCGCTGACTTGCGCGGTCAGACCGACGCCAAGGTGATCGAGGCGCTGCTCAATATCACCGACTCGCGGTTCCAGGCCGGCTTGGTCGAGCAGGCGCAAAAAGCCGGCAAGTTGCCCAAGGACTTCCAGCTCGCCCAGCGTTTTGCCGACAATACGCCCGAGCGTTTGCAGGCGGTGCAGGCGCGGCATACAAGGCTGTTCCCGGAGTACCCGCTGGGCAGTGACTTCAGCGATGAAGAGCGCGATTTGTTGCGTGCGCTGAACTGGCTCAAGAGCAAATTCAAGCTGACGGAGATTCTGGAGTTGGGCAAGGCGGCGCTGGATGCCCCGGAGCCTGAGGCGTTTGCCGAGCACCTGGTGCGCATGCGCCTGGATAAGCCGGAGGGGTTTAAAGAGGATTTGTATCAGCGGCTATTGCTTGCTGGCCTACAGGCCACCGCACGCTGACAGGTAACACAAGGCAAATGTGGGAGCTGGCTTGCCTGCGATGAGGGCCTGACAGTCGACATCTCTGTCGCCTGACACTGCGCTATCGCAGGCAAGCCAGCTCCCACATTTTTAACTGTGCTCGCTCACCTTCAGTCGATGAAGGTCACGACGCCACCCGCCAGGGACTTGACCCGCGCCAGCGACTCAACCCGGTAACCCTGGGCATCCAGTTCCGCACGGCCGCCCTGGAACGACTTCTCGATCACAATCCCCAGGCCCGCCACGGTGGCGCCGGCCTGTTTGATGATCGAAATCAGCGCTTGGGACGCCTTGCCGTTGGCCAGGAAGTCATCGATGACCAGCACGCGGTCGCTGCTGGTCAGGTGGCGCGGGGAGATCGCCACGGTGCTTTCGACTTTCTTGGTGAAGGAATACACCGTGGCCGACAGCAGGTTTTCCGTCAGGGTCAGGGACTGTTGCTTGCGGGCGAAGATCACCGGCACGCCCAGGTTCAGGCCGGTCATGATCGCCGGCGCGATGCCCGAGGCTTCGATGGTGACGATCTTGGTGATCCCCGAATCCTTGAACAACGCGGCGAACTCGTCGCCGATCAGCTTCATCAGCGCCGGGTCGATCTGATGGTTCAGAAAGGCGTCGACCTTGAGTACCTGGTCGGAAAGCACGATGCCTTCTTCGCGAATTTTCTTGTGCAGTGCTTCCACAAAAGCTTCCTCTGGTGGCGCAAGGGGCGCCGAAAGTAGATTAAAAAGTAGTCGATTCTAGCGCTTTAGCATCGCGCGTATATCCGCCAGGGCGGTGTTGCCGCGTACCGCCTTGACTTCAGTTGGGGTGTCGTCGTTGCCTTCCCAGGCCAGATCGTCCGGTGGCAGCTCATCGAGGAACCGGCTCGGGGCGCAGTCGATGATCTCGCCGTACTGTTTGCGCTTGGCCGCAAAGGTGAAGGCCAGGGTCTGGCGCGCGCGGGTAATGCCCACGTAGGCCAGGCGCCGTTCTTCTTCGATGGTGTCGGCTTCGATACTGGAACGATGTGGGAGGATTTCCTCTTCCATGCCCATGATGAACACGTAGGGGAATTCCAGGCCCTTGGACGCATGCAAGGTCATCATCTGCACACCTTCGGCGCCATCTTCCTCTTCCTGCTGGCGTTCGAGCATGTCGCGCAGCACCAGCTTGCCGATGGCGTCCTCGACGGTCATTTCGCCGTCTTCGTCTTTTTCCAGGGTGTTCTTCAGCGCCTCGATCAGGAACCAGACGTTGCCCATGCGGTAGTCCGCGGCCTTGTCGCTGGAGCTGTTGGTGCGCAGCCAGTTTTCATAGTCGATATCCATGACCATGCTGCGCAGGGCGCTGATCGGGTCTTCGCCGGCGCATTGCTCGCGCACCTTGTCCATAAAGCGCTTGAAGCGCGACAGGCGATCGGTGAAGCGTGTGTCGAGGTGCTCGCCCAGGCCGATTTCGTCGGTGGCGGCGTACATCGAAATCTTGCGTTCGGTGGCGTAGTTGCCGAGCTTTTCCAGAGTGGTGGAGCCGATTTCCCGGCGCGGTACGTTGATCACGCGCAGGAAGGCGTTGTCATCGTCCGGGTTTACGATCAGCCGGAAGTAGGCCATCAGATCCTTTACTTCCTGGCGTCCGAAAAAGCTGTTGCCGCCCGACAGGCGATACGGCACCTGGTGATGCTGCAACTTCAGCTCGATCAACTTGGCCTGGTAGTTGCCGCGATACAGGATCGCAAAGTCGCTGTAGGGCCGGTCGGTGCGCAAGTGCAGGCTGAGGATTTCCACGGCCACGCGCTCGGCTTCGGCGTCTTCGTTGCGGCAGCGGATCACGCGGATCTCATCGCCATGGCCCATCTCGCTCCACAGTTGTTTCTCGAACTCGTGGGGGTTGTTGGAGATCAGCACGTTGGCACAGCGCAGGATGCGGCTGGTGGAGCGGTAGTTCTGCTCCAGCATCACCACTTTCAGGGACGGGTAGTCGTCCTTGAGCAGCATCAGGTTTTCCGGGCGCGCACCGCGCCAGGCGTAGATCGACTGGTCATCGTCGCCGACCACGGTGAACTGGTTGCGCGTGCCGATCAGCAGCTTCACCAGCAGGTATTGGCTGGCGTTAGTGTCCTGGTATTCGTCCACCAGCAGGTAGCGCACCTTGTTCTGCCACTTTTCGAGGATATCGGCGTGTTCCTGGAACAGCTTGACCGGCAGCAGGATCAGGTCGTCGAAGTCCACCGCGTTGAACGCCTTGAGCGTGCGCTGGTAGTGGGTGTAGACGATGGCGGCGGTCTGTTCCTTGGGGTTGCGCGCGTTTTCCAGGGCCTCGGGCGGCAGGATCAGGTCGTTTTTCCACGAGCCGATCATGTTCTTGATCTCGTCGACCCCGTCGTCGCCGGCATATTCCTTCTGCATGATGTCGGTCATCAGGGCCTTGACGTCGGTCTCGTCGAAGATCGAGAAGCCCGGCTTGTAGCCCAGCCGCACATGCTCCTTGCGGATGATGTTCAGCCCCAGGTTGTGGAAGGTACACACGGTGAGGCCACGGCCTTCGCCACCCTTGAGCAGGGTGCCGACGCGCTCTTTCATTTCCCGCGCCGCCTTGTTGGTAAAGGTCATGGCGACAATGTACTGGGCACGGATGCCGCAGTTCTGGATCAGGTGCGCGATCTTGCGGGTGATCACGCTGGTCTTGCCGGAGCCAGCACCGGCGAGCACCAATAGAGGGCCGCCGACGTAGTTCACGGCTTCTTGCTGCCGGGGATTGAGTCGGGACATACAGGGTTTTGGGAGTCTTTGAGCGAAAAGGGCGGGCATTTTAACAGGCTGGCAAGATTCTGCCGCCTCTGAACGACAGTGTGACGTACCGCTCGATCTAAATTTGCCGGTTTTGTTACTTTGCCGCAGGATGTGCGGGGTTTTTGGGTCTATTGTTCGATCTAGAGCCGCACTGCGCGTATTTGATAACCAATATCATTGGTCATTATCAGGCTGCACGTCATAATGCCCGCCGCCAACGAAATTTTGCAAAGTCTAGGGAGCTAGCTTGTCTACGCCTGTCGAACCCTTGCGTTTGCTGCTACTGGCCGATACGCCTATGTGGGCAGCGTTGTTGCGCGAGTGCCTGGCGCCGATGGGCGATGGGGCTGTGCTGATCAGTGCGCCAAACTGGGAGTCGGTGAGCAGCCTGTTCGACGACGACCGCACGGCCGTCTTGCTGACCACCCCCAGCCTGCAACCCGGCCCTGGGCGTTGTCGCCTGCCCACCGTCTTGCTGTTGGAGCAGGAGCCGCTGGTGGCGCCGTTGGGCGTCAGCGACTGGTTGATCTGCGGCGCGTTTAATGTGGATACGCTGCGCCGCTGCCTGCGCCATGTGCGCGAGCGTGGCCTGCTGGAAAACACCCTGCAACGCCTGGCCGAACAGGACCCACTGACCGGTATCGCCAACCGCCAGGGTTTCCAGACCCTGCTGGCCGCGCGCCTGGCGGAAAACGACGGGCGTGGCCTGGCCCTCGGCCACCTGGACCTGGACAACTTCCGCCACGCCAACGATGCCCTTGGCCACCAGGCGGGCGACCGGCTGATCCTGCAAGTGGTCTCGCGGCTCAAGAGCCAGCTGGAGGTCGGCGACCAACTGGCGCGCCTGGGCAGTGACGAGTTCGCCTTGCTGATCGACACCCGCCGTGCGCCGCAACGCGCCGAGTGGATGGCCGAACGCATTACCGAGGCCATGGCCGAGCCCTATTGGGTTGATGGCGAGAGCCTGCTGATCGGCTGCAGCCTCGGTGTAGCCCATGCCCGCGCCAAGGCCGGCGCCGACCCGTTGATGTGGCACGCGCATATCGCCATGCAACAGGCCAAGAGCACCCAGGGCTGTACCTTTCATATCTTCAATGAACGCATCAACCGCAACGCCCGCAGCCTCGCCGACCTGGAAAGCGAACTGCGCCGGGCGCTGCGCCGTGACGAACTGGAACTGCATTACCAGCCGCGGCTGGACCTGGACGATGGGCATATCGTCGGCCTCGAAGCCCTGGTGCGCTGGCGCCACGGCGAACGTGGCCTGTTGCCGCCGAGCGAGTTCGTGCCCCTGGCCGAGCAGAGCGGCCTGATCGTGCCGTTGGGCTACTGGGTGATTTCCCGGGCCCTGCGCGATATGCAGGACCTGCGCGAACGCGGCCTGCCGCCGCTGCACATGGCGGTCAACCTGTCGTTCCGCCAGTTCCAGGACAGCCAGTTGCTGTCGACCCTCAGCCGCCTGATTGCCGAGCGCGGGGTGGAGGCGCAATGGCTGGAGTTTGAACTCACCGAAACCGCCGTGATGCGCCGCAGTGACCTGGTCAAGCAGACCATGGATGCCCTGGGCCGCCTGGGCGTGCGCTTCTCCCTGGATGACTTTGGCACCGGCTTCTCGTCTTTCGTGCACCTCAACAGCCTGCCGATTGCCTTGCTCAAGATCGACAAGAGCTTTGTCGGCGGCATGGAAGAGCGCGAGGAAAACCGCAAGCTGGTGCACGCCATGATCAACCTGGCCCACAACCTCAACCTGGAAGTGGTGGCCGAAGGCGTGGAAACGCCCGAGCAACTGGCATTGTTGCGTCTGTTTGGCTGCGACCAGGCCCAGGGTTACCTGATCAGCAAGCCGCTGCCGCTGGCGGAACTGGTGGAGTACCTGACATTTGGCAGCAGCCAGCAGGCGTTGTTGGGTGAGGTGATCTAGCCCTGTAAACCCAATCAAAAAGGTGGGAGCTGGCTTCAGTTCGGCTGTGGGAGCGCATCGACTTGCGGTTCCTGGGCAATCATCCGCTTCATCTTTGCCTCAAACGCCCATGTCAGGGTAATCGCTGCACACGCCAGCCCCAGCGCCAAGCCCCACCACACCCCGGTTGGCCCCCAGTCGAGGGTAAACGCCATCAACCAGGCCGCCGGTGCGCCAATCAGCCAGTAGCAACCCAGGCCGACGAGGAACGTGGTCTTGGCATCCTTGAGCCCGCGGATGCAGCCCATGGCGATGGTCTGCACGCCGTCGAACAGCTCGAACCACGCCGCCACGGCCAACAGGCTGACCGCCAGGCTGATCACCTGGGCAAAGGCCGGGTCGTCATGGTCGAGGAACAGGCCGATCAGCGGGTCGGAGAACAGCCAGAACACCATGGCAAACCCCAGCATCACCGTCGCGCCGAAGGCAATGCCCACGCGCCCGGCCAGCCGCGCATCGAGCAGTTGCCCGCCGCCGTAGTGCAAGCCGATGCGCATGGTGACGGCATAGGACATGCCCGCCGGCACCATGAACGCCACCGAGACGATTTGCAGGGCGATCTGGTGGGCCGCCAACTGCGTGCTGCCCATGGTGCCCATGCACAGCGCCGCGAAGGCAAACAAGCCGACTTCCACCGCATAGGTGCCGCCAATCGGCAGGCCCAGGCGCCACAGCTCGCGCAAGTAATGCAGGTTGGGCCGCAACAGGCCCTTGCCCAATGGGTAGGCGGCGTAGGCGCGGTTGTATTTGATGTACCACAACAGCGCCAGGGCCATGCAGTTGGCGACAATCGCCGTGACCAGGCCGATGCCCATCAGGCCCAGCTTGGGCAGGCCGAACATGCCCTCGATCAACGCATGGTTGAGCAGGTAGTTGACCACCGTGCCGCACAGGCTGATCACCATCACCGGGGTGGCCTTGCCGATGGCGCTGGTGAAGCCGCGCAGGGCCATGAATGTCAGGTAGCCGGGCAGGGCGAACGGCAGGATCATCAGGAACTGGCCGGCCGACTGCACGTTGGTTTCGGTCTGGCCGAACATCAGCAGCACCGGCTTGAGGTTCCACAGCAGCAGGCCCGCCACCAGGGCCATCAGCCAGGCCAGCCAGAGCCCGGCCTGGGTCAGGCGGGTGGCGCCTTCGATATCGCCGGCGCCCTGGCGAATGGCGACCAGGGTGCCCACGGCGGCAATCACGCCGATGCAAAAAATCGACACAAACGAATAGCTTGCCGCGCCCAGCCCGCCGCCGGCCAGGGCTTCGGGGCTCAGGCGAGCCATCATCAGGGTGTCGGTCAGCACCATCAACATGTGCGCCAACTGTGAGGCAATCAACGGCCCTGACAGCCGCAGAATGGCCCAGAGTTCGGTACGCGCCGGATGCTGCATGATCATCACGCTCAATAATTACACGAAGGGTAGAGGGGTTGATTCTCGGCGCTCTCAGCGCTTTGCACAAAGGGATAAATGCGATCATTTGCATGATTAAAACTCATACAAGGATGATTCTGGTAGGGTTCCGGGATCGTGCCGTCGGAGTTTTCCTCATGTCTCGTCGCCTTCCTCCGCTGTATGCCTTGCGGGCATTTGAAGCCGCCTCGCGGCACAACTCGTTCACCCGCGCGGCTGAAGAGCTGTCCATTACCCAAAGTGCGGTCAGCCGGCATATCCGCACCCTGGAAGAGCATTTCGCCTGCCGCCTGTTCCAGCGCAGTGGGCGTACCTTGCAGCTCACCGAGTCGGCGCGGTTGCTGTTGCCTGGGGTGCGCGAGGGTTTTGCCGCCCTGGAGCGTGCCTGCCATACCCTGAATGCCGAAGATGACATCTTGCGCATGAAGGCCCCGTCGACCCTGACCATGCGCTGGTTGCTGGCACGCCTGAGCCGGTTCCGGCACTTGCAGCCGGGCAACGAGGTGCAGTTGACCAGCGCCTGGATGAGCATCGATGAGGTGGATTTCAATCAGGAACCGTTCGATTGCGCGGTCCTGCTCAGTGACGGGCATTTTCCTGCGGATTGGGAGGCCAGTTACCTGTTCCCTGAACTGCTGATCCCGGTGGGCGCGCCGAACCTGCTCAATGATGGCCCCTGGGATGTGGAACGCCTGGCCAGTGCTGAACTGCTGCACCCCACGCCGGATCGCCGCGACTGGCGCCGCTGGTTGCAGCGCACTGGGCTGGCCTCCCGCGTCGCCATCAAGGGCGGGCAGGTGTTCGATACGCTGGAGCTGGGCATGATTGCCGCCGCGCGGGGCTATGGTGTGTCCATGGGCGACCTGCTGATGGTGGCCGAGGATGTGGCCCAGGGGCGCTTGAGCCTGCCGTGGCCGACGGCGGTGGCCAGTGGCGACAGCTATTACCTGGTCTGGCCCAAGACTCGCCCCGGCGGCGAGCGCCTGCGCAGGCTGTCGGACTTTTTGCAAAGTGAGGTCCGGGCCATGGCCTTGCCGGCGGTTGAACAGCTCGACTGAATCGATGCAGCCTGCGCAAACAATGCACTTGAGTAATACCTCTGTGATTTGCTCAAGTATTGATTCTGGCCGCCGAAGTAGGTGTGTCGCAGTGGCCATTCGTTGTGGCTCAGCGTGCCCTCCAATCCAAGAAATCCGCCGATTAGTGCTATGGGATCAGGACGATCCGGGCCTCGGCCAGGAGCTGTCATGTCTCAACCCCGCGCCCGCATCGCTTCGCAGCTGGGCATTGCCCTGGCGGTCATCTTGGCTGTCGTGATCAGCGGCAGTACCGTGTTTGCCCTGCGCTCCCTGGATTCAGCCAACCTGCAGACCCGTGAAGAACACCTGGCCAGCGAAGCGCGCTTGCTCGCCGACCAACTCAATACCTTCCACAGCACCTTGCGCGAGAGCACCCAGCGTTTGAGCGGGCTGTTTGAACAGCGCTTCGCCGCCGGGTTGCGCGTGCGTCCCGAGCAACGGGTGAGTGTGGCCGGGGTGCAGACGCCAAGCCTGTACCTGGGCGATCAAGTGCTGAACAACAACTTCGAGGAGGTCGATGAGTTCAAGCAGATGTCCGGTGGCGTGGCCACGGTGTTTGTGCGCAGCGGCGAAGACTTTATTCGCATCAGCACCTCCCTGACCAAGCAAGACGGCAACCGCGCCATCGGCACCGTGCTGGATCGCCAAGGCCCGGCCTACCAGCGTCTGCTTGCCGGGCAGAGCTACATTGGCCGTGCGGTGCTGTTCGAGCGTTCCTACATGACCCAATACAGCCCGGTGCGCGATGCCAGCGGCCAGGTGATTGCGGTGCTGTTTATCGGTTTTGACTACACCGATGCGCAGAATGCCCAGTTCGCCAACCTCAAGCGTTTCCGCATTGGCCAGACCGGCTCGCTGGCGCTGCTGGACGAGCAAAAACACTGGCTGGTGCCGCCCGCCGGCGTACAGGCCCTGGAGCAGGCGGTCCCGCTGATCCTGGCGCTGGCGCAGACGCCCGGCCAGGGACGTTTCTGGAGCGACCAGGGCGAAGACTTCTACAGCGTTGCCGTGCCGTTTGACGGTGGCCCGTGGTCGGTAGTGGCGAGCATGCCCAAGGCCGAGATCCGTGCGGTGACCTGGGCGGTGGGCATCCGCCTGGTGATCGGCAGTGTGCTGGCGATGTTGTTGGCGGTGGGCGCGGCGGTCTGGTTGCTGCGCAGCAAACTCCAGCCCCTGGGCGATCTGGTGCGCCAGGCGCAGGCCCTGGGTGCCGGTGATTTGAGTGCGCGGTTGAACGTGTCCAGCCATGACGAAATCGGTCAATTGGCGCGCAGTTTCAACCAGATGGGCGAAGCCCTGTCGACCATGGTGTCGCACATCCGCAAGGCGGCCGAGGAGGTCAACAGCCGCGCCCAGGCACTGTCGGGCCTGTCGGGAGGCGCTTATGAGGGCATGGAGCAGCAATCCGGCGAGATCACCAGCATGGCCGGCGCGGTGGAGGAGTTCAGCGCCACCTCGTTGAACATTGCCGACAACATGGGCAATACCGAACGCCTGGCCCAGGAAAATGCCCAGCAGACCCGCATCGGCCGCCACTCGATGCAGGAGGCGTCGTCGTCCCTGGAGCATATCGCCACGGCACTCAACAGCACGGCCACGGTGATCAATACCCTGGGCCAGCGCTCCCAGGAAATCGGCGGCATCGTCGGCGTGATCACCGCGATTGCCGAGCAGACCAACCTGCTGGCGCTCAATGCCGCCATCGAGGCGGCACGGGCCGGGGAACAGGGGCGTGGGTTTGCCGTAGTCGCCGATGAAGTGCGCAACCTGGCCTCGCGCACCCGCCAGGCCACCGACGAGATTTCCGGGATGATCCAGAGCATCCAGCTGGAAACCGGCAATGCCATCAGCACCATGGAGCAGGGCAATGAACTGATGCAGGAAGGCTTGTCGCGCAACGCCGACGTGGCTGCGGCCCTGGCGCGCATCGACGAACAAAGCCGTTCGGCGGGGCAGCAATTTGCCGCGATTACCACCGCGACCCAGGAGCAGAGCAGCACAGCGACCTTGCTCAGCAGCAACCTGCAGAGCATTGCCCTGGCCAATAGCGAGCAGCGTGAAGTGGTGTCGAACCTGGCGATTACCGCCAGGGAACTGGAGACGTTGGCGGCGGGGTTACGGCAGGAGGTGGATCGGTTTCGGCAAGGCTGATCAAGTCCCGAGCCCCGGGTCCACCCGTTTGCCGATGTCCTTGAGCCGCGCCAGTTGATCGACCATCCCTGGCGCTTCGTCGAGGCTGCCGACGAAGGTCCACAGGTACGTCATCACCGCGTAGACATGGCCTGCCTTGACCGCTGGCGACAAGGCCAGTTGGCTGATCGCAACGATGAACAGCAGCGCTGCCAGCGCGCCGAGAAACAGATAGGCGGCAGCTTCGCGGTCCGACAGCCAGATGCGCAGGTGTGACAGCAGTTGGTAATGGCGTCGCAACGTCTGGGCGCCAACCTTTTCCACCAGGCCAATCTCTTTCTCCAGGCGGTTATTCAACCGTTCGTGCAATTGCTCGTTACGACGGGCAAAGCGCGGCAGCAGGGTGATGCACAGCAGCAGTGCGGCGAAGCAGGCCAGGCCAACCCAAGGTTCAATCACCAGTAGCATCACTGCCGCGCCAACGATGGAGACCAGGGCCGTTGCGATCACCGGCACATGCTTCTCGAAAAAATCGACAAAGTCCCGCGCCAGCACCACCCGCGCGGCGGCCTTTGATGTGCTGTGGTTCTGTAGGCGCTGGTTGAGAATCACCGGTACGGCAAGATCGGCGTAGATCCGCGTGAAGGTGCGGGTATCCAGCGCCCGGCGTGCGGCGCCGACTACCCAGAAAGCCATCACCACGGCCGCATATAACAAGGCACTGCCGGCATCGCCACGCAGGATCGAGTCCACGGCGAAACCGGCAAACAGGGGATAGGCCAGCAGCAGTGCGTTTTCCAGTGCGACCAATGACAGTGTGCAGAACAGCTTGCCGGGATAAGCCTTGGCAATTGCCTTGAGGGTTTGGCTGGCCGATTGCTGGCCGATTTTCTTGCTTTCTTCGATCAGGATGTGTGGCGTTGTGGATGGCATGGGTGCACCAAAGGAGTAATAGGCGCTACTATTGAGCGACCGCTCAAGTATCTTTGAGCAGTCGCTCAAAAAGCAAGCGC
Source organism: Pseudomonas sp. GW821-FHT01D09 (assembly GCF_059422465.1). NCBI lineage: Bacteria > Pseudomonadati > Pseudomonadota > Gammaproteobacteria > Pseudomonadales > Pseudomonadaceae > Pseudomonas > Pseudomonas sp. GW821-FHT01D09. The sequence continues at coordinate 113,384 of NZ_JBWKWY010000005.1, forward strand.
CACTTATCTGGTGGTGCCCGTAAGGAATGGCCCATGTCGCGTATCGACCGTAAAGACCAGATCATCGCCGCTGCCTTGGAGCTGTTTCGCAGCAAGGGGTTTGCCGATGTATCCACCCGCGATCTGGCGGAGCATGCCGGCTTGTCCCGCAGCCACGTGTATCACTACTTCAGCGACTGGAAAGAACTGCGCCGCGAAGCCTTTGTCTGCTTTGCCAATGAGCAATTGGACGAAGTGCGCGCACCATTGGCAGAAGCGCCGCCGCTTGAGGCCTTGGTGGGCTTCCTGAGGGGGTGCTTGCCCTGTACCGCCGATGCCGGCTGGGCGCTCTGGCTGGACGCCTGGGATGAAGCGATGCACGACGCGGAACTGGCCCAGGCGTATCTGCTGGTCAATGCCCAGTGGCAAGCCATGCTCGCCGAAGTGATCGAGCGAGGGATCGCCGCCGGGGTGTTCCGCTGTGACTCATCCAGCCGCGCGGCTCGACAGATCTTTGCCGTGACGATGGGGTATACCGATGACCTGCTGCTCAAACCCTCCGTCGAATCGGCGCAAGCGGTGCTGGATGAGGTGATGGAGGTGGCGGGGCTGCTGCTGGATTTGCCCAGGGATCTCTAACTCACGGCGGCTGGCCGGTACTGCAAGGCTTCGGCCAAATGATGGCGAGCGATGGCGTCTGCTTGTTCCAGGTCTGCCAGGGTGCGTGCGACCTTGAGTAGCCGATGAGCGGCGCGCAACGACAAGGTCAGGCGCTCGCAGGCGGTTTCCAGCCAGCCTTCATCGGCTTTTGATAGCCCGCAGTGGCGCCGCAATCCAGGTAGATCGAGGAATGCATTTGCACAGCCCTGGCGTTGTTGCTGGCGATCCCGTGCGTTGGCGACGAGGGTCGATGCGCTGGCCGTGTCATTGCCGGTTTGTTTGGCCGGGTTCAGTGCGGTGCTTTCCCGGGCCACAGTCAGGTGCAGATCAATCCGGTCCAGCAACGGCCCCGAGAGCTTGTTGCGGTAGCGCTGGATCTGTTCCGGCGTGCACCGACAGCGCCCGCTGGGTTCGCCCATATAGCCGCAGGGGCAGGGGTTCATCGCCGCCACTAGTTGAAAGCGTGCCGGGAAACTTACGCGGTCGCGGGCGCGGGAAATCACGATATGGCCGGACTCCAACGGTTCGCGCAGCACCTCCAGCACCTTGCGATCAAATTCCGGCAGCTCATCGAGAAACAGCACCCCGTGATGGGCCAGGGTGATTTCCCCTGGCTGTGGTTTCGAGCCGCCACCCACCAGCGCCGGCCCGGATGCCGAATGGTGCGGCTGGCGAAAGGGCCGCTGGGGCCAGTGGCTCAAGGGGGCGAGGCTGACCACCGACTGGATCGCCGCCACTTCCAGTGCCTCCTGTTCGCTCAAGGGCGGCAGCAGCCCGGGCAGGCGGCTGGCGAGCAAGGTCTTGCCGGTGCCGGGTGGCCCGCTGAACAGTAAGTTGTGGGCACCCGCTGCCGCAATCAGCAGGGCGCGCTTGGCGGCAAGCTGGCCCTGCACCTCGCTCAGGTCCGGGTAAGGCTTGTTCAGGTACAGCAACCCGTCGGACGTGTAAGGCTCGATCGGCACCAGGCCATTGAGGTGCGCCACCACTTGCAGCAGATGATCCGCCGCAATCACCTTCAACCCGCAGGCCAGGCACGCTTCCTCGGCATTGGCCCTGGGCACGATCATGCTGCGCCCGGCCTTGCGTGCCGCCAGCGCGGCCGGCAACACCCCTTTGACCGCGCGCACCTCGCCAGACAGGGCCAGTTCGCCAAGGCATTCCACGTCATCGAGCGCCAGCGCGGGCACCTGCACGCTGGCCGCGAGAATCCCCAGGGCAATCGCCAAGTCAAAACGCCCACCGTCCTTGGGCAGGTCGGCGGGCGCCAGGTTAAGGGTGATGCGGCGCGCGGGGTATTGCAGCGCGCTATTGAGAATGGCGCTGCGCACCCGGTCCTTGCTCTCCTTGACCGCCGCCTCCGGCAGGCCCACCAGCGTCAGCGATGGCAAACCATTGGCCATATGCACCTCGACGGTGACAGCAGGGGCTTCGACGCCGATCTGGGCGCGGCTGTGGACGATGGCGAGGGACATGCTCGTTCCTTGAAAGGGAGGGCCGCTTTGCGGTTTTTCAAGGGTAGACGAGGGCGGGGGAGGCGCCGTGTGGAGGTTTTACAGAACGTATCCAAGGCAACAGGAAACCCACTGTAGGAGCGAGCTTGCTCGCGAAAAACGCCAACGATAACGCGGGGCTTCTGGATGCACGCGGCGTTTTCAGGTTTTTCGCGAGCAAGCTCGCTCCTACAAGTACGGCGTGTTATTGCTCGCTGGGATTCAACCGCGCTTCCAGCTCTGCCACCTTCGCCTCCAGGCTCTCCAGCCGCGCACGGGTGCGGGCCAGGACTACCATCTGGCTGTCGAATTCTTCACGGCTGACCAGGTCCAGCTTGCTGAACCCGCTTTGCAGCAACGCCTTGAACTGGCTTTCGATTTCAGTGCGGGGCAGCGGGGTTTCGCCGCTAAACAGGCGAGAGGCGTGGCCGCTCAGGGCGTCGAGGAGGTCTTTGGGCGCGAGCATGGGAAACATTCCGGAAAACAGTTGGCCGGCAGTGTATCACGCAGTGGCTATAGTCTTTTTCACGCTGGCAACTGCACGTTTTTCGCGCATTGAGCGGAATAGGCTTGCACTGTTTTTGTGCGTATCCAGGCCGCCACACAGGCCGATGGGCCGGCAGGAGCGGGCAAGGGGCTGATTTCGTTTGTTTTTACGGAGCTGGCAAGGTTTCTGCTTAGGTGATCATGACCCATGCACTGATGCAGTCGCTGTGACGAATGCAGTGCGCTGACGGATCAGGGTACATGTTTCGTTACCAACGGTTGGCTGGCGTCGCAATGGCAATTGCCGAGGCGACGATGCGTTACAAAGCCAGGCACTGCGCTTAGACTTGAGACGGGTTTGTTTTCCTGGGGCAAGTCCACCAATTCGGGAGAGAGTTTTCATGAAGCTAGTCACTGCCATCATCAAGCCGTTCAAGTTGGACGATGTACGCGAGTCGCTGTCCGAGATCGGCGTGCAGGGCATTACCGTTACCGAGGTCAAGGGCTTCGGTCGGCAGAAGGGTCATACCGAGCTGTATCGCGGTGCGGAATACGTGGTCGATTTCCTGCCGAAGGTGAAGATTGATGTCGCCATTGACGACAAGGATCTTGACCGGGTTATCGAGGCGATAACCAAGGCGGCCAACACCGGCAAGATCGGTGACGGCAAGATCTTCGTGGTCAATCTGGAACAGGCTATTCGCATCCGTACCGGCGAAACCGATACCGACGCAATCTAAGCCGCCAAACCCCAACGCCCCAGGAGAAAACAATATGACTCTGCGTAAATTCGCAGGGCTAGGAGCCCTGTTGTCCATCGTAATACCCAGCCTGGCCTTGGCGGCAGACGAAGTGGCGGCGCCAGTCCTCAACTCCGGCGACACCGCCTGGATGCTGACAGCCACTGCATTGGTGCTGTTCATGACCATCCCTGGCCTGGCGCTGTTCTACGGCGGCATGGTCCGCTCCAAAAACATTCTTTCCGTGATGATGCAGTGCTTTGCCATTACCGGTCTGATCAGCATTCTGTGGGTCGTCTACGGCTACAGCATTGCGTTCGACACCACGGGCATGGAGCAGGGCGTCGTCAACTTCAACTCGTTCTTCGGCGGCATGGGCAAGGCGTTCCTGGCGGGTGTCACCCCGTCCAGCATCACGGGCCCGGCGGCACTGTTCCCGGAAGCGGTGTTCATCACCTTCCAGATGACCTTCGCGATCATCACCCCGGCGCTGATCGTCGGTGCGTTCGCCGAGCGCATGAAGTTCTCTGCGATGCTGCTGTTCATGGCCATCTGGTTCACCCTGGTCTATGCGCCGATCGCGCACATGGTCTGGAGCGGCAATGGCGGCCTGATGTGGGACTGGGGCGTGCTGGACTTCGCTGGCGGCACCGTGGTGCATATCAACGCCGGTGTGGCTGGCCTGGTGGCGTGCATCGTGCTCGGCAAGCGTAAAGGCTACCCGACCACCCCAATGGCCCCGCATAACCTGGGCTACACCCTGATCGGCGCGGCGATGCTGTGGATCGGCTGGTTCGGCTTCAACGCCGGCTCCGCCGCAGCGGCCAACGGCACGGCCGGCATGGCGATGCTGGTGACCCAGATCGCCACCGCTGCTGCGGCCCTGGGCTGGATGTTCGCCGAGTGGATTACCCACGGCAAGCCAAGCGCGCTGGGCATCGCCTCGGGTGTGGTGGCCGGCCTGGTGGCGGTTACACCGGCCGCCGGTACCGTGGGCCCAATGGGGGCCCTGGTGATCGGCCTGGCGTCTGGCGTGATCTGCTTCTTCTGTGCCACCAGCCTCAAGCGCAAGCTGGGCTACGATGACTCCCTGGATGCCTTCGGTGTACACGGTGTCGGCGGGATTGTCGGGGCGATTCTGACCGGCGTATTCGCGGCGCCGATCCTGGGTGGCTTCGGCACGGTGACCGATATTGCCGCACAGGTCTGGATCCAGGCCAAGGGCGTTGGTTTCACCGTGATCTATACCGGTATCGTGACCTTTGTGATTCTCAAGGTGCTGGACTTGACCATTGGCTTGCGTGTAACCGAAGAGGAAGAGGCCGTGGGCCTGGACCTGGCGGAGCACAACGAGCGTGGCTACAACTTGTAAGAACGTATGAAAAAAAACATGCCCGGCTTGCCGGGCATTTTTTTGTCTGGTATTTGCCTGTGGTGAAGGCTTGTGAGATTTTTTGTGTCGCGTTTGTGATCGGATCCACAAGGCAGTTTTCACTGTGCGAATGTCTTACAGGCATGTAGGCGTATTCGGCACTTTGTTTTTTCCCAGAGCGCGCTAGAATGCGCGCCGATGGGCGCAGAACTGTATATGGCGACAGACCCTGATTACTCAGCGGGCCAGGCCCCGGGTCATTTCAAGGGCAGCCTATCGGGTCGCCAACCGAGTTTGCCGGTCAAGGCCGGCCACTTGGCAATGGGCACATGGCAAAGCGTTTATCTGGGCGAGCAGCGTGATCATGACGGTGCTCGCAAAACCCTCGGCACCTTGCACGGTGACGGGGCATAAGCCACTGGTTATCCGGTGGACGTTGATTTTTTTCCGGCAGCCTTCGACAGATGGTGAAGCTGGGCTATAACTAATCTGCTTTTCGCAAGTCATGAGGTAGAACATGAGCGACGATGATCTGGAAAACGATGACCTTGAAGTAGGTGACGATGAAACCGAAGAAGGTCTGGAAGCGGTAGCCGAAGACGTAGCTGACGACGATGGTGGCGAGGACGCACCGGCCCCTACCGCCAAGGGTAAGGCCAAGGCGGCTGTGTCGGTAGACGAGTTGCCGAGCGTTGAAGCCAAGAACAAAGAGCGCGATGCGCTGGCCCGCGCGATGGAAGAATTCCTCGCCAAAGGCGGCAAAGTGCAGGAAGTCGAGGCTAACGTGGTGGCCGACCCACCGAAGAAGCCGGATAACAAGTACGGCAGTCGGCCTATCTGAGGCCGGTTACTGGCTTGCTGAAAAAGCCCGCCGTCGCTGCGGGTTTTTTCATGCCTGAAATAAATGGCCACTGCCGAAACCCATGTGGGAGCAGGCAAGCCAGCTCCCACATTGGGTTTTGTGTCATTTCCAGCGGGTCAGCAGCTCCGGCAACTCGGCCAGGCTACGAATCTGCGCATCCGGCAACGTTTCACCTTCCCAAGCCTTGCCCGTCGGGTTGAACCACACCGCCCGCAACCCCGCCTGCTGTGCCCCGGCGATGTCATCGCCAGGATGGTCGCCAATGTGCACCGCCGCAGCGGCATCCACCCCGCCACGTTGCAGAGCCTCCTGGAACAAGCGTGCATCCGGCTTGGCGATGCCAATATCCTCGGCCCTCAGGGCGAAGTGGAAGTAATCCGCCAGGCCTACGCGCTGCACATCGGCATTGCCATTGGTGATCACCCCCAGCAAAAAGTGCTGGCGCAGGGCTTGCAGCATCGGCTCGGCTTCCGGGAAGACGGTGAGCTGGTGCCGTGCATGAATGAACGCTTCAAAGCATACATCGGCCATTTCCGTGGCCTGCGGTTGTGGGTAGCCGGCCTCTTCAAAGGCGTGCATCAGCACTCGTTGGCGCAGCACGCTGATCCGGTGCTTGAGCTCTGGATGACGTTGCAGCACCTGCTGGCGCAGGCTGGCGAAATGCTCCAGGGGCAACTCGCCGACCTTGGACGCATGGGTCGCCAGCCATTGGCGCATCGATGCTTCGGCACTGATGATGACGGGGACGTTGTCCCACAGGGTATCGTCCAGGTCGAAGGTGATTAGTTTGATGCTCATGAGTCGCCGCCTTTAACGCGTTTGGCCCGAGGGTGGGCGCTGTCGTACACCGTCGCCAGGTGCTGGAAGTCCAGGTGGGTGTAGATCTGGGTGGTCTTGATATCCGAGTGGCCGAGCAGTTCCTGCACGGCGCGCAAGTCTTGTGACGATTCCAGCAGGTGGCTGGCAAAGGAGTGGCGCAGCATGTGCGGATGCAGGTTTTGCCCCAGCTCCCGCTCGCCCGCCGCCTTGACCCGCAACTGAATGGCCCGTGGCCCGAGGCGTCGGCCTTGCTGGCTGACAAACACCGCATCGTCCGGTGGGTTGGCCAGGGCTCGCAGGGGCAGCCATACCAGCAGGGCGTCCCGGGCCTTTTTACCGATGGGCAGCACGCGGGTCTTGCTGCCTTTGCCGTGCACTTGCACCAGGCCATCGGCCAGGTCCAGTTGTTCGAGGTTGAGGCTGGTCAGCTCCGACAGGCGCAGGCCCGAGGAGTAGAACAGCTCCAGGATCGCCTGGTCGCGGTGCGCCAGGAAATCATCCTCGACCGCGCCGTCGAGCAATTGCAGGGTGCGGTCGGCATCCAGGGTCTTGGGCAGGCGGCGCTCACCCTTGGGCGGCGCCAGGCCGTTGGCCGGGTCGTGGTCGCACAGGCCTTCGCGGTTGAGGTAGTGATACAGGCCGCGCACCGCCGACAGCAGGCGCGCCAGGCTGCGGGAGGATTGGCCCTGCTGGTGCAGGCGTGCAATCAGGCTGCGTAGGCCCTGGATATCAAGGGCCTTCCAGCTGCCGATCTGTTGTTTCTGGCAGAACGCCAGGACCTTGTTCAAGTCCCGTCGATAGGCTTCCAGCGTATGGGCAGACACCTGGCGCTCGCTGCGCAGGTGAGCGCAGTAGGCGTCCAGTTGCCGTTCCATGGCTAGCGCACCGCGCGCAGGGCGCTGGTAAAGCGCGGCAGGCTGCGGCTCAGCACTTCGGCAATGTAGGTCAAAAACAGCGTGCCGACCGTGCTCTTGTAGTGCTGCGGATCACGGCTGGCGATGGCCAGCACGCCGTGCAAGCCTTGATGGCTGAGGGCGACCACGGCCGTCGAGCCGATCTGCACGCGCTGGTCTTCGCCAAACAGGAAGTCCAGCTCATGCTCGCGCAGGGTGCCGCTGATGGTCTTGCCTTCCGACAACAGGCCGCCAATGGCGGTCTGCGCCTCGCTGCCCTTGACCCAGCGCCCGACCGGCATCGGGTTGTCGCTGAACAGGATCAGACTGACAAACGGCACCTGGAAGTCCTGGCGCAGGCTGTCTTCGACGGCAATGGTCAGGTCTTCCAGGCTGCCAGCATCCAGCAGCGCGAGGATCAGGCGGCGGGTCTTGTCGAACAGGCGGTCGTTGTCGCGGGCCACGTCCATCAACTGCGAGAGTCGATGGCGCATTTCGATATTGCGCTCGCGCAGGATTTTCATCTGCCGTTCCACCAGCGACACGGTATCGCCACGCTGATGGGGAATGCGCAAGGCCGGCAGCAACTCGTCGTGTTCGACGAAGAAGTCCGGGTTAGCCTCCAGGTAAGCGGCGACGGCCGCTGCCTCCAGGCTTGCGCAAGGGGATGCTTCGGGCTGCTTGGCGGGTGCCTGGGGCTTATCGGTCATTGGCGAGTCGCTCTCATAGACGGACCTGTCCTTCGTATACACGGGATGCCGGGCCGGTCATTTTTACCGGGTGGCCGGGGCCTGCCCATTCGATGGACAGGCGTCCGCCGGGCAGGTCGATCAACAGGGGCGAGTCCATCCAGCCCTGGCTGATCGCGGCCACGGCGGCGGCGCACGCACCGGTGCCACAGGCCTGGGTTTCCCCGGCGCCGCGCTCCCACACCCGCAATTGCGCACGGGAGCGGTCGATGACCTGCAGGAAGCCGACATTGACCCGTGCCGGAAAGCGCGGGTGATGTTCGATCTTCGGCCCCAGCTCATGCACCGGCGCATTGTTGATGTCGTTGACCCGCAGCACCGCATGGGGGTTGCCCATGGACACGGCGGCCACCTCGACCACGGTGCCGTCGACATCCAGCGGATAGCTCAAGGCCTGGGCATCGGCCTGGAACGGAATGTCGGCCGGCACCAGGCGCGGGGCGCCCATGTTGACGCTGATCTGGCCGTCGCTGCGGATATCCAGCTCGATAATGCCGCTTTTGGTCTCGACGCGAATCTGCCGTTTGGCGGTCAGGCGCTTGTCCAGCACAAAACGGGCGAAGCAGCGTGCGCCGTTGCCGCATTGCTCCACTTCGGAGCCGTCGGAGTTAAAGATCCGGTAGCGGAAGTCCACCTCCGGGTTGCTCGGCGCCTCGACGATCAGCAACTGGTCGAAGCCGATACCGGTATGGCGATCGCCCCACAGCTTGGCGTGCTTGGGCAGGATGTGCGCATGCTGGCTGACCAGGTCAAGGACCATGAAGTCATTGCCCAGGCCGTGCATCTTGGTAAAACGCAGCAGCATGGCTTACTCCGGCAGCAGGCTTTCGCCAGCAAACAACTCGGCTACCGTCTCGCGGCGACGCACTTCAAACGCTTGATCACCGTCCACCAACACTTCGGCGGTACGCCCGCGGGTGTTGTAGTTGGAACTCATGACAAACCCATAGGCGCCGGCCGAATGCACGGCCAGCAGGTCGCCTTCTGCCAGGGCCAGTTCACGGTCCTTGGCCAGGAAGTCGCCGGTTTCGCAGATCGGGCCGACGATGTCGTAGGCGCGTGCTTCGCTGTTACGCGGTGTCACGGCGGTGACGTTCATCCAGGCCTGGTACAGCGCCGGGCGGATCAAATCGTTCATCGCCGCATCGACGATGGCGAAATCCTTGTATTCGGTGTGCTTGAGGTACTCGACCTGGGTCAGCAGTACGCCGGCATTGGCGACGATATAGCGGCCCGGCTCGAACATCAGCGTCAGGTCGCGGCCTTCGGTGCGCTGGCGTACGGCCTTGATGTAGTCGGCCACCAGTGGCGGCTCTTCGTCGCGATAACGCACGCCCACGCCACCACCGAGGTCGATGTGGTGCAGGTAGATGCCGCACTCGCCGAGGCGGTCGATCAGCGCCAGCAGGCGGTCGAGGGCATCGAGGAACGGTGGCAGGCTGGTCAGTTGCGAGCCGATATGGCAGTCCACGCCCAGCACTTCCAGGTTCGGCAGTTGGGCGGCGCGGATGTACACGTCTTCGGCGTCGGCAATGGCGATGCCGAACTTGTTCTCTTTGAGACCGGTGGAAATGTACGGGTGGGTACCGGCATCCACATCCGGGTTGACGCGCAGGGAGATCGGCGCACGCACGCCCATCTCGGCGGCCACCCCTTGCAGGCGCTCCAGCTCGTCGGTGGATTCGACGTTGAAGCAATGCACGCCCACTTCCAGGGCGCGGCGCATGTCTTCGCGGCTCTTGCCAACACCGGAGAACACGATTTTGTCGGCCTGGCCGCCAGCGGCCAGCACACGCTCCAGCTCGCCCCGGGACACAATGTCAAAACCAGCGCCCAGGCGCGCCAGGACATTGAGTACACCCAGGTTGGAGTTGGCTTTTACGGCGTAGCACACCAGGCTTGGCGTGCCTTCCAGCGCATCGGCGAAGGTGCGGTATTGCGCTTCGATATGGGCGCGGGAGTACACGTAGGTCGGGGTACCAAAGCGCTCGGCAATGGCAGACAGCGCGACACCTTCCGCGAACAGCTCGCCGTCCCGGTAGTTAAAAGCGTCCATGGTGATCCCTTAGTAGGTGTCGTGCTTGTGCGCTTTGGATTGCGAGGTTTTTGCCTGTTCATTCGGGTCTTTGCTGTCATCGGGCAGGTACAGCGGGCCTTTTTGACCACAGGCACTGACGAGGCAAGCGACCGCGACGAGCGCAGCAAGGGAAGAGATCAGGCGCTTCATGGCTAAATCCTTGAATATGCATTAATTGCGCCCGAGTATACCGACCACCCGCCAGCTTGCCTATGCGCCGGGACACCCGTCCGGCGGGGCTTTGCCGAGTATGTCGTGAAGTGGCCTACATCACTCTGGGATATTTCACGCGGCTGGTGGGAATGAAATCGGTATCCTTTGCAATCATCATGGCGCCTCCGTATCGTGCGGCGCTTGAGCGTGAGTAGACACTTTTTGAGGTTCCCACCATGAGTTTGACCGAAGCCCGCTTTCACGACCTGGTCGATGCGACCCAGCAAGCGCTGGAGGATATTTTCGACGAGAGTGGCCTGGACGTGGATCTGGAAAATTCTGCAGGCGTGTTGACCGTCAAGTTCGAGAACGGCAGCCAATTGATCTTCAGCCGCCAGGAGCCGCTGCGTCAGTTGTGGCTGGCGGCGCGCTCTGGCGGTTTTCACTTTGACTATGACGAAGAAGAAAAACGCTGGTCGCACGACACCAGTGACGAGCTGTTGAGCGAAATGCTTGCACGCCTCACCCTGGAACAGGCCGGCGTCGAGCTGGACTTCGACGAGATTTGATCGTGACCCAGCCCGCTCCCGCCCGTGCGCCCAAGCCGCTGTTCAGTAATGTCAGCCCGGCGGTGCCGTCACCTTGTATCAGTTTGTGTCGGCTGGATGAGCAAAAAGTCTGCCTCGGCTGCTTCCGGCATGTGGAAGATATCCGGGAATGGCGCTCTGCCGACGATCAACGGCGCCGGGTGATTGTCGCCCAGGCCGAGCAACGCAAGGCTGGCGCCTGAGCTTCAGACCGGTCCATCTTGTTTATTTGTTGTGCTGTGGTAGTGTCCGGGTATACCTCAACTCATCGAGGTCCGTGAGAACCCCGCCGTTTATTGGCGGGGTTTTGCTTTTTTGTGCAGAAAAAAAAGGAGTCTGCCGCAATCATGACTGCACCTTCCATCATCCTCACCCGTCTCGATGTGCAACGTCTTGAGCAACTGATCGACCGTATGGACGACAAATTGCCAGGCGTCATCGCCCTGCAAGCCGAACTTGACCGTGCCGAAGACGTGGTTGGCCACGATGAAGTGCCTGCGGGCGTCGTGACCATGAACTCTAGCGTGCATTGCCGTGAGCAAAGCAGCGGCAAGGACTATCACCTGACCCTGGTCTACCCCAAGGATGCGAATGCCGACGAAGGCAAGATCTCGATCCTGGCCCCGGTGGGCAGTGCGTTGCTGGGCCTGCAGGTTGGCCAGCATATCGATTGGCCGGCTCCAGGCGGCAAGACCCTCAAGCTTGAGCTGCTGAGTGTCGAAGGCCAGCCCAAAGACGGCGGCGCGTTTACACTTTAAATCTGATTCAAGGCCTGGTTGAGCGCCTGCTCCAACTCGGCTTTGTAGCGCAGGTACAGATTGCTCGGGCCTTGAACATCGCCAAGCAGGCCGGATAGGTCCAGATCGGTGATGTAGCAACGATAGCGCTCGGTTTCCCGGCGCTGCCCGACGATCTCCTGGGCGACCACCGCAAACAGCTGGTCGCCAAATTCCAGTTCGCAAAACTCCCGCTGATTGCAGTACAGGGTAATCCCCACCTGGCCTGGCGCGCCCTTGCCGATAATCGCCTGCACATCGTAGAACGGTTTGTTGGCCGGGACCTGGGGGGCTGGTCGTGGCTCGACCCGACGGGCGCGGCCGCCTGCCGATGGCAATAGTTGGTAATACAACGTCTGCACGGCCCCTAGTGGCTGCTGCGGGTCCAGCGGTGACAGGGCGTCCCGACGATAGATGATCGATTGCAGGAAGCGCTGCAACGGTGCGAGCAGGCTCTGCTCATCATGAAACGGCAGGCGCTGTTGCCAGAGGGCGTTGAACTCGTCGAGCACATAGAGCTCGGCGAAGCCATCGTTGATGCGATAGAACACCTGCACACAGTCCGCCTGGCCCATGGGCAGCAAGATCGCCAGGTCGTGGTCTTCCAGGGCCATGGCGTCCAGGTGCAGCGGGCTGTAGCTGGCCAGTTCTTCACTGAGGTAGTCCACCAGCGCCTGCTGGCTGGCCAGTGACACATGATTGGCTTGCCCTGGCGCCAGCTCCATGACGTGATAGTGCTGCTGCACCTGGATCAGGTAGCGGTGGTTGAGCTGGCTGAGCATCAGGTGTTGCGCGGTGTCGAAAATCTCTTCCACCCGCTGGGCGATAAACTGTGCGCGGTTATGACAAAAGCAGCGCACCCGCAGCCGTGGCAGTTGGTTGCGCGGCAATTGGTTCAGGTAGTCGCGCAGGCAGTCGAGCAGGGCGTGGGGGCCGTCGTAGCGGCTGACCATCACCTCGTTCCAGCTGTTGAGTGTCACCTGGTCCAGGGTCAGGACCAGGTTTTCCCGCACGCCTGCGTAACTCAGGGAGTCGGTGCGCTCGGTGGTCATCAGGATATTCAAGTCGCGGTGATGCTTGAGCGGGTCGACCCCGACGTTGATCAGCAACAGCACTTCATCGGGTATCGCCGTGCGCAGCAAGCGCTCCTCATCGACCATGGCCAGGGGCAGGGCGAGGGTCTGTTGCAGGCTGCCCAGCAGGTTGAACAGCTCGAACTCGCTCAAGTCGCTGGTGCCCGGGTGCAGGGCCAGGCGCGTGCTGCTGTCGATCACGCCGTTGCGATGGCACCAGGTGAGCATCTCCAGCAGGTCGCGGCTGCGTTTGATCGGTGCAAAGTGCTCCCATTCCAGGGCGGTCAGGCTGCCGTTATACAGGCCCCAATGGGACTGGCCCGGCTCTTTGCGGTTGGGTGAGTGGACCAGGGTGAGGGTGTCTTCGGCCAGGTCCGGGGCAATCCCGGGGTTGATGAACTCGACCTTGCCGGCCTTGCGTTCAAAGGCGGCATACAGGCGTCGGCCCAGCACATTGAGGTCGCGCTTGTTGATCAGGCTGACGGTCTGCTCGGTACGCGCGAACTGGGTCAGGAAGCGATAGCTGTAATTGAGCTCGTTGACCAGGGCCCGGCGTTCGGACGCAACCTGGCGCACTTTCCATTGGCTGCGGCTGTCGAGCAGGGCCAGTTGCCGTGGGTCCCAGCCCCATTCATTGGCCAGGCGCTCCAGCAGTGCGCGTTGCCAACCGGCGGTGCGCTGGCCGGTGGTGAGCTTGCGGTTGACCTTCAGGTACAGGCTGCGCCGCACCAGTTCCAGGCGTTCGGGCTCGTTGCGCCCGCGCAGGTATTCCTCGATGCGGCGGTAGACCACGATGTACGGGTCCAGCTCATCCAGATCCAGCTGGTTGGCGAATACCGCCCGTTTGAAGCGCAGGCTCAGGCACTGCACCCTGGGGTGTTCGCTGGCATACACCTCGGTGAGCAACAGCTTGAGCACCGACTTATAGGGTGACTCGATGCCCTTGAACAACTGCCACAGGCCGGCGCCGATAAATTCTCCCGGTGGGATGTGGGCCAGGTGCCCGAGGTCGAGGGTTTCGTCGGCGCGGATAAAACGTTTGGAGATCAGCGTGTGGGTAAATTCGGCGTAGCGCGCCTCTTCGTAGACCGGCACCAGCCACCAGATCGGCGTGCGCCCGGCCAGCCAGATAGCGGTGCGGTAGAACTCGTCGAGCAACAGATAGTGCTGGCTGGTGCCGCAGTCATCCGAACTGAGCAGGGTATCGCGATCACCCAGTGCAAAACGGCTCGGTTCGACCAGGAAAAAGTGCGCCTCGGCGCCCATGGTCAGGGCCCAGGCCTCCAGCAACTGGCACTTTTTGCGCAACTCGCCCAGCTCGGCCTCGCTCAGGTTGTCGGCGTGGCACACCCACACGTCCATATCGCTCTGGTCGGCCTGGGCCAGCGTGCCGAGGCTGCCCATCAGGAACAGGCCGTGGATCGGGGTGGGCGGGTTGCCATGGCGTGGCTTGTAGGAGAACGAGCGGGTCAGGCGCTGGGCTTCGGCCAGGACCTGGGCGTCCGGTTCAAAATTCGACAACCCGGCCGGGGTACTGCCCGAGACATAGCCCGGCAGCAGCGGGTGATTGACGTGGAAAAACAGCGGCAGCAGCGCCAGCACGCTTTGCTGGCGCGGTGTCAGGCCTTCGACAGCCCGGGCCATGCGGCCGGCATTGAGGGTCAGGAAACGCGAGCGCAGTTGGGCCAGTACCTTGCGGTCAATGCCTTCATCCAAGTCAGGGCGGATTTCATGGGTACTGGTCATGTCGAACTCAACGGCTCACAGGCCCGGCGTGGGCCGCCGTGTAGGAGTTTACAGACAGAATCGTAGGAGGCTTAAGGGGAATTTGTTTTTGGCGCCAGAATTCTATCGCGTGCGCAGGCGTGCCCGCGGAATCCGTGAACCGAGGATCCCGTGGGCGATACAGAGTGTCAGGCGGCTTCTTTGGTGGTGGCGGTGGTCAGGATAGTCAGCAATGTTTGCGCTTGTTCTGCTGCGTCGCGGCCCAGGCTGGTCAGGTAGCCGCCATCTGGCTGGTCGATCAGTTTTTTCTCGAACAGGCGCTTGGCAGCAGCAATGGCAGTGGGAGCGGCGGTCTGATGGACTTTCAGGCCTTCCTGGGAGCTGCCCAGGTTGAAAAGTGCAAGGATTTCCAGTTCGGCAACCAACTCAGGGGTATACGACATAAGGACTCCAGACGTTCTAGGAATTGTCAGACGCTAGCAGCCCCTAAGGTGAACGTACTTGGGCGAACTGTCCAGTGCGATATGGACACAGGGGGGGCAAGCCGCACTCCTGCAGGAGCCGGCTTGCCGGCGATGGCGATACCGGGCAGTTACTGGTTTTCTGGCGGCAGCTCTGGCAGGGCGCGCAGGGCGGTTTCATACCAGTCGGTATTGAACGGCCGGTCTTCTTCCAGCATTGCGTCGATTTCCACGGCCAGCACATGAGCCATCAGGTTCAGGATGTCTTCGCGCTCGTAGCCCACCAGGGTCAGCTTGTTGAACGTGGCCTTGGCCGCCGGCGGGTTGTCGCTTTCGATCTGGTTTTCGATCGCTTGGGTCAAGGTGGATTCGGCGAACTCTTCTTCGTCGTTGTCGATATCGGTTGGCTCGCTCATGGCAGCCTCCTGTCAGGAAAGGGCGCCAGTCTACCCCCATTCAGCCAGGTGATGCTGCTAGCCAGGCGGCTCATCTCGTTCTATAACCTACCCAGCCAACCCCCTGCACGGCCTGGAGGCTTTGTGATGCTTAAGCTCTATGGATTTTCGGTCAGTAACTACTACAACATGGTCAAGCTGGCGCTCCTGGAAAAGGGCCTGCCCTTTGAGGAGGTGCCGTTTTATGCCGGGCAAACCCCTGAAGCACTGGCGGTGAGCCCACGTGGCAAGGTGCCGGTGCTCAAGGTCGAAAAAGGCTTTATCAACGAAACCGGCGTGATTCTCGAATACCTCGAACAGACCCAGTCGGGCCCGGCCCTGCTGCCAGGCGATGCATTCCAGCGTGCCCAGGTGTTGGCGTTGTGCAGGGAAATCGAGTTGTACATCGAGCTGCCGGCCCGGACCTGCTATGCCGAGGCATTCTTTGGCATGACGGTGCCGGAAGCGATCAAGGACAAGGCCAGGGCCGAGTTGCTGTTGGGGGTTGCTTCGCTGGGCCGGCACGGCAAGTTTGCGCCGTATGTGGCGGGGGAGAGTTTTACCCTGGCCGACCTGTACTTCATGTACAGCGTGGACTTGGCATGTGCGGTCGGTGGGAAGCTGTTTGGCCTGGATCTGCTGGCTGAATTGCCGCAGGCCAAGGCCTTGCTGAAGACGCTGCAAGACCTGCCCAACGCCCAGCGAGTGGCGGCAGACAAGGAAGCGGCGATGCCGGCCTTCATGGCGATGATCGCGGCGAAGAAGTGATAAATGTGGGAGCGGGCTTGTGTGGGAGCTGGGCTTGCCCGCGATGCAGGCACCTCGGTGTGTCAGTGACACTAAGGTGATGCTATCGCAGGCAAGCCAGCTCCCACATTTTGACCGAGTTAAATTGAAGGCCCCGGTCAAAGGTGGGAGCGGGCTTGCCCGCGATGCTGTTAGCGGCTGGCGAGCAGCGCTTGGCCGCGCACCACTGCCGCCTTGACCTGGGCCGGAGCCGTGCCGCCGATATGGTTGCGGGCATTCACCGAGCCTTCCAGGGTCAGCACCGCGAACACGTCCTGCTCGATCTGGTCGCTGAACTGGCGCAGCTCTTCCAGGCTCATTTCCGCCAGGTCCTTGCCGGTATCCACACCGTATTTCACCGCATGCCCGACGATTTCATGGCAGTCGCGGAACGGCAGGCCACGGCGCACCAGGTAGTCCGCCAGGTCAGTGGCGGTGGAGAAACCGCGCAGGGCCGCTTCGCGCATGATGGCGTGCTTGGGCTTGATCGCCGGGATCATGTCGGCAAACGCGCGCAGCGAATCGCGCAGGGTGTCGGCGGCGTCGAACAGCGGTTCCTTGTCTTCCTGGTTGTCCTTGTTGTAGGCCAGGGGCTGGCCTTTCATCAGGGTCAGCAGGCCCATCAGCGCGCCGAATACGCGGCCGCTCTTGCCGCGCACCAGCTCTGGCACGTCGGGGTTTTTCTTTTGCGGCATGATCGAGCTGCCGGTGCAGAAGCGATCCGGCAGGTCGATGAACTGGAACTGCGCGCTGGTCCACAACACCAGCTCTTCAGAGAAGCGCGACAAGTGCATCATCGCAATGCTGGCCGCGGCACAGAACTCGATGGCGAAGTCGCGATCCGACACGCCGTCCAGGGAGTTGCCGCCCACGGCGTCGAAACCCAGCAGTTGCGCGGTGTATTCGCGGTCGATCGGGTAGGTGGTGCCGGCCAGGGCGGCGCTGCCCAGGGGCATGCGGTTGGCGCGCTTGCGGCAATCGACCAGGCGCTCGTAGTCGCGGCTGAGCATTTCAAACCAGGCCAGCAGGTGGTGGCCGAAGGTCACGGGCTGCGCGGTCTGCAGGTGGGTGAAACCGGGCATGATGGTGCCCGATTCACGCTCGGCCTGCTCCAGCAGGCCTGTTTGCAGGCGGGTGATTTCGGCCAGGATCAGGTCGATTTCATCACGCAGCCACAGGCGGATATCGGTGGCCACCTGGTCGTTGCGGCTACGCCCGGTGTGCAGCTTCTTGCCGGTCACGCCGATGCGGTCGGTCAGGCGCGCCTCGATATTCATGTGCACATCTTCAAGGTCCACGCGCCAGTCAAAGGTGCCGGCCTCGATTTCGCCACGGATGGTGGTCAGGCCATCGATGATGCTGTCGCGCTCGGCGTCGGTCAGCACGCCGACCTTGGCCAGCATGGTGGCGTGGGCGATCGAGCCCATGATGTCGTGGCGATAGAGGCGCTGGTCGAAATTGACGGAGGCGGTGAAGCGCGCGACGAAGGCGTCGACGGGCTCACTGAAGCGGCCGCCCCAGGACTGGTTGGTCTTGTCGGTGCTCATGGATTCGCTCGTGATCTGCTTAAAAGAGGCATGAAAGTGTGCCGCCGATAATAACAGGGTTGCCCGTGGAGGCGTTGATACGCCGCGTCGGCATTTTTATTTGTTTGCTGGGTGGCAAAGTGCCTTGCCGTTGGCCGCGTCCGGGATGAGACTGGAGGCGGGAGTGAAAGGGGGTTTCACCCGACCGGATCCTGAGGTAAACAAAGGATGTTTATTGAAACGATATTTGACGATTGAGCAATGTCGTCTTCATGAGCGTCTACAGTTGCACTGACAGGGGTGCAGTGCACCAATGCCAGGCGATGAGGTCGAACTCCAGGCTAACCTTTAAGTAGAGGGGGTGTTCATATTGTGTATCAGCAAACCCTATGAAGATGCCCTGCGGTATCGGGGTATGGGCGGTATTGAACAGGTCCGGGTAAATATTGGTGTCGCTCTCAGGGCACTTTTTGCCGCTCGCGCTAGTCTTAGCGTGGATCGCCGTGACGGAAGTCACCGCACCTGTCTACGCTATCCTTGTGCGAGACTCACGCAGGAATCCAGCGCAATATGAATGTCCTGATCGTTGATGACGAACCCCAAGCCCGCGAGCGACTGAGCCGTATGGTCAGTGAACTCGAGGGATACAGTGTCCTTGAACCCAGCGCTTGCAGTGGCGACGAGGCGTTGGCCTTGATCGAAAGCCTGAAGCCGGATGTGGTGCTGCTCGATATCCGCATGCCGGGCCTTGATGGCCTGCAGGTTGCTGCCCGCTTGAGCGAACGCGAGTCGCCGCCAGCGCTGGTGCTATGCGCCAGCGAAGAGGAATTTTCTTCCGAGGTCCTGGAGGCCAGCGGTGTCAGCTTCCTGACCAAACCGGTATCGGCCGATGCGCTGCTCAAGGCCTTGAAGAAGGCTGAGCGGCCCAATCGCGTGCAGCTTGCTGCCCTGACTCAGCCCGCAGCGCAAAGTGGCAACGGCCCCCGCAGCCATATCAGTGCCCGGACCCGCAAGGGCATCGAACTGATTCCGGTGGACCAGGTGATTTACTTTATCGCCGACCACAAGTACGTGACCTTGCGCCACGAGGTCGGTGAAGTGCTGCTCGATGAGCCACTCAAGGCCCTGGAAGACGAATTTGGCGAACGTTTCGTGCGTATCCACCGCAATGCGCTGGTGGCCCGCGAACGCATCGAGCGCCTGCAGCGCACGCCCCTGGGGCATTTCCAGTTGTTCCTCAAAGGGCTCAACGGCGACGCGTTGATCGTCAGCCGGCGCCATGTCGCAGGCGTGCGCAAAATGATGCAGCAGCTTTAGCCCGAGGGCTGTAGCGACCTGCATGCCCCGTATCCCGGTGCGCAGCGGCCAGGGAGGCCCTGCACTTGCTGATTCAAATCAAGGCGGTTCTGCCTGAGCTGTTATTATCTGCCGTATCTATTCAGTACGGATCGATCCATGTCCTCTCGCGAAATCCGCATCGCCACCCGTAAAAGCGCCCTGGCCTTGTGGCAGGCCGAATACGTCAAAGCCCGCCTTGAGCAAGCCCATCCGGGCCTCACGGTGTCTCTGGTGCCCATGGTCAGCCGTGGCGACAAGCTGCTCGACTCGCCGCTGTCGAAAATCGGCGGCAAGGGCCTGTTCGTCAAGGAGCTGGAAACCGCTCTATTGGAGAATGAGGCCGACATCGCCGTGCACTCGATGAAAGACGTGCCGATGGACTTTCCCGAGGGGTTGGGCCTGTATTGCATCTGCGAGCGTGAAGATCCCCGCGATGCCTTCGTGTCCAACACCTACGCCTCCCTGGATGACTTGCCGCAGGGCAGCATCGTCGGCACCTCCAGCCTGCGTCGCCAGGCGCAGTTGCTGACCCGTCGCCCGGACCTGCAGATCCGCTTCCTGCGGGGCAACGTCAATACCCGCCTGGCCAAGCTGGATGCCGGTGAGTACGACGCGATCATCCTGGCGGCAGCCGGCCTGATCCGCCTGGGCTTTGAAGACCGTATCACCTCGGCCATCAGTGTCGAAGACAGCTTGCCGGCCGGTGGCCAGGGGGCAGTCGGTATCGAATGCCGCACCGCAGACCGTGAAATCCAGGCGCTGCTCAAGCCCCTCGATCACCCGCAAACCGAAATCCGCGTCACTGCCGAACGCGCCCTGAACAAGCACCTTAACGGTGGCTGCCAGGTGCCGATTGCCTGTTACGCGGTACTTGAAGGTGACAACCTGTGGCTGCGTGGCCTGGTGGGCGACCCCGACGGTGGTTTGCTGCTTACTGCGCAAATCCGCGGGCCACAGGCCGAGGCTGCGAGCCTGGGCGTGCAGGTCGCCGAAGAGCTCCTGGCCAAAGGCGCCGGCGCCATTCTGCAGAAAGTCTATGGCGAGGCCGGTCCGCAGTGACCGGCTGGCGTGTGCTGCTGACGCGGCCTGCCGAGGAATCGGCAGCCCTGGCGGCCTCGTTGTCCGACGCGGGTATCTTCAGTAGCAGCCTGCCGTTGCTGGAAACCGCACCCTTGCCCGTCACGGGCGAACACCAGGCGGTATTCCAGGGCCTGGATCGCTATTGTGCGGTGATCGTGGTGAGCAAGCCGGCCGCGCGCCTGGCGCTGCAATTGCTCGATCAGCACGCGCCAGCGGTGCCGGGCTTGCCGTGGTTCAGCGTCGGTGCGGCCACGGCCCAGGTCCTGGCCGAGCGTGGCCTTAACGTGAGCTACCCCGAGCTTGGGGATGACAGCGAGGCCTTGCTTGAATTGCCCCGGTTGCGCGAGGCTATCGCCGTTGACGATGCCCGGGTCTTGATCCTGCGTGGGCAGGGTGGGCGAGAGCTGCTGGCTGAGCGTTTACGCGGCCAAGGTGCTAGTGTCGATTACCTGGAGTTGTATCGTCGGTTTCTGCCGGCCTACGACCCGGATGTGCTCGCCCAGCGCATTGCAGTGGAACGCTTGAACGGCCTGGTGGTCAGCAGTGGGCAGGGTTTTTTGCATCTGCAAGGCCTCGCCGGCGCCCAGTGGCCACGCGTGGCACAGTTGCCGTTGTTCGTGCCCAGCCCGCGAGTCGCCGAAATGGCCCGGGCGGCGGGCGCGGAAAAAGTTGTGGATTGCCGCGGTGCCAGTGCCGCGGCTTTGCTAGTGGCGTTACGGAGCCAGCCCGTTCCCACTCTCTAATAACGCAAAGGATGGACACGTGAGCGAAACAGCCTTGCCTAAAGATGAAGCTCAGCCCGCGCTTGATGCGCCCGTTGAGACCCCGGTCACTACGCCTCGCCGTGGCAACGGCCTGGCGGTCTTTGCTTTGCTGCTGGGTGCCGCCGGTGTTGCGGCCGGCGGCTGGGGGCTCTGGCAGGTCCGGGCCCTGCAAGCGAGCAGCCAGCAACAGTTGGGGCAGGTGCGCACCCTGGACGAACAATCCCAGGGCATCGCGCAGGCACAACAGCAGTTGGCCGCGCGCCTGGCGCAATTGCCGGGCGCTGATGAACTGGAAGAACGCCGCCGGTTGGTGGCGCAGTTGCAGGGCGACCAGCAACGCTTGAACCAGCGATTGGAAACCGTGCTGGGTGCCAGCCGCAAGGACTGGCGCCTGGCCGAGGCCGAGCACCTGCTGCGCCTGGCCAGCCTGCGCCTGTCGGCCTTGCAGGATATCAACAGTGCCCAGGCGCTGGTGCAGGGCGCCGATGAGATCCTGCGTGAGCAGAGCGATCCCGGCTCCTACGCCGCCCGCGAGCAGTTGGCCAAGAGCCTGGCGGCCTTGCGCAGCGTTGAGCAACCCGACCGCACCGGGCTGTACCTGCAACTGGCGGCGCTGCGTGACCAGGTGGTGCAACTGGCCGCCGTGTCCCCGGAATATCAGCTGCAAGAGAGCCCGCAGGGCCGGCCGACCACCGACACCGATAGCCGCTGGAGCCAATGGTGGGAGCAGATTTCCCGCTACTTCCGTATCGACTTCAACCCCGATGACAACATCCGCCCACTGCTGGCAGGCCAAGGCCTGAACCAGGTGCGCCTGGCCCTGAGCCTGGCGCTGGAACAGGCGCAATGGGCCGCCCTCAATGGCGAGCCGGCGGTGTACGCCCGTGCATTGGGCGAGGCGCGCAGCGTCTTGCAAGACAACTTCAATCAGGACAACCCGCAAAGCCAGGCCATGCTGGCGCGTATCGCCGAGCTTGAGCCCAAGGCCGTCTCGGTGGTGACCCCGGACCTCGCCGCGAGCCTGTCTGCGGTGCAGGCTTACCTTGAACGCCGCCATCTGTCTGCCGATGAAGCCAAGGCTTCCGCCGGTAAGCCGGCGACCCAGGAGTAAAGCCGATGAAGCGTTTCTATGTGATCCTGGTGCTGGCGATTGCTCTCGCCCTGGCGCTGGCGGTGGGCATCTCGAAACACACCGGCTATGTGCTGATCAGTTATCCCCATGTGCTGCATTACGAGTCCGGCCTATGGTCGACCCTGGTGGCCGTGTTTGTCGTCGGCCTGGCGATCTATCTGTTGCGGGTGCTGCTGGGCCTGGTGACCACCTCCGGTGGCGTGGTCAATCCCTGGTCACGGCGCAATCGCAGCCGCCGGGTGCAGGTGGCGATCGAGCAGGGGCAGATGGACCTGGCGGAAGGCCGCTGGGCCAGTGCCGAGCGGCACCTGCACCGTGCGGCGGAAGCCGAGCGCCAGCCATTGCTGTATTACCTCGGCGCGGCGCGGGCGGCCAACGAGCAGGGGCGTTATGAAGAGTCCGACAGCCTGCTGGAGCGGGCCCTGGAGCGTCAGCCCCAGGCCGAGTTGGCCATCGCCTTGAGCCACGCACAGCTGCAGATGGACCGTGGTGACACGGAAGCGGCCCTTGTGACGCTGCAGGCCATGCATGAACGCCACCCGCACAACGCCCAGGTCCTGCGCCAGCTTCAGCGTTTGCACCAGCAGCGCGGTGACTGGTCTTCGGTGATCCGCCTATTGCCGCAATTGCGCAAGGACAAGGTGCTGCCGGCTACCGAGCTGGCAGATCTGGAGCGCCGGGCCTGGGGTGAAAACCTGAGCCTGGCGGTCCAGCGCGAAGAGCACGGTGAAGCCGGCCTGCAATCCCTTGAACGGGCCTGGCAGCAACTGACCTCGGCCCAGCGCCAGGAGCCTCAGCTGGTGCTGGCCTATGCCGAGCAGTTGCGCCAGTTGGGTGCCGATGCCAAGGCCGAAGAGGCATTGCGTGTTGCGCTCAAGCGCGGTTACGACAGTCACCTGATCCGATTGTATGGCCTGTTGCGTGGTGGCGATCCGGCACGCCAGCTGAAATTCGCCGAAGGCTGGCTCAAGGACCATCCGGGGGATGCCAGCCTGTTACTGACATTGGGCCGGCTGTGCCTGCAAAACAGTTTGTGGGGCAAGGCGCGGGACTATCTGGAAAACAGCCTGCAAGTGCAGCGCAACCCCGAGGCCTGTGCCGAGTTGGCGCGGCTGCTGGCGCAGTTGGGTGACACCGAGCGCAGTAACCAGTTGTTCCAGGAGGGCCTGGGTCTGTTGGACAGCCGTCTGCTGGCTTCGCCGCTGCCGGTGCCTGCCCGGGTCTAGCGTAGGAAGCCTTGAAGGGTTGGTTCAGACCAACCCTTCAAAACCTCTCGGTTTTGCGGATTTCAGGGGCTTGAAGTGGTTTCCCACAGGGGGCCACGTAAAGTTACCTACCTATTGACGGAATATCCTTGCGATCTCACGGAAGCGTCTGCTCCAACGCGTATTGAAAGGGGTAAGGTCTTTCCTCTACCGTAACGACCTATCTCTTGTGTTGCGGATAAACAATGTCTTTGGCCCCTTCACGCTCCTTGTTCTTCCTGGCGTTCATGGCCGGTGCATTGACGTTGGGCGCGTCTTTTTATCTGGAATACGGGGCTCTTCTGCGACCTTGTTTCCTGTGCCTGATCCAGCGCAGCCTGTTGGCGCTGTTCACCCTGGTCAACCTGATCGCGACACTCCATGGCCCCAGGCGCGCAGGTATTTACCTGTACTGGGCGGCGAGTATGGGGTGTGCGTTGCTCGGCGCAGTGACAGCGGTGCGCCAGGTGCTGTTGCAGAACATCCCGCCTGACCAGATGCCCCACTGTTGGCCAAGCCTGGAATACATGATCGAAAACCTGTCGTTGGGGCAAGCCCTGCAATTGGCATTCAAGGGCACGGTCGACTGTGTGGAAATCAACTGGACGTTGTTCGACTTGAGCATCCCGGAGTGGAGCCTGCTGTTCTTCGTGGCCATGCTTATCCTGGGGGCAACCCAGTTTTCGCGCGTGTTGTCCGGTCAGGGTTTGCGCTTCGTGAAGCACTGATTAGCGGTGTTGGCCCGTAGGATGGGATTAAACACTTGTATGAACTTTCTGGTCTGCGTACCTTGAAGCCACAGTCACGCGGGCATAATCTGGCCCGCACGCGTTATTGAAACAATTTGTTCGATGCGGCGTTGTCCGGTTGCCGCCTTATCCTCGACGTGTTGCGCGGGCAAAAGCGGCACCGCCCATAAGGGAAGAGATCATCATGTTGGAACGTTGTCAGAATGCTCAGGAACGCTGGGGTGGTGTGCATAAGCTGATCGACAGCTGGTTGAAGGCGCGTCACGAATTGGTTCAAGCCTTTGATGCTCTGGGCGAGAAACCCGAAGCGCTGGCTGAGAACCGTGAGCCTTTGCAGGACTTCTGTGGTGTCTTGGTGGATTACGTCTCGGCAGGGCACTTCGGTATCTATGAACAATTGACCAAGGAGGCCGAGGCCTTCGACGACCAGCGCGGCCTGGACTTGGCCAAGACGCTTTATCCACGAATCAAAGACATCACCGAAAAACTCCTGGCTTTTAACGACCTTTGCGACAAGGGCGAGTGTGTGGCCGCAAAATTCAAAGAGCTGGGCGGCCTGCTCCATGAGCGTTTCGAGCTGGAAGACTGCCTGATCGAAGTGCTGCACAACGCCCATAAGGAAGAGCCTGCAACCCAGGCTTGATTCTTAGCGGCAAGACAAAAAAACGGTGCGCATGGCGCACCGTTTTTCGTTGGGGTCAGACGTCGGTTGCGAGCAATTCAATCTCGAAAACCAGCGGAGTGTAAGGCGCGATCAGTTCACCTGCACCGTCTGCGCCATAGGCCTGTGCCGATGGAATCACCAAGCGCCACTTCGCGCCCACCGGCATCTGCTGCAACGCGCTTTGCCAGCCGCTGATCACACTGTCCAGGCGGAACCACTGGGGCTGTGCACTCTGGTCGAAAATCGTCCCATCGGGCAATCGCCCCACGTACTTCACTTGAACCCGATCGTAGGCGCCTGGTTTTTCCCCGCGGCCGGGAGCCAACTCTGTGAGCAAGATACCGTCTGCCAATTCGCGCACGCCGGGTTTGGCTTTTTCCGTGGTTATAAATTGTTGTTCGGCGGCAAGAGCCTGTTCGCTTTGCGGCACTTGGGGCCCGGTGCTGGCCTGCGCTTCGTGTTGGGCAAGAAGCTGTGCGATGCGTGCGTCGTCCAGGGCCAGGGGCTTGCCTTGATAGGCTTGCTTGAGACCTTCGAGCAAGGCCTGGATCTGCAGGTCGGGGACTTCCTGGCGCAGGCGTTCACCCAGGCTGGCACCCAGGCTGTAAGCCAGGTCATGGCTGTCTTTGGACGTCGTCGGCTCACTTGCGTTGGCCACTGAAAACGATAAGCCCAGGATGAAAAAAAGGTAACGCGACATGGGTATTCTCCAGCCGAAAGTGCGGTGAATTATGCCAGCGTGGTGGGGTAAAAAACGCAGTGGTTTTTCGTTATATCAATAAGAATTTTTGTGCGGTGCAACGCAACGCATTCGATACTGTCAACATGCCCTAGCGGCGGTAAGAGCAGAGGGCTAGTATGAGCCGCACCCACGTCAGCCAGGAGGTAAACCATGTCGGCCAAACAGAAGCCTGTTAATACCCCATTGCACTTGCTCCAACAACTCTCGGGCAGCCTGCTCGAACATTTGGAAAGTGCTTGCTCCCAAGCCTTGGCTGATGCAGAGAAACTGCTCGCCAAGCTGGAAAAACAACGGGGCAAGGCGCAAGAAAAACTGCATAAATCCCGCATCAAACTGCAAGACGCCGCGACTGCCGGCAAAGCCAAGGCGCAGACCAAAGCCAAGGGCGCCGTCAAAGAACTTGAGGACTTGCTCGATGCCCTCAAGGATCGTCAATCCGAAACCCGCACCTACATCCTTCAACTCAAGCGCGATGCCCAAGAGAGCCTGAAACTGGCACAGGGTGTTGGTCGGGTGAAAGAAGCGGTGGCCAAAGTATTGAGCGCTCGTACACCAGCCAAGGCCGTTGCTGCCAAGGCACCCGCCAAAGTTGCAGCCAAGCCTGCCGCTAAAAAAGCGCCGGCGAAACCGGCCGCCAAGCCAGTTGCTAAAGCTGCTGCTGCAAAACCGGCCGCCAAGCCAGTTGCCAAAACCGCTGCTGCAAAACCAGCCGCCAAGCCAGCTGCTAAAGCTGCTGCTGCAAAACCAGCTGCCAAGCCAGTTGCCAAAACGGCTGCTGCAAAACCAGCTACCAAGCCAGCTGCTAAAACCGCTGCTGCAAAACCAGCTACCAAGCCAGCTGCTAAAACGGCTGCTGCAAAACCAGCCGCCAAGCCAGTTGCTAAAACGGCTGCTGTAAAACCAGCCGCCAAGCCAGTTGCTAAAACGGCTGCTGCAAAACCAGCCGCCAAGCCAGTTGCTAAAACGGCTGCTGCAAAACCAGCCGCCAAGCCAGCTGCTAAAGCTGCTGCTGCAAAACCAGCCGCCAAGCCCGCTGCCAAACCAGCTGCTGCAAAGCCGGCCGCCAAGCCAGTTGCCAAACCAGCTGCTGCAAAGCCGGCCGCCAAGCCAGTTGCCAAACCAACTGCTGCAAAGCCGGCTGCCAAACCCGCTGCTGCAAAGCCAGCCGCCAAACCAGCGCCAGCTCCAGCAGCTGTCAAGCCAGCGACCCCTGCCGCACCGGCAGCGCCAGCCGCTACCACCGCACCGGCCAGCAGCACGCCTGCCCCGGCAGCATCAGGCACCACCCCAACCAGCGCTTCCTAAGTGCCGGTGGCCGCGGCGCGCAGCTGATGCAGCGCGTCGTGGTCGAGGTTGGCGGCTTCGGTCGCCAGTCCTTCAAGCCATGTCTGATTCGTGGCGCGCTCCCCCGTTGGCCAAGCCTGTACCAGCGTCTCCAGACGTAACAGCAGCTGCCGTTCGGCTTCCAGCTCCAGGGCCTTGACCCGCTCACGCAACGCTCCCAGCGCCACATCCTGCTGCGCCAAGGTGCGCCATTGCTTGCGCAGCCTGCGCAAGGGCTCCACAACATCTGCCTGCCAAGGCCCGGCGATTGCCCGCAGCACTTGCAGGCGTCCAGGTTCAGGGGCGACCCCGCGCTGTTCCAGCCACAACCCGCACAACAACAGACACACATCCGCCCCTTGCTCCTGCAAGCGCAGGCAGGCATCTTCAGCACCCGCACGGGCGTAGGTCGAGAGGGCAAAGCTCCACAGGTCAGCGCACATGTTCACACCCAAGCCAGCGGCCAACGAAGCTGGTAGACTCCGCCGCCATTATGATCCGACTTCAAAGCCTAACATTACAGCGTGGCCCGCAACGTCTTCTTGAAGACGCCGAGCTGACCCTGCACGCCGGTCACAAAGCCGGCCTGATCGGTGCCAATGGCGCCGGCAAATCCACGTTGTTCGCCCTGTTGCTCGGTGAGCTGACCCCGGATTCCGGGGACTGCCTGCTGCCGGCCGACTGGCGTATCGCCCATATGCGCCAGGAGATCGACACCCTGGACCGCATCGCGATCGACTACGTGCTTGATGGCGACCTGCGCCTGCGCCAGGTGCAACACGACCTGGCCGAGGCCGAGAAAGCCCAGGACGGTGCCGCCCAGGCCCGCCTGCACTCGGAACTCGACAGTGCCGACGGCTACACCGCTGACGCCCGTGCGCGCAAGATGCTCGCCGGTCTTGGGTTCACCAACGAACAGATGGACCGCCCGGTCGCCGACTTCTCCGGGGGCTGGCGCATGCGCCTGAACCTGGCCCAGGCCCTGATGTGCCCGTCGGACCTGTTGCTGCTCGATGAGCCGACCAACCACTTGGACCTCGATGCGATCCTGTGGCTGGAGGATTTCCTCAAGAGTTACCAAGGCACCTTGTTGCTGATTTCCCACGACCGGGATTTCCTCGACGCCGTGGTCGATAACATCGCCCATGTCGAACAGAAGAAAATCACCCTCTATCGCGGCGGCTACACCGCGTTCGAGCGGGCCCGTGCCGAACGCCTGGCCCAGCAGCAACAGGCCTTCGAGAAGCAACAGGCGCAGCGCGCGCACATGGAAAGCTACATCGCCCGGTTCAAGGCCCAGGCCACCAAGGCCCGCCAGGCCCAGAGCCGGATCAAGGCCCTGGAGCGCATGGAAGAACTGTCGGCGGCCCACGTCGATTCGCCGTTCGACTTTGTGTTCCGCGAATCGCTGAAAATCTCCAGCCCCTTGCTCGATCTCTCGGATGCCCGCCTGGGGTATGGCGACAAAACCATCCTGGAGAAGGTCAAGCTGCAACTCACGCCGGGCGCGCGCATCGGTTTGCTCGGCCCCAACGGTGCGGGCAAGTCGACGCTGATCAAGAACCTGTCGGGCGAGCTGCAACCCCTGGCCGGCCGCCTGACCCGTGGCGAGAACCTGGTGGTAGGCTATTTCGCCCAGCATCAGTTGGACTCCCTGGATGCCAAGGCCAGCCCGCTGTTGCACTTGCAACGCCTGGCGCCGACCGAGCGCGAACAGACCCTGCGCGACTTCCTCGGTGGTTTCGACTTCCGTGGCGCGCGCATCGATGAGCCGGTGCTGAACTTCTCCGGCGGCGAAAAAGCCCGCCTGGCCCTGGCCCTGATCGCCTGGGACCGGCCCAACCTGTTGCTGCTCGACGAACCGACCAACCACCTGGACCTGGAAATGCGCCTGGCGCTGACCATGGCCCTGCAGGAATTCAGTGGCGCAGTGCTGGTGGTGTCTCACGACCGTCACTTGCTCAAGAGCACCACTGACAATTTCCTGCTGGTGGCCGATGGCAAGGTCGAAGAGTTTGACGGTGACCTGGACGACTACGCCCGTTGGTTGACCGACTATCGTCTGCGTAACGCGCCGGTCAGCAACACCCCGGTCAACCCGGACAAAACCGACAAGAAAGCCCAGCGCCAGGCTGCCGCGGCCCTGCGTCAGCAGTTGGCGCCGCACAAGCGCGAAGCCGACAAGCTCGAAGCCGAACTGGGCAAGGTGCACGAGCGCCTGGCCAAGATCGAGGCCAGCCTCGGCGACAGTGCGGTATACGAAGCGGCCCGCAAGGATGAACTGCGCGACTTGCTGGCCGAACAGGCCAAACTCAAGGTGCGCGAAGGGCAATTGGAGGAAACCTGGATGGAAGCCCTCGAACTGCTCGAAGGCCTGCAAGCGGAGCTGGAGGCGTTGTCCTGATGGAAGCCCTGGAACTGCCGCTGCCGGCGCAATGGATCGAACCGGTATGGATGGGCGTGCAAATCCTGCTGATCCTGCTGGCCGGTTACCTGGCGCAGCGCTTCGTCGCCAAGGGCCTGACGCGCCTGGGCGAGCGCTACCCGTTCCCGCCGCAACTGCTGATGCCCCTGCGCGGCGGCCTGCGCTGGCTGATCATGGGCAGTGCGCTGATCTTTGTCCTCGAGCGCCTGGGGGTGTCGGCCATTGTGCTGTGGACCGCGCTGTCGGGCTTTGTGGCGGTGGCGGCGGTGGCGTTCTTTGCCATGTGGTCGGTACTGTCCAACCTGCTGTGCGCGATCCTGATCTTCACCGTCGGGCCGTTTCGTCTGGGCGATGTGGTCGAGCTGGTGGACACCGTCGACAAACCTGGCGTCAAGGGCCGGGTGATTGCGATCAACTTGCTGTACACCACGCTGATCGAAGTGCCCGAAGCGGGCACCGACAGTGCCGTGGTGCAAGTGCCCAACAGCCTGTTCTTCCAGCGCTCGGTACGCCGCTGGCGCGGTAGCGATATCAGCCCCTTGCCCTGAAAAATCTCTAGCCAGCCCTCGGCCCTTGGCGTTAGCTTAGTGCTCACAACGAATTTGCTACGAGGTGTGTAATGGCGCTCGACACATGGCTGGCCTTTTTCCTGGCCAGCTGGATCATCAGTCTCTCCCCCGGCGCGGGCGCCATCGCCTCCATGTCCAGCGGCCTGCAATATGGTTTCCTGCGCGGTTACTGGAACGCTATTGGCCTGCAACTGGGCCTGGCGATGCAGATTGCCGTGGTAGCGGGCGGCCTGGGCGCCATTCTGGCGACGTCTTCAACCGCGTTCTATGCGATCAAATGGTTTGGCGTGGCGTACCTGGTGTACCTGGCCATCAAGCAATGGCGCGCCCTGCCCATGGACATGAGCGATGACGCGCCGGTGCGCCCGATCGGCAAGCCGATGGCGATGATGTTCCGTGGCTTTCTGGTCAATGCCAGCAACCCCAAGGCCCTGGTCTTTATGCTGGCGGTGCTGCCACAGTTCGTGAACCCACAGGCGCCGCTGCTGATCCAGTACCTGATCCTCGGTGCGACCATGATTGGCGTGGATATGATCGTGATGGCCGGCTACACCGGGCTGGCGGCGAAAGTGTTGCGCCTGTTGCGCACACCCAAGCAGCAGAAGCGCATGAACCGTACGTTTGCCGGGTTGTTCGTGGGCGCTGCGGGGTTCCTCGCCAGCCTGCATCGCGCCACGGCCTGACTGAACAAGCCCAATCAAAACTGTGGGAGCTGGCTTGCCTGCGATGCAAGCGCCGCGGTGTCACTGATACACCGCGGTGATGCGATCGCAGGCAAGCCAGCTCCCACATTGATGTGTGCTAGCCGAGCCACCGAGGTTCAGTGCAGGATCTTCGGCGCCTCATCCCTTGGCAGGTTGTTGCGCAATGCCGGCTGCCCAGGCTCCTGGTAGCCGCCGCCCAGTTGCTCCTGCAACTGGCGCGCCACATCCTCCCCCAAGGTTTTCGACACGTCCTTCACCACCCGTGGCCGGCTCAGGCTCACGCGTACGTCGCGGCTGCTCACCAGCTTGGTGTCCTGGCCTTCACCCATGGCGGTAAACGCCGAGGTGATCTCGTAGGTGCGGGTGTTGATCAGGCTGAAATCCGCCACGACCGCCAGCCCCAGCACCGCCGAATAGCTGTTGGTGCGATCCAGGGCGTTGATGTCCTGGGTGAAGTCGATATCCGACAAGGTGCCAAACAGCACATAGTCGGCGCCCTTGAAGTGGCCGGCCTTGATCCGCTTGATCACGTCGTACACGTCGCCCTTGGCCTCGCGGGTGTAGGGCGTGCCCTGGACCAGCTGGAACTGGCGCGACTTGAGGATTTCGCCCTTGATATCGCCGCTGAATTTACGCAGCTCGCTCTGTTCGATGTAGCTGTTGCGGCTCTCGAATTCGGCGTAGCTGGACGCGCCGCTGGCGTTGTACGGGCTGGCCTGGAAGTTATTGCTGGCCGCGACGGCGTGGATGTATTCCTCCACGCGCGCCTCGTAGGCCAGGTCCGTGACCGCGATTTTCGGCGCCGCCCAGGCGCCAGCGCTGCACAGCAGGGCGATGATGCCGATCCATGGGCGCATGGCCTAGCGCTCCGTGGTCTTGCGGATTTCTTTTTCGTCCATCCATTCGGCCAGGCCGCTTTCGACGTCGATCAGTTGCAGGCTGAACTTGTAGAACACGTCCTTGTAGTCGGCGCTGCGCTTGACGATGGAGCTGATGGAGCCTTCCAGGCGGTACTTGGCGGCAATCATGTTGCCGGTCTTGCTGACGGTGGACTTCTTGTACAGGCCGCTCTGGTTTTGCAGCTTGAGCTGCTCGACCTGGCTTTGCATATCGGTGTTGTCGCTGGCGAAGCGGGCGGTGCCGGTCTTCATCAACTGGGTCTTGATCGAGGTGGTGATCTCGCGGGTGTCGATGTACTCGCTGGTCTTGTTCTTCACGTCATACACCTGCACCACCGGGCGGCCCTGGAGGATGCCGGACTGCGCCAGGGAGCGGGTCATGCTTTCGGCGATCATCTGCAGGTCGGTGGAGCCGAACTCGTTGGTCACCAGTTCCACGGCCTTGGTGTCGCCGTAGCTGATATTTTTGCCGCCGATGACTGGCGAGGTGTTGGCGCAGCCGCTGGCCAACACGGCGACCACGGCGAGGAACGAAAAGCGTGCAAGCATGGGAATGTCTCTCGAAAACTGAATAGGGGGCTGGCTCAAGGCGTTTTCACTTCAAGACGGAAGTCGGCGGCCTGGGGCAGGTTGGCGATGGCCGGCAGGAAGGTGGCCTGGTTGGCGTAGAGGTTCAGCACTTTCCAGGGTTCTTCGTCGCCCACCGGGAAGCCATCGGCGCCCAGCCAGGCGAAGCGGTAATACATCATCTGGTTGCTGCTGGTGATGTTGCTCAGTTGCACCTTGGCGGTCAGGAAGCCGTTTTCGCGGGCCACCCGAATGGCACCGACGGCGATGCCCTTGAACGTGCCCATCACCACGAATTTGCTCGCGGCGCTGCCCGGTGTCGGCGGCGGCGTGGCGCACCCGGCGAGGACGATCAGCGCCAGGGCACCGAGGATAAAATGACGCATAGCGTGCTCCTTAAGGTTGTTTGAGGCTGGCGACGGCCTGGGTCGGGTTGCTCGCGACCACACGGGCTGCCACGCCGCTGGCGAACACCTGGTTGCCGACCACCCGCAAAGTGATCACCTGATGGCGTTGCTCGGCCTTGACCGTCACCAGGCTGCCGCCCAGGGCATTGGGCAGGCTCACCTGGTGCTCGCCATGCTTGAGGCGCAGGCGCGTGACCTGGGTCATGTCCGGCAGGGTGCGCCAGGTGCGGGTATCGGCGCCCTCGGTGACGGCGGAGGCGATGCCCAGCACCAGGCCGGCCATCGGGTTGGTCTGGTTGAGGTTCTTTTGTGTCACGCCGCGGCTGATGGCGCGCACGGTGGTGCGCAGGATGATCCCCGGCATGTCGTCGCGCAGGGCGCGGCGCGACATCGCGGTGGTGCTGTTGAGGGCGGTGAGGTTTTGCTGGCGGCCATCGACGCCGATCTGCGCAAAGGTGGCCGTCGAGGTGTCTGGCTTGATCACCGGGAACGACAGCGGCGTGATCACCCAATGCCCGTCGATCGGGATCGGCAGCGGCAGGCGGATCGAGTCGCGGGCCGGCGCCAGGCCGCTCTGCACCACGATCAGCACGTCGCTTTCGTCAGCCGCCACGGGGGAGGCATCCAGATCGAGCAGGGCCTGTTCCAGCAACGGTGTGTTGGGGCGCAATTCGGCGGCCTTACGATAGCCCGGCGCGGCCAGGTCCTTTTCGCCCAGGGCTTCGTAGACGAAGCCAGCCAGGTAATGGCTGAACGCACTTTGGTAGCTGTTCTTCAGGCCCACCACGTCCGGGGCGTCGAGGCTTTCCACCGGGTAGCCGCGCAGGTCTTTGAACTGCGTGGCGACGCCCTGGCGCTCGGCTTCGTTTTCGCGCTTGAGGTATTCCTTGTCCCGCAGTTCGGCGATCACGGCTTCGCGTTCGTGGGTCTTCTTGATTTCGGTGCGTGCGCCGTCGAAGTCATTGACCGCCAGCAGGTTCAGCGCCATTTGGGTGGTGAGCATGACTTTTTCGTAGTCATAGCCTTCGTAGCGCCGCACCTTGTCATTGACCAGGAAGCTGCCGAATTGCGCCAGGTAGCGCTCGGTATCGAACTTGACCGACTCTTCCCACGTGTACACCACCAGGTCCGCACGGTGCCAGGCCGCCTGGCTGCCGGCCAGGTCGCCCTTGGCCCGCAGCAACTCGCCTTTTTCAAAATAGTAGAGAAGGTCTTTGTCTTCGCTGCTGTTGTTCTTTTCCAGCAGGGTCAGCGCGGCATCCACATTGCCGCTGGCCAACTGCTGGTTGGTGGCTTGCAGTTCAGTGTCGTAGCTGCGGAACATCGAGCAGCCCGACAGCAGCGTAACCGCCGCGAGGGCAAGGGAGGTAAAGACGCGAGATGCCATTGAGGTGCTGCTTCCCTGAGCGTAATCGGCCGAAGGGGCTGGTCGGGCCGAATAACCAAGCGCAGGAAAAGTCTTTTCCCACATATTCCTCATAAAAAGAGGAGCCGAAATGCCGTTTCGCGATAACGAAGGCGGCGCATTATAGGTCTCGTTACTGGCAAAACAATGGCTTTTCAGCTGCATTCTTTAAGGTTTGTGCCACTACGCAGGCCACTGATTTCAGCCGTCAATCACTAACATCTTGAGTCAAACCCATTAACATTCGACAATATGTTACTTCTTGTTTCCATTTGAGAGTCATTCATGACTGCCCCTTCCCGTTTTCTCGCCTGGCTGTTGTTGCCGGCGTTGGTGTTGTGCAGCTTCAACCTGCTGGCGGCCACTGCAGACGGTGCGCCCCAGGCCCTGCATTTACTGGACTACATTGGCGCTGACTATCCGCCGACGGTGGAGGCGGGCAAGGTGGTCGATGAGTCCGAGTACCGTGAGCAGGTGGAATTCCTCGGTGTGTTGCAGGGCCTAGTGGCGCAACTGCCGGACAAGCCTGAGCGCGCAAGCCTGGTCAAAGGCGTCGCTGCGTTGTTGGCCGCCGTCACCACCCACCAGGATGGCGGCGTGGTAGCGCGCCAGGCGCGGCAACTGGGGGCGCAACTGGCGGCGGCCTATGAAGTGAGCCAGGCACCGGCCATTACCCCCGACCCGACCCGCGGCGCGCCGCTGTATGCCCAGCACTGCTCGGTATGCCACGGTGACGCCGGGGCGGGCGATGGCCCGGCGGGTGTCGGCATGACCCCGCCACCGGCCAACCTGCGCGATGCGCAGCGCCTGGACCGCCTGAGCCTGTATGGCATCTACAACACCCTGGGCCTGGGCGTCGAAGGCACCGATATGCCGTCGTTCGCCGACCAGTTGGATGACCGTCAGCGCTGGGACCTGGCGACCTATATCGCCGGCTTCACTGCTGACCCGGCGGCAGCCAATAGCGAAAAATCCTTCAACCTGGCCGACCTGGCCCGCCAGACCCCGGAAGAAGTGCTGGCCGCCGAAGGGCCGGACGCGGTCCGGGTGTTCCGCGCCCAGCGCGCGCAGCCGCCGCAGGTCCAGCGTGGCCCGGCGCAGTTGCTGGCGTACACCGCCGCCACCCTGGATAAAAGCCTGGCGGCATTCCGCGGCGGCGAGCACGAACAGGCCTACGACCTGTCGGTAGCGGCGTACCTGGAAGGTTTCGAGCTGGTGGAGAGCTCCCTGGATAACGTCGATGCCAACGTGCGCAAGGACACCGAGAAGGCCCTGATGGCGTATCGGCAGTCGTTGCAGGATGGATTGCCGATCGAACAGGTCCAGCAGCGCCTGGACGTGGCCAAGGGCAAGCTCACTGAAGCGGCCGGCCTGTTGGGCGGCGACGGCCTGAGCTGGTCGTTGAGCTATATCTCGGGCTTGCTGATTCTGCTGCGTGAAGGGCTGGAAGCGATCCTGGTGCTGGCGGCGATCCTCGCCTTCCTGCGCAACACCGGCCAGCAGTCGGCGGTGCGCAGCGTCAACGTCGGTTGGGGCCTGGCCTTGCTGGCCGGTGCGGCGACCTGGGCCCTGGCGGCCTATGTGATTGACGTCAGCGGTGCCCAGCGCGAGTTGCTGGAAGGCTGCACGGCGCTGTTTGCCAGCGTGATGGTGCTGTGGCTGGGGGTGTGGATGCACGACCGCCGGCACGCGGCCGCCTGGCAGGACTACATCAAGAGCAGCCTGGTCGGCGGCGGTGGGCGTTTTGGGTTTGCGGTCCTGGCGTTCTTCTCGGTGTACCGCGAACTGTTTGAAGTGATCCTGTTCTACGAAACCCTGTGGCTACAGGCCGGCCCTGCCGGGCATAACGCGGTATTGGCCGGTGGCGCCACGGCGCTGGTGCTGCTGGTGGGTCTGGCGTGGATCATCCTGCGTGGCTCGGCGAAGCTGCCGCTGGCGCTGTTCTTCGGAATCAACGCGGCGCTGCTGTGCGCGCTGTCGGTAGTGTTTGCCGGGCATGGCGTCAAGGCGTTGCAGGAAGCCGGCATCTTCGGCACCCGGCCGGTGGCGTTCTTTGATTTTGACTGGTTGGGCATTCATGCCGATGCGTATTCGTTGAGTGCACAGGCGCTGGCGATCATTGCGATTGTGGTGCTGTACAGCCGCAGCCGGTTGGCCGAGAAGCGCCGGGTGGCGGCTTCCTGAAGGTACTTGCGGTCAAACTGTGTGGCTTGTGTGGGAGCCAGCTCCCACACAAATCCACCCCTAGACAGGCCACATATGTTTGATCGGTGTCGCCCGTTCAGTCGTGCTCGTGGGTCAGTTCCAGCACCCGGTCCACCAACTTGTTGATGCCGGAGGCCACTTCGCTGATGTTCTTGCCCAGCATATAGGCTGGTGTGCTCACCAGTTTGCGCGCCTTGTCTTCGACGATCTCGTCGACCGCGCACGCCTGGTGGGTGGCGCCCATCTTGTCCAGAGCGGCAGCCGTGTCGGTGTCGTTGCCGATGGTGCAGACCACGCCCGGGCCGTAGATCTTCGCCGCCAGTGCCGGCGAGATACAGATCAGCCCCACGGGCTTGCTCGCTTCGGCAAAGGCTTCGGCCAGCGCCAGTACATCCGGGTTGAGGCTGCAGCCGGCGCCCTCAAGGGCAAAGTTCGACAGGTTCTTCGCCGCGCCAAAACCACCGGGCACGATCAGTGCGTCGAAATCTTCCTCGCGGGCCTGGCGAATGTCCTTCACTTCGCCCCGGGCGATGCGTGCCGACTCCACCAGGACATTGCGCGACTCGGGCATTTCTGCACCCGTGAGGTGGTTGATCACATGCAGCTGGGCAATATCCGGGGCAAAGCACTGGACCTCGGCGCCGCGTTGGTCCAGGCGCAATAAAGTGATCACGCTTTCATGGATTTCAGCGCCGTCGTACACGCCACAGCCGGAAAGGATCACTGCAATCTTTTTGCTCATGGGCATTTCTCCTGATTTATGGCGTTAAATGTCTACTGATTTGTCACTCATTGCCAATGGGATATCCGACCACTCGACCTAATCTTGATGTAACAATAATTGATCGGACTTGCCCATGGACTTCGTCCCTTACGCGGTACCGTTTTTCATTGCCCTGATTGTGCTCGAACTGCTGGCTGACCGTTGGCGCGGCGAGCGCAACTACCGGGTGGCCGATGCCATCAACAGCCTGAGCACCGGTGTGTTGTCCACCACCACCGGGCTGTTGACCAAGGGCGTGGGCCTGCTGACCTACGCCTTTGCCCTCCAACACCTGGCACTGTTCGAGCTGCCGACCCAGAGCGTCTGGACCTGGGTGTTTGCCTTTGTCTTCTATGACTTCTGCTACTACTGGCTGCACCGCTGCGGGCATGAGCGCAACATCCTGTGGGCGGCGCACTCGGTGCATCACCAGAGCGAGGACTATAACCTCACCACGGCCTTGCGCCAGACCAGCACGGGTTTCCTGTTGAGCTGGATCTTCTATCTGCCACTGGCTGTGGCCGGTGTACCGCTGGTGGTCTTTATCAGTGTGGCGTCACTCAACCTGCTGTATCAATTCTGGGTGCATACCCGTCATGTGCCCAAGCTTGGCTGGTTCGAGTGGTTTTTTGTCACGCCGTCCAATCATCGGGCCCACCATGCACAGAACGCTCTCTACATGGATCGCAACTACGGTGGGGTGTTCATTATTTGGGACCGCCTGTTTGGTTCGTTCCAGGAAGAAGACGAAAACGAGCCGGTGATCTTTGGCGTGACCACGCCTTTGGCCAGCTGGAACCCGCTGTGGGCCAACCTGCAGTTCTATGCGCAGTTGTGGAGTGATGCCCGGCGTACCGAAAGTGGGTGGGACAAGTTGCGTATCTGGTTCATGCGCACCGGCTGGCGCCCGGCGGACGTCAAGGCCAAGTACCCGCTGGCCAAGCCGGACCTGAGCCAGTTCCGCAAATTCGAGGTGCCCCTCGATACACGCCAGCAGGTCTACATCGCCCTGCAATTTGCCGCGTATGTGGGCTTTGGCAGCTACCTGATGAACTTTGGCGAAGGTATGCCGACCGCCGCGTTGGTGCTGGGCTGGAGTGTGATGGCGTTGGGGCTGTTTACCTTGGGCGTGGCACTGGAGAACCGCCCATGGGCCGTGAAGGCCGAGTTGCTGCGGCTGCTGCTGAACGTGCCGCTGGTGTGGCTGGCGCCGCTGGTCGGGTTGTGGCCGGCCAGCGCGCTGGGCTGGCTGGGGCTGGCCAGCTACAGCCTGCTCAGTGTCATCGGCCTCTACTGTTGCCGGGGCCGGCTTACTCGGTGGGTGTCGTAGGCTCGGGCTTTTTCGGCTCGGCCAGTTGCGCCTGCGCCAGTTGGGCTTGCTCGGCGGCGCAGTTTTCCCGGGCCAGGCGGGCGTTGCGGATGCGCCGGCGCAGCCACAGGCCCAGGCCGAGCACCAGCAAGGCGCCCAGGACCCACAGCTCGTACTTCTTGACGCTGCCCAGCATGCCTTCGAGCACGGCGCCAAAGTGATAGGCCGCCGCGCCCAGCGCTGCCGCCCAGATCGCCGCGCCGATGCCGTTGAGCAACAGGTAGCGCCCTGGCGGGTAGCCGGACAAGCCAATGGCCACGGGCATGACCGTGCGCAGGCCATAGACAAAACGGAAGCTCAACACCCAGATATCCGGGTGCCGGCGGATATGCTCCAGCGCCCGATCGCCCAGCAGTTGCCAGCGTGGCTTGCGCGCCAACAATTTGCGCCCATGCTTGCGGCCCATGAAGTACCAGAGCTGGTCGCCGGCGTAGCTGCCGAAGAACGCGACCACCACCACCACGTTGATATCCATGTATCCGCGGAACGCCAGGAAGCCTGCGAGTACCAGAATGGTCTCACCTTCAAAGAACGTCCCCAGGAAGAGGGCAAAGTAGCCAAAGTCATTCAGAAATTGTTGGAGCATTGTCTGGGTGCTGGCGAAATGAACGCGCAGCCTACGCCTTCGCGAACATTCATGAAAGTATCGAGATGTGTCACGAAGTGAACATTTCCTACGGAAACCATGAAGGAGACGACAGGCCGCATGCCGGATGGATGAGTAAGCACAACTGTCATTCCTTCGTCATAATGGCCGCTTATAACTGTCACGCTCGCCCGTCAAGCCGGGCTCAGGAGTCTGCCGTGAGCTTTACCCCCGCCCAACGCCTGTTTCCCGCTACCCGCCTGCGCCGCAACCGCCGTGATGATTTTTCTCGCCGCCTGGTGCGTGAAAACGTCCTGACGGTGGATGATCTGATCCTGCCGGTGTTTGTGCTGGACGGTGAAAATCGCCGGGAAGCGGTGGCGTCGATGCCGGGTGTCGAGCGTTTGACCATCGATCTGCTGCTGGAAGAGGCCGCACAGTGGGTCGAGCTGGGGATCCCGGCGCTGGCGCTGTTCCCGGTCACGCCGGCCGGGCTCAAGTCCCTGGACGCCGCCGAGGCCTGGAACCCCGAAGGCATTGCCCAGCGTGCGACCCGCGCTCTGCGCGAGCGGTTCCCGGAGTTGGGGGTGATCACCGACGTGGCGCTGGACCCGTTCACCACCCACGGGCAGGATGGCATCCTGGATGAAGAAGGCTATGTGCAGAACGACATCACTGTTGACGCACTGGTCAAGCAGGCGCTGTCCCATGCCGCCGCGGGCGCCCAGGTGGTGGCTCCGTCGGACATGATGGATGGTCGGATCCAGGCGATCCGCGAGGCGCTGGAGCTGGCCGGGCATGTCAATGTGCGGATCATGGCCTATTCGGCCAAGTATGCCAGTGCCTACTACGGCCCGTTCCGCGATGCGGTCGGCTCGGCGTTGAACCTGGGCAAGGCCAACAAGGCCTCGTACCAGATGGACCCGGCCAACAGCCACGAAGCCTTGCACGAAGTGGCGGCGGACCTGGCCGAAGGCGCCGATATGGTGATGGTCAAGCCTGGCATGCCGTACCTGGACATCCTTTATCGGGTCAAGGAGGAATTCAAGGTGCCGACCTTTGTCTATCAGGTCAGTGGTGAATATGCGATGCACATGGCCGCGATTCAAAATGGCTGGTTGAGTGAAGGTGTCGTCCTGGAATCTCTTACCGCCTTTAAACGTGCGGGTGCCGATGGCATCCTGACTTACTTTGCCGCCCGTGCCGCCCAATTGCTTAGAGAGCAACAATAGCCCTCACAGGAACACTCGATGAATACCGAAGGACTCACAGACGTTGCTGTAAAAGATGCGCACCCGGTGGTTGAACAGGTCGCCGAAACCCCGCCGGAGCTTGTGCCTGAGCAGCCTGTCGTGATCGCGGAGCCGGTGGTGGCGGCACCGCCTCTGGTGATTCCGAACCTGGACGACAGCAGCCTGTACATCCATCGCGAGCTGTCGCAACTGCAATTCAATATCCGTGTGCTGGAACAGGCGCTGGATGAGTCCTACCCGCTGCTGGAGCGCTTGAAGTTCCTGCTGATCTTCTCCAGCAACCTGGACGAGTTCTTCGAGATCCGTGTCGCCGGCCTCAAGAAACAGATCACCTTCGCCCGTGAACAGGCCGGCGCCGATGGCCTGCAGCCGCACCAGGCCCTGGCCCGCATCAGCGAGCTGGTGCACGGCCATGTGGACCGCCAATACGCCATCCTCAACGACATCCTGTTGCCGGAGCTGGAAAAGCACCAGGTGCGCTTCATCCGTCGGCGCAACTGGACCGTCAAGCTCAAGACCTGGGTCCGTCGCTATTTCCGCGACGAGATCGCGCCGATCATCACCCCGATTGGCCTGGACCCGACGCACCCGTTCCCGCTGCTAGTGAACAAGAGCCTGAACTTTATCGTCGAGCTCGAAGGTATCGATGCCTTTGGCCGTGACTCGGGCCTGGCGATCATCCCCGCGCCGCGCCTGTTGCCACGCATTATCAAGGTACCGGAAGAGGTCGGGGGGGCTGGCGATAACTATGTATTCCTTTCGTCGATGATCCACGCCCACGCCGATGACCTGTTCCAGGGCATGAAGGTCAAGGGCTGCTACCAGTTCCGCCTGACCCGTAACGCCGACTTGGCGGTAGACACCGAAGATGTGGAAGACCTGGCCCGCGCCCTGCGCGGCGAGCTGTTCTCGCGGCGCTACGGCGACGCAGTGCGCCTGGAAGTGGCGGATACCTGCCCCAAGCACCTGTCGGACTACCTGCTCAAGCAGTTCAACCTGGCCGAGACCGAGCTGTACCAGGTCAACGGCCCGGTGAACCTGACGCGCCTGTTCAGTATCACCAGCCTGGACAGTCACCCGGAGCTGCAATACACGCCGTTCACCCCGCAGATCCCGAAACTGCTGCAAAACAGCGAGAACATCTTCAGCGTGGTCAGCAAGCAGGACATCTTGCTGCTGCACCCCTTCGAGTCGTTCACCCCGGTGGTCGACCTGCTGCGCCAGGCCGCCAAGGACCCCCACGTCCTGGCCGTGCGCCAGACCCTGTACCGCAGCGGCGCCAATTCGGAAATCGTCGATGCACTGGTAGACGCTGCGCGTAACGGCAAGGAAGTCACGGCGGTGATCGAGCTGCGTGCGCGGTTCGACGAAGAGTCCAACCTGCAACTGGCCAGCCGCCTGCAAGCGGCCGGCGCGGTGGTGATCTATGGCGTGGTGGGCTTCAAGACCCACGCCAAGATGATGTTGATCCTGCGCCGCGAAGCCGGTGAGATCGTGCGTTACGCGCACCTGGGCACCGGTAACTACCACGCCGGCAACGCCAAGCTCTACACCGACTACAGCCTGCTGACCTCCGACGACGCCTTGTGCGAAGACGTCGGCAAACTGTTCAGCCAGTTGATCGGCATGGGCAAGACGCTGCGCATGAAAAAACTGCTGCATGCGCCGTTTACCCTGAAGAAGGGCATGCTCGACATGATTGCCCGCGAGACCCAGTTCGCCCTCGATGGCAAGCCGGCGCACATCATCGCCAAGTTCAACTCCCTGACCGATCCGAAGATCATCCGCGCGCTGTACAAGGCCAGCCAGTCCGGCGTGCGTATCGACCTGGTGGTGCGGGGCATGTGCTGCCTGCGTCCGGGCATCGCGGGTGTGTCCCACAATATCCATGTGCGTTCGATCATCGGCCGCTTCCTGGAGCACACGCGGGTGTTCTACTTCCTCAACGGCGGCGAAGAGCAGATGTTCCTGTCCAGTGCCGACTGGATGGAGCGCAACCTCGACAAGCGCGTAGAGACCTGTTTCCCGGTGGAAGGCAAGAAGCTGATCATGCGGGTCAAGAAGGAGCTGGAGAGCTATCTGACCGATAACACCCACAGCTGGAGCCTGCAATCGGACGGGCGCTACCTGCGCAACACCCCGACCGGCAACCAGAACCCGCGCAGTGCGCAGGCGACCTTGCTGGAGCGCCTGGGCAGCCCGGTGCTGACGGTTCGCTGATATCGACTAGGCCTACATCGGCCACCGGGAAATCGGACAGGATTGTCAGATTTTCCAGGTTGGGGAGCCAGGCTCCGGTTCCTAGACTGACCTCGGGCTATCAGGCGATAGCCGGTACAGGGCAGTTAAGGAATTTTCGATGATGGGATCCGTTGGTATCGGGTTGGGCACTGTGGGGCTATACGAAGCGCTGGCTTCGCCGCCAAAGGGCTACCGCAGTGCGCAGGCCATGTCGTCCGACATGGCTCGGGCGGCAGTCACTTGCGAGTCACTGGTGCGCGATGCATTGAGGCGTATTGCCACTATCGATCAGGGTTTGCAGGGCGGCAATGCCTTTGTGCAGGTCAACCCCGATGCGCGTGAGCAGGCGCGCATGCGCGACCAGGAGCGTGCCGGCGGTATTGTGCGCGGGTTTTTGCATGGCGTGCCGGTTGCCCTGAAAGATGTCTTTGAAACCCGCGGGAAAATGCACACCAGTGCCGGGTCCCGGGCGTTGGTCGGTTCACCGTCGAGCAAAAACGCCAGGGTCGTGGACAACCTGCTCAAGGCCGGCGCCGTGATCGTGGGCAAGACCAATATGAGCGAACTGTCCAACTTCCGCTCCAGCGTACCGGTCGATGGCTGGAGCTCTCGTGGTGGGCAAACCCTCAATCCCCATCGACTGGGAGGGCAGGTAGCAGGGTCCAGTTCGGGGTCGGCGGTGGCGGTCGCCCAGGGCCTGGTGCCGCTGGCACTGGGCATCGAGACCAATGGCTCGATCATTGCCCCGGCGGCCTACAACGGCGTGGTCGGGCTGAAAACCACGGCCGGGCTGGTGAGTACCGAGGGGGTGATGACCAGTTCAAGGTTGGATTCGGTGGGCACCTTTACGCGCAGCGTGCGCGATGCTGGCGAAGCGCTCAATGCCATGACCGAAACAACCGGCTACACCGCCGGGCTCACGCCGGATGCCTTACAGGGCAAGCGCATTGGCTACACGCCGCTGCCTGTGTTGTCGCCTGAGGAGGCCGGGGATCCGGCCTTGCGCGCGGACCGCCGGCACTTCGCGGACGCGATCGCATTGCTGGCGTCCAGGGGCGCCGTCATGGTGCCGATAGGCAGGCTGGATGCGGAGGTCTCCCGTGAAGCTTACGATCAATACAGCGATGCGCTACTTGCCGGGATCAAGCACCACCTGGACAGCTACCTGGCTGGCCGGGAAGGGTTGCCCGTGAAGTCGTTGGCTGAACTGATTGCCTTCAATGAGCGTGACAGGCAGGCCGGGGAGCCGGACCAGGCATTGCTGGAGCAGATCAACCGCCTGCAGGTGACGGATGAACAGCGCGAGCAACTATGGGCGAGCGTCCTGCCGGTGTTCAAGGGCACCCTCGATAAGCCGCTGAGCGAGCACAGGCTCGATGCCATCGTGTCGAACTTCCGCTCTGACAGTTACTACTTTGCTGCCGCTGCCGGTTACCCCGGCA
The DNA here is from genome assembly GCF_059422465.1 of Pseudomonas sp. GW821-FHT01D09. Taxonomy (NCBI): domain Bacteria; kingdom Pseudomonadati; phylum Pseudomonadota; class Gammaproteobacteria; order Pseudomonadales; family Pseudomonadaceae; genus Pseudomonas; species Pseudomonas sp. GW821-FHT01D09. Next base: position 156,903 of record NZ_JBWKWY010000005.1, read on the forward strand.
TCTCGGTGCCCTCGGGCATGGATGACGAGGGCATGCCGACGGCGCTGCATTTTTCGGGTGCGGGCAACAGTGAAGCCACGCTGCTCTCGGTCGCCCATGGCTATGAACAGGCCTCGCAGGCCATCCGCGAGCCGGCGTTCTTGCCTGGCACGCCGGTGTCGTCCGAGAACGCCTAGGGGGTCAGTGCACGTTCAGGCTGAAACCCACCCGCGTCAGCCACTCGGCCTCCTGGGCGAAATCCGCCTGGGTCAGCTGGTTTTCATCCAGCCAATTTTCGGGGAACACCACATCCAGGCTGTCGCCATTGGCGAGCAGGGTGACTTGCGGCATCTGTTGGGTGCCGCGAATGTGATGGAACAGGATCGCAAAGCGCAGCAGGGCGCACAGGCGAATCAGCTTGATGCCCTCGGCGCCGAACTCGGCGAACTTGTCCTTGGGAATATTGCGGCGATGACCGCGTACCAGCAGCGCCAGCATCTGCTGGTCCTCCCGGGAAAACCCCGCCAGGTCGGAGTGCTCGATCAGGTACGCACCGTGCTTGTGGTAATGGTAGTGGGCGATATCCAGCCCCACTTCATGGACCTTGGCCGCCCAGCCCAGCAGTTCACGCCAGACCCCGTCTTCCAGCTCCCAGTCCGCAGCCACCTGGTCGAAGGCATGCAGCGCCTTGCGCTCGACCCGTGCCGCCTGTTCCAGGTCAACGTGGTAACGCTCCATCAGCGAGCCCAGGGTGCGCTCACGCACGTCTTCATGGTGATGGCGGCCCAGCAGGTCGTAGAGCACGCCTTCACGCAGGGCGCCATCGCAGTGGTCCATGCGTTGCAGTTCGAGGGCGTCGAAGATGGCTTCAAGGATCGCCAGGCCGGCCGGGAAGATGGCCCGGCGGTCGGGCTTGATGCCCTCGAAGTCGATCTTCTCCGCATCGCCGAGCTTGAACAGCTTGCGCTTGAGCCAGGCCAGGCCTTCGGCATTCACCTCGCCGGTGCCATGGCCGCCGGCCTTCAGGGCCAGGCCGATGGCGCGGATGGTGCCGGATGAGCCGATGGCTTCATCCCAGGTCAGGCGGTGCAGGGCGTGCTCGATGCTCATGATCTCCAGCCGCGCCGCCGTGTAGGCCTGGGCGTAGCGGGCCGGGGTGATCTTGCCGTCCTTGAAATAGCGCTGGGTGTAGCTGACGCAACCCATTTGCAGGCTTTCGCGCAGCAGCGGCTCGAAGCGCTGGCCGATGATGAACTCGGTGCTGCCGCCGCCAATGTCGGCCACCAGGCGTTTGCCGGGGGTATCGGCCAGGGTGTGGGAAACGCCGAGGTAGATCAGGCGCGCTTCTTCACGGCCGGAGATGACTTCCACCGGGTGCCCGAGGATCTCCTCGGCACGGCGGATGAATTCGCCCCGGTTACGCGCTTCGCGCAATGCGTTGGTGCCGACGATGCGCACGGCGCCCTGGGGCATGCCGTTGATCAACTGGGCAAAGCGCTTGAGGCAATCGAGCCCGCGCTGCATGGATTCTTCGTTGAGCTTGCGCTCGTCGTCGATCCCGGCTGCCAGTTGTACCTTTTCGCCGAGCCGCTCAAGGATGCGGATCTCACCGTTCTGGGCCTTGGCCACGACCATGTGAAAGCTGTTGGAGCCCAGGTCGATGGCGGCGATCAGGGACAGATTCTTGGCTTTGGATTGCGGCATGGGTAGGGGATCTCGGTCGATAACCTCGCCATCGTGCCACGATCAAACGCTGACGCCAACGCGCAGTGCTCGGTGATTTGCCCTACACATGCTCTCGATCAAAATTTGTAAAAAATGTAAGGCAAATTCCTGGATGGCGGATGACATCATTCCAGGGGCTGTAGGTAAGTAAGAGGTAGTTGGTTTTTTTAGAGTTTTTATGCTGTTTCCTACATGGTGAATCTACTTGTGAAGGTTCATAACTTGTTTTGGACTACTTCTGAAGTTTGTGAGGTTGACAATTGTTTTTAACGAGTCTCACAAGGATCAAGGTTTAGTCTTATATTTCTTGGGTGAGTTGAAGAGGGAAACTGTCGTTCGGCAATGATGCCGTGGTGTTATTTATTTATGGCTTTTTGTTTCATGGAGGAACTCATTGTGGGCGGTGGAACTGCCCGGTTTGAATAAAAAATACCTGACACTTACAAACGACAGGTTGATCATGAAAAAAGTATTAGGTTTGACGATGGGCATTATCTGCTTGGGTGCAAGTATTGGCGCTCAAGCAACAAACGTTGCGCAGTTGGTGGTGCGTGGCACGATCGTTCCCGCAGCCTGCAATCTCAGCCTGGGGGGGGGTGGGATCATCGACTACGGGACCATCCGCTCCGGTGAGTTGTCCCAGACCGCCTTCAACCCCCGTGAAGAGAAAACCACATCGCTGTCTGTCAACTGTGGCACCACGCCGACCAAGTTCGGCCTGGCCCTGACCGACTTGCAGTCGGCCAGCAAGGTGCCTGGCATCCTCGGTAGTGGTTACACCGAAGCCCAGAACTTTGGCCTGGGCGCTACAGCGTCCCGGCGTACGGGCGGGTACTCGGTCACGCTACGCGACCTGAGGTCTTCAGGCGCTACGTTGAATCCGATCGTGCGGATCAGCCAAGGCGCCTGGCAGAGCAGCGATGGCAAAGTCGCGCAAGCACCTAGCCAGTACTCATGGCGTAATGGTGCAACGATTACGCCGGCCGCGATCGCTCAGCTAACAGGTGTCATTGCTGTAAAAGCGGTCATCAACAAGGCACAGGACTTGGACCTGTCGCGTGATGTCACCCTGGATGGGCGTGCGACCTTAGTACTTAGCTACATATAAGCGAAGAAAACAGCCGATAGTGGGACGGAAGTTGTCATGGTACTTGCGGAACTTATCGGCTGCTTTCGCGTGGGTGATTATTTATTTGCTGAATATTTGGGTCGTTGCGGAGAAAACACGGTGAATCGTTTTTTGAAAGCAAGTGTGACGCTGTTGTGGTGTGCAGGTTTATTGTTTGGCGCAAATGGCATCGTGATAGCCGATGGTATGCAGCCCGAAACAACCGTCGTCGTGCTTAATGAAGAAGACGGTGAAGCAACGATCAATATCAAGAACACAGACCCGGGGCCCGCACTGCTTTATTCGGTCATCGAAAACATACCGGAAGACCAGGAGCCCTTGCTGATAGTCACGCCACCAATTACCCGGGTCGAGGCCGGCGAAACCCAGCTGGTCCGCTTTATCAGCACCGTCGGGGCGCCACTCAAGACCCAGCGCCTGAAGCGTGTGTCCTTTGAAGGCATTCCTCAGGCCCGCACCCCCGGAGGGGCGACCATTGGGATCACGCTGCGACAGAACCTGCCGCTGATCCTGCACCCCAAGGGGTTGGCCAAGCACCTGGCACCGTGGGAGTTGCTGAAGTGGAAGCGCCAAGGCAGTCGCCTGACGGTCCACAACGACAGTGCGTATGTGGTACGGCTGGCGCTGGAGTTGCAGTTGCTGCCGGAAAAACGGCTGGCGACCCTGCCGCGCAGCTATGTCCTGCCGGGTGAAGTGCTGGCGGTCGACACCCAGGGTTCCCTGGCCGGTGTTACCTCGGTGGTTTTGCAGCCTGCCACGGTGTATGGCTTCAGTGTTGACAGCTACAAAGCTGATGTGACCGATCATGGGATTTGACCGGGCGGTGAGCAAGGGGGCCGGTGCAGCCTGTTGTTCGGGGCTGTTTATGGGCCTGGCAACCCTTTCAGGGTTTCATGGCGAGGCGTTGGCCCTCGAATTGGGGGACGGCTTTGACCTGGCGGCCCTGACCACCCACGGCATTGACCCAAAGGTCTCGGATTATTTCCGCAGTGCTGCGCGCTTTCGCGAGGGTGTCCAGGTGGTCGGGCTGCGGGTCAATGGCGTCGCATTGGGGCTGGTCGATGCCCGTTTCGACTATCAGGGCCAGTTGTGCTTTACCCGCGGGTTGCTGGACAAGGCCGGCTTGCGGGTGCCGTCGACGGTCCTGCAGGCGGGTGTTACGGCCGACCAGGCGTGCCATGACTTCCTTGGCGAGTTCCCGGCGACGCTGGTGAGGTTGCGTCCCAGCAATGACGAAGTGTCCCTGGTGGTGCCCACGCAGTCGTTTCGCGAGCCGCAATGGGAGGCGGGCAATTTCAGCCAGGGCGGTACGGCCGCCCTGCTCAATTACGATGTGCTGGGGTTCGATAACCAGGGGCGCAATGATTCCAGCCGGTTTGTCTCGGCCTATACCGAGGCGGGGTTCAACCTTGGCAACTGGGTGGTGCGCAGTCGGCAGTTCTATATCTCTGATAATGGCCGGGGCAGCAGCGAGCATGTGTATGCCTATGCCCAGCGGGATTTCGCGCCCCTGCAATCGACCTTCCAGGTCGGCCAGATCTCCAGCCGGAGCCCGGTGTTTGGCGGGCTCCAACTGTCGGGTTTCCAACTCTTTCCCGACGGTGTTTCACGCCTGGGGAGCGCTAATGACGTTGTGGTCGAGGGCTTGGCCCATAGCCAGGCGAGGGTCGAGGTGCGCCAGTCCGGGGTGCTGATTTATTCGACCCTGGTGCCTGAAGGGCCGTTCAGCCTCACCGGCCTGCCGCTGCTCAATGGCACCAGTGACCTAGACGTGAGCGTTATCGACATGCGGGGTGGCAAGCGCAGTTTTGTGGTGCCCGCTGCGTCCTTCGGTGCCCAGGTGCCTGTTGCGCCAGGCTTTGACTTTGCCCTGGGCAAGGTGCGCGAAACGCTTCTCAGCGACCGAGAGCCGCCGGTGGTGGCGATGGGCAGCGGCACCTGGGGCCTGGGGGCGGGCACGGCCCTGGGGTTCGGCTTGCTGGGGACGGATGAATACCACGCGGCAGGGGGGACATTGAGTCGTGTCTTTTTCCAGCGGGTTTCGGTGGCGGCACGGCACAACGTGTCCCGGGATCAGGTGCGTGGCGTGGGGGGCACGCGCAATGCCTTGTCGCTGAGCAGCCCAGTGGGCGCCGGGGTTGAAGTTAACCTGAGTGCCACCACCCAGAGTCGAGGCTATCGCGATGTCCTGGAGGCCGGCGCATCGGCCAGGGATGACCTGGATGCGCGCTTCCATCGCCAGTACACCGTCGGGTTGAGTTGGGGCGGGCCGACGTTCGGCGGGTTCTCCCTTAGCTATTCGCGCAGTGAGCAGTTTGACGGGCAGGGTGCCGAGCATGTGTTCGCGTCGTGGAACCAGCGCTTCAGGGATGTCGATGTGGCCCTGATCGCCGATTCGCAGACCGGCCCGTCAAGGCGGCGAAAGCGTCGTTACACCGCCAATGAGGAACTCCCCTCCGAAGGCGTGTCGGTGCGTCTGCAAGTCAGCGTGCCCTTCGGCGAGAGCCGGCGCCTTACCTCCTTCGCCAGCCGCCGCAATGGCCGCTCCGATATCGGTACAACCCTGTCGGAACGAGTCAACGAGTATGTGGACTACGAAGTCGGAACCGAACGCGACCTGACGGATCGTCAGCAAGCGGTACACGGCCGGGTCGATGTCATGCCGCGCTACACCCGTGTGGGTGCGGGAATCAACCGGGATGCATCGGGCACCAGCTACACCGGGCAATTGCAGGGCGCTATTGTGGCCCATGAACAGGGGCTGACCTTTTCGCCCTACGCGGTGCAGGACACTTTCGGCTTACTGTCGGTGGGCAATGTCTCAGGCGCCAAAGTCGAGACCCCCCAGGGCCCGGTCTGGACCGATTACCGTGGCTTCGCGGTCATTCCTGGCTTGCCGGCCTACAGCAACAGTCACCTCGAAGTGCAGACCCAGTCCCTGCCCAAGCGTGTCGACCTCAAGAACGGCACGCAGACGCTCGCTGCCGCACGCGGCTCGTTCAATACCGTGGAGTTCAAGGTGATCAGCGCTCGCCGCGTGCTGTTGACCGCTCGCGACGCCAGTGGGCGGGCATTACCCCAGGGCGCCCCGGTATTTGGCGAGGACAAGGCCTTCCTGACCAGCGTGGTGGGTGAAGGCCTGATCTTCCTGAATGACAGCCAGCCTCAGCAAACCCTGAGGGTGGAAATGCCGGGCTCCACGAAACCCTGCCTGTTGCAACTGAACCTTGAGCCAGATCCTTCCAATGAAAAACTGTATGAAACCGCCTCGGCAACCTGTCGTGCGCTGTAAATCGCCAGGCAGGGTCTATCCATGCCTGTTGTTCGTGATGGTGTTGTTGATCAGTGAGGTCAGCGCCGCCAGCTGTCAGTTGGCGTTAAGCCAGCCGCGGGTTGATTACGGTGTATTGCGCCAAGGGCAGGTGTTTGACGGGCACGCCAACCCGCAGTCCCTGGGCAAGCGTACGGTGCTGTTGAACGTAGTGTGTATCGACCCGGTCCCCATGGCGCTACGGTTCAGTGGGGCGCCAGGAGGTGCGCAGGGCTTTCGGTTTGGCGGCGCCGGTGCCGTTGCCCTGAGTGTCCGGGATGCCCACCTTGACGGCCGGTCCGTGGACCTGGTCGCCAAGGATTCGGCGCCGGCAGAGGCCAGCGAGCGCCTTGTGCCCGGGCAGGTTCTGATCGCCCGGGCGGCTGGTGTACCGGTAACCGGCCGTCGGTTATCGGTGCAACTGGAGATCGACCCCTCTCTATCGTCCGATGCCTTTTCTGTCCGCCGTGAAACAACGCTCGAAGGGCAGATACAGGTCGAGTGGTTGCCGCGTGGGGTTGGCGTCAGCCCGGTTGCCCCACCGAGCCAATGACGTTGGCCGGCTCAGCGGTGCGCGGTTGCGTCAGGCACTGCTGGAGCGCCATGCCGGCTTTCTGCCGCAGGTCAGCGTGGTGGCGTCGAGGTCTTTACCGTCGGCTTCGGCAATGGGCCATACCCAAAATGAGCGCATCCCATAGCAAGAGTCAATCAGCGGCGGCTTCCTGAATGAAGGAAGGGCGGCTATGATGGGCAACGTTTTTTTTGCTTACAACCCGGAGACATCCATGAGCAACGATCTTATCAAGCACGTCACCGACGCGACCTTTGAGGCCGAAGTACTTAAGGCTGAAGGCCCGGTGCTGGTTGACTACTGGGCTGAGTGGTGCGGTCCTTGCAAAATGATCGCTCCGGTCCTGGACGACATCGCTACCACCTACGAAGGCAAGCTGACCATTGCCAAGCTGAATATCGACGAGAACCAGGAAACCCCGGCCAAGCACGGCGTGCGTGGTATCCCGACCCTGATGCTGTTCAAGAACGGCAACGTCGAAGCCACCAAGGTCGGCGCACTGTCGAAGTCGCAACTGGCGGCATTCCTCGACGCCAATATCTAAGCGTCGTAAAAAAGCCCCGCAATTTGCGGGGCTTTTTCGTGAAGCAGGGCTAGACGCTCTGAAATCCAGGTGGTACATTCGGCCCCGCACTGGTTTCTCCACTGCCCCCTGCAAGCCGTCGCCGACGCACTCCTTTCGATTAGTACGCGATCCTGTCGCCTTCTCTGCGGCGCGGCCTCATTAAGCCAAAAGCTTAATTCCCCCCCTCTATAAATGATTACGTCATTCCTATATGAATCTGACTGAACTCAAGCAAAAGCCGATTACCGACCTGCTCCAACTGGCCGAAGAAATGGGCATAGAAAATATGGCCCGTTCGCGCAAGCAGGACGTGATTTTCTCCCTGCTGAAAAAGCACGCGAAAAGCGGCGAGGAAATCTCCGGTGATGGCGTGCTGGAGATTCTCCAGGACGGCTTCGGCTTCCTCCGCTCTGCAGACGCCTCCTATCTCGCCGGCCCAGACGATATCTACGTCTCGCCGAGCCAGATCCGTCGCTTCAACTTGCGCACCGGTGACACCATCGTTGGCAAGATCCGCCCTCCGAAGGAAGGCGAGCGTTACTTCGCCCTGCTCAAGGTCGACACGATCAACTTCGATCGCCCGGAGAACGCGAAGAACAAGATTCTCTTCGAGAACCTGACGCCGCTGTTCCCGACCGTGCGCATGAAGATGGAAGCCGGCAACGGTTCCACCGAAGACCTGACCGGTCGTGTGATCGACCTGTGCGCCCCGATCGGCAAGGGCCAGCGTGGCCTGATCGTCGCACCGCCGAAAGCCGGTAAGACCATCATGCTGCAGAACATTGCAGCGAACATCGCGCGTAACAACCCTGAAGTTCACCTGATCGTGTTGCTGATCGATGAACGCCCGGAAGAAGTGACCGAAATGCAGCGCACCGTGCGCGGCGAAGTGGTTGCCTCGACGTTCGATGAGCCGCCAACCCGCCACGTGCAGGTTGCCGAAATGGTGATCGAGAAGGCCAAGCGCCTGGTCGAGCACAAGAAGGACGTGGTGATCCTGCTCGACTCCATCACCCGTCTGGCCCGTGCCTACAACACCGTGATCCCGAGCTCCGGCAAGGTGTTGACCGGTGGTGTCGATGCCCACGCCCTGGAGAAGCCGAAACGCTTCTTCGGCGCTGCGCGTAACATCGAAGAAGGCGGCTCGCTGACCATTATCGCCACCGCGCTGGTTGAAACCGGCTCGAAGATGGACGAAGTGATCTACGAAGAGTTCAAGGGTACCGGCAACATGGAGCTGCCTTTGGACCGTCGCATCGCTGAAAAGCGTGTGTTCCCGGCCATCAACATCAACCGCTCCGGTACTCGCCGCGAAGAGTTGCTGACGGCCGACGACGAGCTGCAGCGCATGTGGATCCTGCGCAAGCTGCTGCATCCGATGGACGAAGTCGCTGCCATCGAGTTCCTGATCGACAAGCTGAAAACCACCAAGACCAACGACGAGTTCTTCCTGTCGATGAAACGTAAGTAATACGACGTTTCAGGTCCGAAAGAATGGCGCCCCTAGGGGCGCCATTTTTTTGCCCGGGATTTTTAACGACACCTGGCGGGTAATTGCGCCTCGATAAGGCTGCCAGCGGCCCTCAGAGCAGGTAGGATGTACGCCTATTTTACGGGTGGCATGGTTAATGAAATTCAAGGATCTTCGGGATTTCGTGCAGCAACTTGAGCAGCGCGGAGAGTTGAAACGTATTCAGGTGCCGGTGTCCCCGGTCCTGGAAATGACTGAGATTTGCGACCGCACCTTGCGCAACAAGGGCCCGGCGCTGCTGTTCGAGAACCCCACAGGCTTTGATATCCCGGTGCTCGGCAACCTGTTCGGCACACCCGACCGGGTAGCGTTCGGCATGGGCGCCGAGTCGGTCAGCGAACTGCGCGAGATCGGCAAGCTACTGGCCTTCCTCAAGGAGCCCGAGCCGCCCAAGGGCCTCAAGGATGCGTGGTCGAAGCTGCCGATCTTCCGCAAGATCATTGCCATGGCGCCCAAGGTGGTCAAGGACGCGGTCTGCCAGGAAGTGGTCATCGAAGGCGATGATGTCGACCTGGCGATGCTCCCGGTGCAGACCTGCTGGCCCGGCGACGTCGGCCCGCTGATCACCTGGGGCCTGACCGTCACCAAGGGCCCGAACAAGGACCGCCAGAACCTCGGCATCTACCGTCAGCAAGTGATTGGCCGCAACAAGGTGATCATGCGCTGGCTGAGCCACCGTGGCGGCGCCCTGGATTACCGCGAGTGGTGCGAGAAGCACCCGGGCCAGCCGTTCCCGGTCTCCGTGGCCCTGGGCGCCGACCCGGCGACGATCCTCGGCGCCGTGACGCCGGTGCCCGACAGCTTGTCCGAATACGCCTTTGCCGGCCTGCTGCGCGGCAACCGTACCGAGCTGGTGAAGTGCCGTGGCAACGACCTGCAAGTGCCGGCCACCGCCGAAATCATCCTCGAAGGCGTGATTCATCCGGGTGAGATGGCCGATGAAGGCCCGTATGGCGACCACACCGGCTACTACAATGAAGTCGACAGCTTCCCGGTGTTCACCGTCGAGCGCATCACCCACCGGATCAAGCCGATCTACCACAGCACCTACACCGGCCGCCCGCCTGATGAGCCGGCGATCCTCGGCGTGGCGCTGAACGAAGTATTCGTGCCGATCCTGCAGAAGCAGTTCCCGGAAATCACCGACTTCTACCTGCCGCCGGAAGGCTGCTCGTACCGCATGGCCATCGTGACCATGAAGAAGTCGTACCCGGGCCATGCCAAGCGCGTGATGCTCGGTGTGTGGTCGTTTTTGCGACAGTTCATGTACACCAAGTTCGTTATTGTCACCGACGACGACATCAACGCCCGGGACTGGAACGACGTGATCTGGGCTATCACCACGCGCATGGACCCCAAGCGCGACACGGTGATGATCGATAACACGCCCATCGACTACCTCGACTTTGCCTCGCCGGTGTCGGGCCTGGGCTCGAAGATGGGCCTGGATGCCACCCATAAATGGCCGGGTGAAACCTCCCGCGAGTGGGGCCGGGTGATCGTCAAGGATGAAGCGGTGACGGCGCGTGTCGATGCGATGTGGAAAGAATTGGGAATAGATTGATGCGTGTAACCCTGCAACCTTCCGGTGCGGTCCTCGACTTGCAGCCGGGCGAGCGGATTCTTGAAGGTGCGCGGCGCCTGGGCTATGAATGCCCCCAGGCGTGTCGTAATGGAGTGTGTCACGTGTGTGCGGCGCTGCTGGTCGAGGGCCGGGTGCAGCAAGCCGGTGAGGTACGCGATCATGGCGAGTTCTACACCTGCATCGCCGAACCGCTGGAAGATTGCATCGTGCTGTGGGATGGCGTGCTGGCGCCGGGCGAGTTGCCGGTGCGCCAGCTTGCCTGCCAGTTGAGCGAATGCGTGGAGCTGGGGGGCGATGTGTGGCGCGTGCGCCTGCGGGCCCCGGCTGGCAAAGCGCTGCGTTACCACGCGGGCCAGTACCTGATGATCGAGCGCGAGAACGGCGAGAAGTCGGCGTTTTCCCTGGCGTCGGCACCCCATGCCGGGCGCGAGCTGGAGCTGCATGTGCTGGTGCGTGAAGACAGCGCCCGCAGCCTGATCGAGCAGTTGCAGCGTAACCAGATGGCGCGGGTCGAACTGCCATTTGGCGATACCCACCTGGCCGAGCTACCCGACGGTCCGCTGGTGCTGATCGCGGCTGGCACCGGTATGGCGCAGATGCACAGCCTGATCGAACACTGCCGGGCCAGCGGTTTCAAGTACCCGGTGCATCTGTACTGGGGCGTGCGCCGTCCCGAGGATTTCTACCAGGTCGAGCACTGGGAGCAGTGGCAGCAATTGCCCAACCTGTTCCTGCACAAAGTGGTCAGCGACCTGTGCGGGTGGGAAGGGCGTTGTGGCTTATTGCATGAAGCGGTGTGCGAAGACATCACCGACCTCAAGGCCGTGCATGTCTACGCCAGCGGCTCGCCGGCGATGATCTATGGCACGCTGGATGCGCTGGTACATGCCGGGATGGATGCGCACCAGATGCGCGCTGACGTATTTGCCTACGCCCCCCGCGCCTGAGACGCCGCTCAAACTGTGGGAGCGGGCAAGCTCCCACATTGGATTGTGTCTACTCAGGTGTGCGGCGTCAGAAGCGCACGCCCGTGGTCACCATCGCCGCATTGAACCCCAGCAACACAAACTCCGCCGCCACCGGTCCGTAGTAGGCACCCACCGACGGAATGATCACTGGCGCTACGCCGTAGCGGTTCAGCGGGATCTTGTCGCGGTATTGGCCGCGATAGCCCTGGATCGCGCCGCCGGTCAGCTTCAGATACACCGGATAGTCGGCCATGTCATAGCGCTTACCCGCATAGGCGTAATACGAGCGCTGGCGAAACGAGTTGCGAAAGGTCGCACCGCCATACACCCACCCCGAAGCGTCATTGCGCTCCAGGCCGATCAGGTCTTGATGGTTGTTGTGCTCGGGATCCGGTGCAAAGTGCCGGGTGTAGACGCTGGTCTGGGCGTACCAGAAGCCTTTGTCGTCGTTGGCCGGCGCTTCGGCGGCCAGGGCGGTGGTGGCCTGCGCCAGGAGCAGCAGGCCGGAAAGTCGGTTTTTCATGGGGCGACCTCGATAGTCGGTAGATGCGCGACAAAGTGGGTCGTGACGCGGGTCTATTTTGCGGGCAGGCCGCCGATAAAGGCTGAACGGACGCTGAAAATTGCGGCGTTTTCCGGGCTCATCCACTAGCACTTTTTCGCCTTGCGGTTACAGCGGCGCGTTCTATTACGGTAAAGTCGCCTATAACTGGTAAGGCACAGGAGACCTAAGCGATCTGCCATGACCGTTATTGAATCCGAACTTCTGCAATGGGCTTACCCGCCGCGGCTCGATCTGGGGCCGCAACTCACTCACGAACAATTAATGAGCTCGATGCAGGCCACCATGGGGCTGCACAAGGGTGGGCCGGTCTGGCTGTTTGCGTATGGTTCGCTGATCTGGCGCCCGGAATGTTCGGCAGCCCAGCGCGTGCGCGCACGGGTCCATGGGTATCACCGGGGCCTGTACCTGTGGTCCCACGAACACCGGGGCACGCCGGAGTTACCGGGGCTGGTGTTTGGCCTGGATCGTGGCGGCTCGTGCAGCGGTTTTGCCTATCGCCTGCCGGAGGATCAACTGGAGGCCTCGCTCTATGCCTTGTGGCAGCGCGAGATGCCTTACCCGTCCTACCGGCCACACTGGCTCAGTTGCCGGCTTGAAGACGGCAGCCAGGTGCAGGCATTGGGTTTTGTGCTGGAGCGGCACCTGCCCAGCTATGCCGGCAACTTGCCCGACAGTGTGCTGAACCAGGTCTTTGCCTGTGCTTGCGGGCGTTACGGCACCACTCGCGATTATGTCGAGCAGACTGTCAACGCCCTGCGTAGCCACGCCATGCCAGACAAGAATCTGGAGGCGCGGCTCAAGCGATGTGCCAAAGGCGTCGCGGCGATTAACGCGCCGAGCTGACGCTATTGGTGTGCCACAGGGTGGGGATCAGGAACGCGATGGCCAACAGGCACGCGCCGATCAGCAGCACAAAGCCGCCGTCCCAGCCGAAGTGGTCCACGGTGTAGCCCATGGCCGCACTGGCGGCTACCGAACCGCCCAGGTAACCGAACAGACCGGTAAAGCCTGCCGCCGTACCTGCGGCTTTCTTCGGCGCCAGTTCCAGGGCCTGCAGGCCGATCAGCATCACCGGGCCGTAGATCAAAAAGCCAATGGAGAACAGCGCGATCATGTCGACCATCGGGTTGCCCGGCGGGTTGAGCCAGTACACCAGGGTCGCCACGGTCACCAAGGCCATGAACACAATGCCGGTCAGGCCACGGTTGCCACGGAAGATCTTGTCCGACATCCAGCCGCACAGCAGCGTGCCGGGGATCCCCGCCCACTCGTAGAAGAAGTACGCCCACGACGATTTATCGACGGTGAAGTGCTTGGCTTCCTTGAGGTAGGTCGGTGCCCAGTCCAGCACGCCATAACGCAGCAGGTAGACGAACACGTTGGCGAAGGCGATGTACCACAGCATCTTGTTGCGCAGCACGTACTTGACGAAGATTTCCTTGGCGCTGAATTCGTCTTCGTGGCTGTCGTCGTAGCCTTCCGGGTAGTCGTTCTTGTACTTCTCGATCGGCGGCAAGCCTACCGACTGCGGGGTGTCACGCATGGTGATAAAGGCAAAGGCCGCCACTGCCAAGGCCACCGTTGCCGGGACATAGAACGCTGCGTGCCAGTCGTTGAACCAGGCCATGCCCAACAGGAACAGCGGGCCGATCAGGCCGCCGCCGACGTTATGCGCCACGTTCCATACCGATACCACGCCACCGCGTTCTTTCTGCGACCACCAGTGCACCATGGTCCGTCCACTCGGCGGCCAGCCCATGCCCTGGGCCCAGCCGTTGATGAACAGCAGAATGAACATCATGGTCACGCTGGACGTTGCCCAAGGCGCGAAACCGAAAATGAACATCACCCCGGCCGATACCAGCAAGCCAAAGGGCAGGAAGTAGCGCGGGTTGGAGCGGTCGGACACCAGGCCCATGAGGAACTTGGACAGGCCGTAGGCAATCGCGATCGCCGACATGGCCAGGCCCAGCTGACCACGGGTGTAACCCTCGTCGATCAAGTACGGCATGGCCAGGGAGAAGTTTTTGCGCAGCAGGTAGTAACCCGCGTAGCCAAAGAAAATACCGGCGAAGATCTGCCAGCGCAGTCGTCGGTAGGTACTGTCGATCTTTTCTTCAGGCAGGGGTGCCTGATGAGGGGCAGGACGAAAGAAAGCAAACATTCAAGAGCTCCAAATTTCTTGTTTTGACTGCGGATGCGAATGTTACAGTTTCGTTACCGAAAATAGCATCGCCTCTTATCTGCAAACACAGGAAACTGGAGTAATTACATGTTCTTTTACGAACATGTCGCTAATAGATAAATTTGGGTCGTGATCAGATTCCTCAGAACACCGCAGATCAAATGTAGGAGCTGGCTTGCCTGCGATAGCGGTGGATCAGTCACGAAAGATGTAGCTGACCCACCGCTATCGCAGGCAAGCCAGCTCCCACATTGACTGCATTTCAAATCACTGGCGGACCTGCACGACCACCTTGCCTACCGCCCTGCGTTGCCCCAGGTCATTGATCGCCTGCGCCGCGTTGTCCAGCGGATACACCTGCGACACCAGCGGCTTCAACTTCCCCTCGGCATACCAACCAAACAGCTGCTGGAAATTCGCCGCATTCTCCTGCGGCTGGCGCTGGGCAAACGCACCCCAGAACACCCCGACCACCGCCGCGCCCTTGAGCAGCGCCAGGTTCACCGGCAATTCAGGGATGCGCCCGCTGGCAAACCCCACCACCAGCAGCCGGCCGTTCCAGGCAATGGCGCGAATGGCCTGGTCAAACAGATCGCCGCCCACCGGGTCGTAGATCACGTCGGCACCGTTGCCGTCGGTCAGGCGCTTGATTTCATCCTTGAGGTTGCTTTCGCTGTAGTTGATCAATTCATCGGCACCCGCCGCCTTGGCCACGGCCAGCTTGTCGGCGCTGCTGGCGGCGGCGATCACCCGGGCGCCCATGGCCTTGCCAATTTCCACAGCGGCCAGGCCCACGCCACCGGACGCGCCCAGTACCAGCAGGGTCTCGCCGGCCGCCAGCTGGCCACGCTGCTTGAGGGCGTGCATCGAGGTGCCGTAGGTCATGCTGAAGGCGGCGGCGGTGTTGAAGTCCATGCTCGGCGGGATCGGCAATACGTTATAGCCCGGCACCGCGACCTGCTCGGCAAAGCTGCCCCAACCGGTCAACGCCATGACCCGGTCGCCGACCTTCAGGTGGCTGACCTTTTCCCCTACGTCGCTGACCACCCCTGCCGCTTCGCCACCCGGCGAGAACGGGAAGGGCGGTTTGAACTGGTACTTGCCCTCGATGATCAGCGTGTCCGGGAAATTCACCCCGGCGGCATGCACCTCCAGCAGGATCTCGTTCTTCTTGATCGCCGGGCTTTCGACGTCTTCCAACACCAGGGTTTCGGCAGGGCCGAAGGCTTTGCACAGCACGGCTTTCATCGGACTATTCCTTTTGGCGTATTGGCCGATAAGTGTAGGTGGGTCAGGTCACGGGTCAACGAGCATGCCCCGGCCTGATAAGTCGCCATAAGCTTGTGCTCTGCCTTGCTAGCGTTATGCTACTGGCAACCGAATGTGAGGAATGAACTGTGAAAGCGTGGATCCTGTTGATGCTGGCCCTGACGTTGCCGATGGCAGCCCATGCCGAAGAAGCCAAGGAAGGCGAAGCGCCGAAGGTCAGCTACTACAGCCTGACCCCGCCCTTTGTCGGCAACTACGCCCTGGATGGCGGCCCGAAACTGCGGGTGTACAAGGCCGATGTGGCCCTGCGCGTGACCGGCACGGAAGCGGCGGCGGCGATCAAGGCCAATGAGCCGTTGATCCGTAATCAACTGGTGGCGCTGTTTACCCAGCAGACTGTCGAAAGCATGGGCAGTGTCGAAGGCAAAGAGAAGTTGCGTCAGGAAGCGTTGAAGCAGACTCAGCAAGTGATGAATGATGAGACGGGGAAGCCGGTGGTTGAGGACTTGTTGTTCAATAATCTGATCATCCAGTAAAGCGGGCGCTTAGCGCCCATCGCAGGCAAGCTAGCTCCCACATTTTGACGGTGTTCACAAATCAAAGTGTGGGAGCTGGCTTGCGATGACGGCCTTGCGGGCGCCTCAAGATGCCAGGCTTTTCCTGAATCTGGCCAACGCCACCGCAAAAAACACCAACCCAATCCCCCCCAGCGCCAGTAAATCCGGCCACACCACACTCACCCCGGCATCGCGAAACAGAATCGCCGCACTCAAGCTCACAAAATGCGTCGACGGCGAGCCCTGCATCACCCATTGCAACCATTCGGGCATGCTGTCCAGCGGCGTACTGCCGCCTGACAACAGCAACATCGGAATAATCACCGGGATCGCCAACAAGCCAAACTGCGGCGTCGAGCGGGCGAGGGTGGCGAGGAAGATGCCCAGGGCGGTGCTGGCAAACAGGTACAGCGCCGTCACCAGCAGGAACAGGCTCAACGAGCCGGCCAGCGGCACGCCGAGCAGGCCCTTGACCACCACTTCCAGTGACAGCCAGGTACACAGCACCACCACCAGCATGTTGCTCCAGATTTTTGCCAGCATGATTTCCAGGGCGGTCAGTGGCAGCACCAGCAGATGGTCGAGGGTGCCGTGCTCACGCTCGCGCAGCAGGGCGGTGCCGGTCAGGACGATGGCGAGGATGGTGATGTTATTGACGATCTGGATCACCGCCAGGAACCAGCCACCTTCCAGGTTGGTGTTGAACAACGCGCGGGTGGTGAGCGCCGCCGGCGCGCGTTGGCTGGCATCCGCCTGGCCGCTGTAGGTCAGCAGTTCGCGCTGGAAAATCCGCCCGATATAGCCGGCGCCCATAAACGCCTGGCTCATGGCCGTGGCATCCACATTGACCTGCACGCTCGGCTGGCGGCCGGCCAGCAGGTCGGCCTGGAAATTGGCCGGCACGTTGATCACGAAGGTGTACTGGCCGCTGTCCATCACCTTGTCCAACTGGTCGTAGGCCAGTGGCACGGCGGGCTGGAATTCCGGGGGTTGCAGGGCTTCGGCCAACTGGCGTGACAATTGGCCATGGTCTTCATCGACAAAGGCCACGCTGGCGTTATGCACACCAATCACCGAGCCGGCCGCTGGCATATAGATGGCGACGGTGAAGGCGTAGAACAGAAACAGCAGCAACACGCTGTCGTGACGCAGGCTGGTGAGTTCTTTGAGCCCCAGGCGCAGGATATGGGCGAACTTATGCATCAGGCCTCCTGCTTCTTGAGCATGACCAGGCTCAGCCCGGTGAACCCCAGGAAAAACCCGAACAGCGCCAGGCACTGTGGCCACAGTTGGCGCAGGTCCAGGGCTTTGGTGAAGGTGCCGACGGCGACATCCAGGAAGTAACCGGCGGGAAACAGCATACCCATCAGCGCGGCCGCGCCTTCCAGGGATGAGCGTGGCACGATCAACCCGGAGAACTGGATGGTCGGCAGGCTGGTGATGATCATGGTGCCGAGGATCGCCGCGATCTGGGTGCGGGTGAACGCGGAAATCAGCAGGCCCATGCTAGTGGTGGCCAGTACATACAGCAGGCCGCCAAACGCCAGGGTCACGCCACTGCCCTTGAACGGCACGCCGAACAGCCAGCGGTTCATCGCCACCAGCAAGGCCAGGTTGATCAGGCTGATGACCAGGTACGGTGCCTGTTTGCCCAGGAGGAACTCCAGGCGGGTCAGCGGCGTGGCATAAAAGTTGGTGATCGAGCCCAGTTCCTTCTCGCGCACGATGCCCAGGGCGGTGAGCATGGCCGGGATAAACGCCAGGATCAGCGCCATCACGCCCGGGCCGATGGCATTGACGCTGACCACGTCCTGGTTATAGCGAAAGCGCGTTTCCAGTTTGGCGGCGGCGGGGCGGGTCTGTGGTGTGCTGCTGAGTTCGGCCAACTGCTGCAGATTGGCCTGATGCACAGCCTCGACATAGTTGCGGCTGGTCTCGGCGCGAAACGGCATGCCGCCATCGAGCCAGGCGGCCACCGCCGGTTGGCGCCCGGCGTACAGGTCGCGGCCAAAGCCCGGGGGGATTTCCAGGGCCAGTTTGATTTCCGAACGTTGCAGGCGCCGGTGCAACTCGGCCGAATCGCTGATCGGTGGCTGTTCGGCGAAGTAGCGCGAACTGCGGAAGGCCTCTAGGTAAGCGCGGCTTTGCGGCGTCTGGTCCTGGTCGTACACGGCGAAGGCGAGCTTCTCTACGTCCAGGGAAATGCCGTAGCCGAAGATCACCATCATGAAAATCGCCCCGAGCAGAGCAAAGGCCATGCGCACTTTGTCGCGCAGCAGCTCTTTGCCTTCGCGACTGGCCACCGCCAGCAGGCGGACCAGGCTGAAGCCGCGTTTGCTGACCGGCGGCGTGCTCGGTGTGCTGACGGTTGCACTGGGCGCGGCGGCTTCCGGGGCCTCCTGGGCTTGCTCCAGGCAGGTGACGAACGCGGCTTCCAGGGTCTCGCCGTGGAATTGCTGTTGCAGAGCGTCCGGGGTGTCGCAGGCCAGCACCTTGCCGGCGTGCATCAACGAGATGCGGTCGCAGCGCTGGGCTTCGTTCATAAAGTGGGTGGAGAGGAAAATCGTCACCCCTTGCTCGCGGGACAGCTCCACCAGCAAACGCCAGAAATCGTCGCGCGCGGCGGGGTCCACGCCGGACGTGGGTTCGTCGAGGATCAGCACTTCCGGGCGATGCAGCACCGCCACAGCCAGGGACAGGCGCTGGCGCAAACCCAGGGGCAGTTCGCCGGAGGGCTGTTCGGCGATTTCGCCCAGGTCAAAGCGTTGGATCAGTTCCTCAATGCGCGGCCCACTGTCGGCCTTGGGCAGGTCGAACAACTGTGCGTGCAGCACCAGGTTCTGGCGCACGCTGAGTTCGCCGTACAGCGAGAAGCTCTGGGACATGAAGCCCACGCGCTTGCGGGTCGCCAGGTCCTTGGCATTCACCGGGTTGCCCAGCAGTGTGGCGCTGCCTTCACTGGCCGGCATCAGCCCGGTGAGGACTTTCATGGTGGTGGTCTTGCCGCAGCCGTTGGAGCCGAGAAAGCCAAAGATCTCACCACGGCCGATGGCGAAGCTGACCTTGTTGACGGCGGTGAAGTCGCCAAAGCGCAGGGTCAGGTCGTGGGCTTCGATGGCGATATCGGTGGTGTCGTGTGCCCGAGGAGGGATCACCAGCGGCTGGTTGTTGTGCGCGCTGTCGCCCTGGAAATGGGTAAAGGCTTCATCCAGCTTGCCGCTGGGCGTGACCGCCGCCAGTTCATGGCTCAGGCCATCGGCAATCAGCTTGCCGCGGTCGAGCATCAGGCAGTGCTCGAACTGCTCGGCTTCTTCCATGTAGGCCGTGGCCACCAGCAGCGTCAGTTGCGGGCGCTCGCTGCGTACGGTTTCTACCAACTCCCAGAAACGTCGGCGTGACAATGGGTCGACGCCGGTCGTGGGCTCATCAAGGATCAGCAAGTCCGGGTCATGGATCAGCGCGCAGCACAGCCCCAGTTTCTGCTTCATCCCGCCCGACAGCTTGCCGGCTGGGCGGTCGGCGAAACGTGCCAGGTCGGTGGCCAGCAGCAGGTTGTGCATGCGCTGCTCGCAATCGGCTTTGGACAGGCCAAACAGGGTGGCAAAAAACCGGATGTTTTCGCGGATGGACAGCTCGGGGTACAGGTTGCCGCCCAGGCCCTGGGGCATAAAGGCGATCAACGGGTACAGGCTGTTGCGGTGGCGGCGGTCTTCGATGGAGCCGCCCAGCACCTGCAGGTCGCCGGCCTGCAGCTTTTTAACCCCGGCGATCAGGCCCAGCAGGCTCGACTTGCCCGCGCCATCCGGGCCGATCAGGCCGCAGCGGGTGCCGGCCGGCAGGCTGAAGGCAATGTCGAGCAGTGCCTGTTGCTTGCCGTAGCGGTGGTTGATGCCCGTGGCGTGCAGCGCCAGCCCGTTCATTGCAGGTTGGCCGGCCAGTCCAGGTCGGCAGTGCGCACGTAGCCGGCGCCGGGCATGCCGGGCTTGGCCTGGGGCACGGCGCTGGGTTGAGTCAGGCGCAGTTTGACGCGGAACACCAGTTTCTGGCGTTCGTCGCGGGTTTCCACTTCTTTGGGGGTGAACTGCGACTTGGCCGCAACAAAGCTGATTTTCGCCGGCAACGGCTGGTCCGGCAGGGCGTCGAGTACGATCCGCGCTTCACTGCCCACGGTCAGGCGGCCGGTGACGGAGGCGGGCAGGTAGAGGTTCATGTACTGGTCATTCGGATCGATCAGCAGCAACACTCGCCCGCCGGCCCCGAGCACTTCGCCAGGTTCGGCCAGGCGCAGCTGGATGATGCCGTCGATGGGCGCGCGCAGGCTGCTGTCCTCGATTTCGCTGGTCAGTTGCGCCACCTGGGCCTGGGCCGCACCGATGGCAGCCTTGACCGCATTGACCTGGGCCTGGGCGGCTACCACCGCTGCATTGCCGGTGTTCTGGCGTGCCTGTTGCTGGTCGATCAACTGCGCGCTGGCGAAGCCGCGGCGGTACAGCTCTTGGGTACGCTTGAGTTCCTGGCTGGCCAGCAGGTTTTCGCTCTGGCGCAGCTGCACATTGGCTTCGGCGGCGGCGAAGTTTTCCTTGGCCCGCAGCACTTCGGCTTCGGCCTGGGAGCGCTGGGCTTCCAGGGTGCGGGTGTCGATACGTGCCAGCAGTTGGCCCTTGAGCACTTTGTCGCCTTCATCGACCCGTACCTCGGCCAGGCGCCCGGGGATCTTGGTGGCGATCTGCACTTCGGTGGATTCCAGCCGGCCGTTGCCCATGTGCAAACCTTCCGGCAGGCGGTCGAGGGTGGACTTCCAGTAGCCGAAGCCGCCGGCGGCCACCAGCAACAGAATCAGAAGAAAGGCGAAAAAGTGCGAACTGCGATGGGGCGTCGACATGGGTGCATCCTGCGGTGTTAGCGTCCTAGTTTGCCGGGATCGTAACCGATAGCCGTTGATACCGGTCAAATGAATCCCTTTAGGCGTTAACGCAGGGCCATGACCGCCGCCCATTGCTCGGCCGTCACCGGCATCACCGACAAGCGACTGCCTTTTTGTACCAGCGGCAATTCGGCCAGGGCGGTTTGTTGCTTGAGGTAGCCCAGCCCGAGGACTTTGGGGAAGGTCTCGACGTGGGCCACGGTGATGGCGCTCCACGGATTTTTTTCTGCTGTGGCCTTGGCATCGAAGTGATGGTTGCCGGGCTCCAGCGCCGTCGGGTCTGGATACGCCGCTTCGATGATTTTTCCTACGCCGGCAATCCCCGGTTCCGGGCAACTGGAGTGGTAGAAGAAAAACGCGTCACCCACGGCCATGGCCCGCAGGAAGTTGCGCGCCTGGTAATTGCGCACGCCATCCCAGCGTGCTTCGCCGAGTTTTTCCAGGCCCTGGATGGACAACTCATCAGGCTCGGATTTCATCAGCCAATAGGCCATGGTTTTTGCTCCTTTGCAGGGGATTGGATAGGTTGTGCGGCAACTTCATGACAAACCGACGGTCGGTTGACGTCAAGGTTTGCGTGTTGGTTCACGTTAACGCAGAATGCCGGGATTTTAAGCTTGACGCAGCTGGAACGGGCTACTTTGGAACGTTGCTGTCATCGTGTGTGATAGGCCTGAAGGGGGGCAATCGATGAAACGCAAACCGGATTTACTATGGATTTTGGTTATTTTGTTCGGTCTGGGCGTCGTGACCACCGGGTATGCGCAGAGCCTCTGGTCGAACAAGACCGAAGCGCCTGTTGAATTTGCACAGCAGCAGCCACAAACCTTCAAGCGTTGATGTTATTTCGGCGCCGTTGATTGCAGCGGCGTCCCCTCTGCGACATACCACTTCCTGTCGGTCACGGCGCCATTCAGCGGCACGTCCCAGCTTGCCTGCGCCAGGCGTTCGACCTTCTGGCACTCATGGGCCAGCCCCAGTAGCGTCGGCTTGCGCCACGCCGAGCGGCGCGCCAGGTACGCCAGGCTACGATCGTAAAAACCGCCGCCCATGCCCAGCCGCCCACCCGCCTCATCGAACCCCACCAACGGCAGCAGCACCAGGTCCAGGGCCCAGACCTTGCGCTGGCGGCCGACATTGACCCGTGGCTCAAGAATGCCGAAGCGATTGGGCACAAGCTTTTCCCCGGGGCGCACGCGTTGGAACACCATCTTGGTCCGTGGCCAGGCACTGAGCACCGGCAGGTAGGTGGCCTTGCCCCGACGCTGGGCCGCGCGCAGCAGCAAGCGCGGATCGATTTCGCCATCCGTCGGCAGGTACAGGGAAATATGTTTGGCCCGGCAAAACAGCGGGTGCTGTGCCAGTTGCCGATACAGGCCAAGCGCTGCCTGGCGTTGCTCGCCTGGCGTGAGGGCGCGGCGGGCCTTGCGCAACATGCGTCGAAGGTGCGGACGGGAAAGCGGCGCAGGTTCGGTCATGGTGTTCGGCTCATAAAACAATGCCAGTCCGGGGACTGGCATTGAGTTTGGGAATTCAGGCTCCCCGACAGAACCGCTGTCGACTTAGCCCTTGAACCCGAAAGTTCAAGGTGGAAGAAGCAGTAGGCTTTAAGGCTTTCCGTCTAGCGGACATGCACACCAGCCCAACGTGCAACTTCCAGGGTAGTGCGAATCGGCTCAGGGACATCGCCGACTGGCAAGCACGCCAGGGAGTGAGGCGAGTATACCCCAAACAGGTCCGGCAATCAGCCTTTGGGTTGCTCTTGATCGTTGGAAAGGGCCAGGTCGACACGTTCCAGCAGGTCGCGTACTTGCTCGCGTGTCGAGCCGCTGGCCTGGACGTCAGGGCGTTCCTGCCTGTGCAGCAAATCGTGGGTAATGTTCAGCGCGGCCATCACGGCGATACGGTCGGCGCCGATGACTTTGCCGCTGCTGCGGATTTCACGCATCTTGCCATCCAGGTAGCGGGCGGCGCTCACCAGGTTGCTGCGCTCTTCCTGGGGGCAGATGATTGAATACTCTTTGTCGAGGATCTGCACGGTGACGCTATTGCTTGAACTCATGAGTCTTGCTCCAGGGCCTTCAGGCGCGAAATCATCGATTCGACCTTACGCCGGGCGATTTCGTTTTTTTCAATGAGGTGAGCGCGTTCCTCGCGCCAGGTCTTTTCCTGAGCTAATAGGAGTCCGTTTTGACTCTTTAGTTGCTCGACCCGGGTAATTAGCAATTCGAGTCTGGCCATCAGCGCTTGCAAGTCGGTGTCTTCCATGGGGTTCCACTGGATTTGTCTGATGAATGGCAACTGCAGGATAAACGATCTGACGCCCTTGATAGTCGGGTGCGTCTGCCGGTGCTAGGATACAGCGCTTCATTCTAGACATCGCGCCGCCTGGCGCCTAGCTCATCATGCCTATTCAGAACTCCCCGTACGATGCTTTTTCCAAACTGCTGAGCGCCAGCGGTCATTCTTGCTCGCCTGCCGAACTGCATGGCGTGCTGCTGGGCCGCAGTTGCACCGGCGTCGGTTTTGACGCCGACAACTGGTTGGCCGACGCCGCAGAAGTGCTCGAAACGGAGCCAGTAGATAATGTTCGTAACGCCTTGATCGGCCTGCAAGAAATGGTCAAGGGCGAGTTGACCGGCGATGACATTGCGGTAGTCCTATTGCTGCCGAGCGATGATGCGCCACTGGCCGAGCGCGCTGCCGCCCTGGGCGAATGGTGCAAGGGTTTCCTCACCGGCTTTGGCGTGAATTCCGGCGGCCTGGAACTGAGCACCGACGCCCAGGAAGTGTTGCAGGACCTGGCAGCCATCTCCCAGGTGCAAGATGCCCTGGAAGAATCCGAAGACGGCGAAGGCGACTACATGGAAGTCATGGAATACCTGCGCGTCGCGCCGCTGCTGCTGTTCACCGAGACCAAAAAATCGGCTGAACCCGCCGCCATCAAGCCGTCGCTGCACTAAGAGAGGGAACCCACCTGCCCATGATCCATATCCCCAAAGCGGAATACACCCGCCGCCGCAAGGCGCTCATGGCGCAGATGGAACCCAACAGCATCGCGATCCTGCCGGCCGCCGCTGTGGCGATCCGCAACCGTGATGTCGAACACGTCTACCGCCAGGACAGCGACTTCCAGTACCTGAGCGGTTTCCCCGAGCCGCAAGCGGTGATTGTGTTGATGCCTGGGCGCATTCACGGCGAATACGTGCTGTTCTGCCGCGAACGCAATGCCGAGCGCGAATTGTGGGACGGCCTGCGCGCTGGCACCGAAGGCGCGATTCGCGAATACGGCGCCGACGATGCGTTCCCGATTACCGATATCGACGACATCCTGCCCGGCCTGATCGAAGGCCGCGACCGGGTGTATTCGGCCATGGGCAGCAATGCCGAGTTCGACCGGCACCTGATGGAGTGGATCAATGTGATCCGCTCCAAGGCGCACCTCGGCGCGCAGCCGCCGAACGAATTCGTTGCCCTGGATCATCTGCTGCACGACATGCGCCTGTATAAATCCGCCGCAGAAGTGAAAGTCATGCGCGAAGCCGCGCGGATTTCCTGCGCGGCCCATATCCGGGCGATGCAGGCCTGCCGCGCCGGGCTGCATGAGTTCAGCCTGGAAGCCGAGCTGGACTACGAGTTCCGCCGGGGCGGGGCGAAGATGCCGGCCTATGGCTCCATCGTCGCTTCGGGGCGCAACAGTTGCATCCTGCACTACCAGCAGAATGACGCGCTGCTCAAGGACGGCGACCTGGTATTGATCGACGCCGGTTGTGAGATCGACTGCTATGCCAGCGATATCACCCGGACCTGGCCGGTCAATGGCAAGTTCTCCGCCGAGCAGAAGGCGATCTACGAAATTGTGCTGGCCTCCCAGGAAGCCGCTTTTGCGCAGATCGCGCCGAACAAGCACTGGAACCAGGCCCATGAGGCAACCGTGCAAGTGATCACCGCCGGGCTGGTGAAGCTGGGCTTGTTGCAGGGTGAGGTGGACGAGTTGATCGCCAGCGAAGCCTACAAGGCGTTCTATATGCACCGCGCCGGGCACTGGCTGGGCATGGATGTGCATGATGTAGGCGAGTACAAGGTCGGCGGCGAATGGCGGGTGCTGGAAGTGGGCATGGCCCTGACCGTGGAACCGGGTATCTACATTGCCCCGGACAACCAGAACGTGGCAAAGAAATGGCGTGGCATAGGCGTGCGCATCGAGGATGACGTGGTGGTGACCAAGCAAGGCTGTGAAATTCTGACCGGTGGCGTGCCCAAGGGTGTGGCCGAGATCGAAGCGCTGATGGCGGCCGCCCGATGAGCCGGGTCAACCTGGCGATTATCGGTGGCGGCCTGGTGGGCGCCAGCCTGGCATTGGCGTTGCAGGCCGGGGCCAAGGCCCGGGGCTGGAAGATCGTGCTGATCGAACCCTTCGCCCCCGGCGACAGCTACCAGCCGAGCTACGACGCCCGTTCCTCGGCGCTGTCCTTTGGCGCGCGGCAGATCTATCAGCGCCTGGGTGTGTGGCAAGACATTTCCCGGCGCGCCGAGCCGATCAAGCAGATCCATGTTTCCGACCGTGGCCGCTTCTCCACGGCACGCTTGTCGGCGCTCGAAGAGGGTGTGCCGGCCCTGGGCTATGTGGTGGAAAACGCCTGGCTCGGGCAGTGCCTGTGGCAAGGCTTGGATAAGGACGTGATCAGTTGGCGTTGCCCGGCCGAAGTCAGCCGCCTGGAACCGCTGGCCGATGGCTACCGCTTGACCCTCAACGACGAAACCGTCATCGAGTGCGACCTGGCGGTACTGGCCGATGGTGGCCGCTCCGGCCTGCGCGAGCAGTTGGGCATTGGCGTCAAGCAGCGCCCCTACAACCAGAGTGCCCTGATCGCCAACATCACCCCCAGCGAAGCCCATAACGGCGAGGCCTTCGAGCGTTTCACCGACGATGGCCCGATGGCCTTGCTGCCCCTGGCCGACAACCGTTGCGCGTTGGTGTGGACCCGCGTCGGCATGGACGCCCAGCGCTTGGCGCAGTTGGATGAACGCAGTTTCCTCAGCGAGTTGCAGGGCGTGTTCGGCTATCGCCTGGGCACCCTCAAGCAGGTCGGTGCCCGTCACTTGTATCCGCTGACTCTGGTGGAGGCCGAGGAGCAGGTGCGCTCGCACCTGGTGATCCTCGGCAACGCCGCCCACAGCCTGCACCCGATTGCCGGCCAGGGTTTCAACCTGTCGCTGCGCGATGCCTATGCCTTGGCCGAGGCCTTGCTGGCCGGGCCGGCGGTGCCGGGCGACCTGGCGACCTTGCAGGCCTACCGCGAACGCCAGCGCCTGGACCAGCAATTGACCGTGGGCTTCTCCGACCAGGTCACCCGCCTGTTCGGCAGTGGCCAACCGCTAGTCGCCATGGGCCGCAACCTCGGCCTGCTGGGCCTGGACCTGCTGCCGCCGGCCAAACGCTGGTTCGCCCGACAGGCCATGGGCCTGGGCACGCGCCCCGATGCGTAAGTGGTTGCCCTACGAACACCTTCATGACAGTTGCGCCACCCAGGTGGCGCGAGTCCTTTACCTGCGGCACACGCCGCCAGCGAAACAGGCATAAAGCATGGACATGCGCGCAGATGTGCTGATTGTCGGGGCCGGAATGGTCGGAAGCGCCCTGGCGCTGGCGTTGCAGGGCAGTGGCCTGCAGGTGCTGCTGCTCGATGGCAGCCCAATGAGCGTCAAGCCGTTCGACGCCGATGCACCCTTTGAACCGCGGGTGAGCGCCTTGTCGGCCGCCAGCCAGCGCATTCTCGAACGCCTGGGCGTGTGGGACGGCATTGCCAGCCGCCGCGCCAGCCCCTACGGCGAGATGCAGGTGTGGGATGGCAGCGGCACCGGGCAGATCCACTTTTCGGCGGCCAGCGTGCATGCCGAGGTGCTGGGGCATATTGTCGAAAACCGTGTGGTCCAGGACGCCCTGCTCGACCGCCTGCACGATTGCGACCTGGGCCTGCTGGCCAATGCGCGCCTGGAGCAGATGCGTCGCTCCGGCGATGACTGGCTGCTGACCCTGGCCGATGGCCGCACCTTGCGCGCGCGGCTGGTGATCGCCGCCGACGGTGCCAACTCGGCCGTGCGCCGCCTGACCGGCACCGCCACCCGTGAATGGGATTACCTGCACCACGCCATCGTCACCAGCGTGCGCAGCAGCCAACCACACCAGCGCACGGCCTGGCAGCGTTTCACCGACCATGGCCCGCTGGCGTTCCTGCCGCTGGTGCGCGATGGCCAGGACGATTGGTGCTCGATCGTCTGGTCGACCACGCCGAGCGAGTCCGAACGCCTGATGGCCCTGGACGACGCAAGCTTCTGCGGTGAACTGGAGCGCGCCTTTGAAGGCCGGCTGGGCCGCGTGGTCAGTGCCGACCCACGCCTGTGCGTCCCGCTGCGCCAGCGCCACGCCAAGCGCTACGTCGCCGAGGGCCTGGCGCTGATTGGTGATGCCGCCCACGTTATCCACCCATTGGCGGGGCAGGGCGTGAACCTGGGCTTCCTCGACGCGGCGGTGTTGGCCGAGGTGCTGTTGCAGGCATCTGAACGCGGTGAACGCTTGGCGGATGTGAAGGTGCTCAGCCGCTACGAGCGGCGGCGCATGCCCCGCAACCTGGCGCTGATGGCGGCGATGGAGGGCTTTGAACGGTTATTCCAGGCCGATCAGTTGCCGTTGCGCTGGTTGCGCAATGCCGGGTTGAAGATGGTCGACCAGATGCCTGAGGCCAAGGCCCTGTTTGTGCGACAGGCGCTGGGTTTGACTGGGGACTTGCCGGATCTGGCCAAGGCCTGAGGCCATCTGCCGCACCCTAAAGGGGGGCTCATGCAACATCTCGTAACTTCTGCGACCAGTGTTCGGTTGAGATGCTAAATGTGAGTCCTTATCATTTGCGCTCACTTTTCCTACGAGAGACCGCACCTATGTTGGCACCCAAGCGCCTCCTGACTGCCCTGGCACTCACCCTGATCGCCAGCACCACCGCCCAGGCGGCTGACGAGGTGGTGGTCTACTCCTCTCGTATCGATGAGTTGATCAAGCCGGTCTTCGACGCCTACACCCAGAAAACCGGGGTGAAGGTGAAGTTCATCACCGACAAGGAAGCGCCGCTGATGCAGCGCATCAAGGCCGAAGGTCAGAACGCCACGGCTGACCTGCTGCTGACCGTCGATGCCGGCAACCTCTGGCAAGCCGAGCAGATGGGCATTCTGCAACCGTTCACCTCCAAGGTGATCGACGCCAATATTCCTGCGCAATATCGTGCTGCCAGCCACGCCTGGACCGGCTTGAGCCTGCGGGCGCGGACCATTGCCTACTCCACCGCTCGCGTCAAACCGGGTGAGTTGACCACCTACGAAGCCCTGGCCGACAAACAATGGGAAGGCCGCCTGTGCCTGCGTACGGCGAAGAAGGTCTACAACCAGTCGCTGACCGCCACCCTGATCGAGACCCATGGCGCGCAAAAGACCGAGGAGATCATCAAGGGGTGGGTCAACAACCTGTCCACCGACGTGTTCTCCGATGATGTGGCCGTGCTGGAAGCGATCAATGCCGGGCAATGCGATGTCGGTATCGTCAACACTTACTACTATGGCCGCCTGCATAAGCAAAAGCCGGACCTGGGCGTCAAACTGTTCTGGCCGAACCAGGGTGACCGTGGTGTACACGTCAACCTCTCGGGCATCGGCCTGACCCAGTACGCGCCGCACCCGGAAGCCGCCAAGGCCCTGGTGGAATGGATGACCACGCCTGAGGCGCAGAAGATCTTTGCCGACGTGAACCAGGAGTTCCCGGCCAACCCGGCGGTGCAGCCGTCTGAAGAAGTGGCTGCCTGGGGCAAGTTCAAGGCCGACACCCTGCCGGTGGAAGTGGCGGGCAAGCGCCAGGCCGAGGCGATTCGCCTGATGGATCGCGCAGGCTGGAACTGAGTACAATTTGTAAGGCTCCACAAATCTAATGTGGGAGCTGGCTTGCCTGCGATAGCATCACCCCGGTATCACTGATAAACCGAGGTGTCTGCATCGCAGGCAAGCCAGCTCCCACAATGTTTTGTGCATGCCTCCAAATCATCCACTGCTTGAGAATTCCTTTTGGCCCACCCCGCCCAACGCCGCTGGTACCTGCCGGTCTTCACTGTCGCCGCCCTGGTGCTGCTGCCGCTGAGCGTCCTGCTGCTGTCCTGGCAAAGCATCGATACGCAAATCTGGTCGCACCTGTGGGCCACCCAGATGCCGCGTCTGCTGGGCAACACCTTGACCCTGGTGTTGGGCGTCGGGGTGGGTGTCACGGTGCTGGGCGTGAGCCTGGCGTGGCTGACCAGCCTCTGTGAGTTCCCCGGCCGACGCTGGCTGGATTGGGCCTTGATGCTGCCGTTTGCCATCCCGGCCTATGTCCTGGCATTTGTCTTCGTTGGCCTGCTGGACTTCTCCGGGCCGGTACAAACCCTGCTGCGCGAATGGTTCGGCATGGGCCTGCGCCTGCCGCGTGTGCGTTCGACCAGTGGCGTGATCATCGTGCTGGTGCTGGTGTTCTATCCCTATGTCTACCTGCTGGCGCGTACCGCCTTCCTGGCCCAGGGCAAGGGCTTGATGGAAGCGGCGCGGGTGCTGGGCCAATCGCCCTGGCAGGCCTTCTGGCGGGTGGCCCTGCCCATGGCGCGCCCGGCTATCGGTGCCGGCGTGGCCCTGGCGTTGATGGAAACCCTGGCGGATTTCGGCGCGGTGTCGGTGTTTAATTTCGATACCTTTACTACCGCCATCTACAAGACCTGGTATGGCTTTTTCAGCCTGTCCAGCGCCGCGCAACTGGCGAGCCTGCTGCTGTTGGTGGTGATGCTGGTGCTCTACGGCGAGCGCCGTGCCCGGGGGGCCAGCCGCCCGGGCAATGAGCGACCGCGGGGCAAGGCGCTGTATCACCTGCATGGCTTCAAGGCAGCCGCCGCCACGGGCTGGTGTGCCCTGGTGTTTGCCTGCGCCTTCGTCATCCCGATGATCCAACTGCTGGCCTGGTTCTGGCAGCGCGGGCGTTTCGACCTTGACGAGCGCTATGCCGGGCTGATCGTGCATACCCTCTACCTGGGCGGCATGGCCGCGTTGATCACCGTCAGCGTCGCGTTGCTGCTGGCCTTCGCCAACCGCCTGGCGCCGACCCGGGCCATCCGTTCCGGGATCAGCCTGGGCAATCTGGGCTACGCCTTGCCGGGGTCGGTCTTGGCGGTGTCGATCATGCTGGCGTTCAGCTATCTGGATCGCGAGCTGGTGATCCCGGTTTCCAGCTGGTTGGGCGGTGCGGGCAAGCCTTTGTTGCTGGGCAGCCTGTCGGCCCTGGTGATGGCCTATCTGGTGCGCTTCCTGGCCGTGGCCTATGGCCCGCTGGAAAACAGCCTGGCGCGCATCCGCCCGTCGTTGCCGGAGGCAGCGCGTAGTCTTGGGGTCAGTGGGCCACGACTGTTTTGCAAAGTGTATCTGCCGCTGTTGCTGCCAGGCACCTTGAGCGCGGCCTTGCTGGTGTTTGTCGATGTGCTCAAGGAAATGCCCGCGACCCTGCTGATGCGCCCGTTCGGCTGGGATACGCTGGCGGTACGCATCTTTGAGATGACCAGCGAGGGCGAGTGGGCGCGTGCCTCCTTGCCTGCCCTGACCCTGGTATTGGTCGGCCTGTTGCCGGTCATCGGTCTGATCCGACGTTCGGCCCGACGAATCGGTTAGGTGCCAGTCCTACGGCTTGAGGCTACAATGCGCGGCATTCGGTGCGGCCCGTCTTTCGGGCTGGGTTGCTGATTGTGGCTGCGGGCCTTGTATTTCAAGGTGTGTAGCCCGAACGGCAACCGTCCGCACCTTCGCCACGCCCGGAAGGAGAAACCCATGGGACAGCGTACGCCTCTGTATGACCTGCATCTCGCCCTTGGCGCGAAGATGGTCGATTTTGGCGGTTGGGATATGCCTCTGCACTACGGCTCGCAAGTCGAGGAGCACCATCAGGTGCGTCGTGACTGCGGGGTGTTTGATGTTTCCCACATGACCGTGATCGATATTTCGGGCCCCCAGGCCAGGGAATGGCTGCAGTACCTGCTGGCCAATGATGTCGATCGTTTGCATGGTTGCGGCCATGCGTTGTACAGCGCCATGCTCAACGAGCAGGGCGGGGTGGTGGACGACATGATTGTCTACCGCGCCGAAGACGGTTACCGGCTGGTGGTCAATGCGGCCACCCGCGACCAGGATATCGCCTGGATGCAGGCCCAACTGGGCAACTACCCGGTACTGATGCGCGAACGCCCGGACCTGGCCATGCTGGCGATCCAGGGCCCCCACGCCCGGCACAAAATTGCCGAGCTGGTTACCCAGTCTCGCGGTGTGTTGATCCACCAGCTCAAGCCTTTCGAGGGCCGTGCCGACGGCGACTGGTTTATCGCACGTACTGGCTATACTGGCGAAGATGGCTTGGAAATCGTCCTGCCTGCCGACCAGGCCCCGGGGTTTTTCAACGACCTGGTGGGCGCGGGCATCTCGCCCATCGGCCTGGGCGCGCGCGACACCCTGCGCCTGGAGGCCGGCATGAACCTCTACGGCCAGGATATCCACCTGAATGTGTCACCGTTGGCCGCGAATATGGCCTGGAGCATCGCCTGGGAGCCCGCCAGCCGCAACTTCATCGGGCGCGCCGCCCTGGAAGCCGAGCGGGCGGCCGGGGTGCAGCTTAAATTGGTGGGTTTGGTGCTGGAAGAACGCGGGGTTTTACGCGCTCATCAAGTGGTTCGTATCGCCGATGTTGGCGAAGGAGAGATCACCAGTGGTAGTTTCTCTCCTACGCTGAGTAAATCCATTGCCCTGGCGCGTGTACCGATGGCCACCGCTGACCGTGCCGAAGTTGAGATTCGCGGAAAGTGGTACCCGGTGCGAGTGGTCAAGCCGACCTTCGTGCGTCATGGCAAAACCTTGATCTAACCTTTTCTGGCGGGCCAATGGCCGCTGACATTTCTTTTTGAGGACACAGACTATGAGCGATATCCCTGCCGCACTGCGTTTTGCCGAAAGCCACGAATGGGCACGCCTGGAAGCGGATGGCACCGTGACCGTCGGGATCTCCGATCACGCCCAGTCAGCGTTGGGTGATGTGGTTTTTGTTGAGTTGGCGGAAGTGGGCAAGGTGTTCGCCGCAGGCGACGCTGCGGGCGTAGTAGAGTCGGTGAAGGCTGCTTCGGATATTTATTCGCCAGTGTCGGGTGAAGTGATTGCGGTCAACCAGGCGTTGGCCGATGCCCCTGAGTCGCTCAATGAAAAACCCTACGAGGCCTGGATCTTCAAGGTCAAGCCAAGCGATACCGCCGACTTGGAAAAATTGCTGGATGCCGCTGGCTACAAGGCCGCCATCGGCGAATAACAGCGCCCGCTGCAGGAGCCGGCTTGCCGGCCCCTGCAAAGGTCAAGGCTTGAGCACCAGCTTCACCGCCGCCACAGCCCGCTCCACATCCGTCTTGGTCATCGCCGTAAACATCGGCAGCGACACAATCAAACGCCCGACTCTTTCCGCCACCGGGAACATGCCGTCCTTGAACCCCTGTGCCCGATACAGGCTCAGCAGGTGGATCGGCGGGTAGTGATAGCCAATGCCCACGCCCTGGGCCTGCATCTGTTCCATGAACGTGGCACGGGCCGGCAGGCCGTCCGCGCGCTCGGGCAGCACCAGCTGGAACAGGTGCCAGTTGCTGTTTTCAAAGTCTGCAGGTGGCAGCTGCGCGCCGTACAGGTGCTCGAAGTCGTCGCCAAAGCACTCGAAGTAATGCCGGGCCAGCGCTTGCCGATGGGCGGTGATCTGTTCGATATGGGCAAACTGGCCCAGGCCGATGGCGGCGGCGATATCGGTCATGTTGAACTTGCCGCCCAGTACATCCACGTCCAGGCCATCGAACCCGCTGCGGGTCACGCCTTGCAGGCGGTACTTCTCTGCCAGGCGTGCTTCTTCTGGGGTGTTCAAGACCAGGCAGCCGCCTTCGGAGCAGGTAATGTTCTTGTTGGCCTGGAAACTGAACGAGACAAAATCCCCGGTGGCACCAATACGCTGGCCATCCCAGCTGGAGCCCAGCGCCTGGGCGGCATCCTCGATGATCCGCAGCCCATACTTGTTGGCCAGCGCGTAGAGCATCGGCATGTCCAGCGGCAGGCCCGCCAGGTAGACCGGAATGATCGCCTTGGTGCGCGGCGTAATGGCCGCCTCCAGTTGCGCCAGGTCTATATTGCGGGTCACCGGGTCAATATCGGCAAACACGGGCGTGGCGCCGACCTCCAGAATCACGTTGGCCGTTGCCACCCAGGAAATCGGCGTGGTGATCACTTCATCCCCTGGCCCGACACCGGCGATGCGCAGGGCAATCTCCATGGTGCAGGTGCCGGAGTTGAAGGTACGTACCGGCCGGCCGCCAAAATAGGCCGACAATTGCGCTTCAAACGCCTGCACCTTGGGCCCGCTGGTGATCCAGCCGGAACGCAACACATCACCAACCGCCGCAATAGTGGCTTCATCAATGCTAGGTTTTGAAAACGGCAGGAAAGGCAGTTGGCTCATGATGTTGAAAGCATCCGTTTCAGATAGGCGATAAGTAAAGAAGCAGATCAGTGCCGGTATGGTTGCACGGCCTGACTGAATATAGCCTGTCGCCTGTGAACGAATTGTCAGCCATGGTGCTTAGAAGGCAACCCGGGCTTCAAGGAAGAGATTCTGTTCCTTGAGCTTGCCTTTGAGCTGCTCATCCCGCGCGTTTATACGATTGGCGAAGGTGTTGTAGCCCGTTTCAACATCACCCATGGACACATAGCGATAGCCGACGCCCAGGGTCACTTTTTCGCTGACCTTGGCGTCGAGCCCAAGACCTACGCTGTAGGCAAAGTTGTGCTGGCGGTTGCCGGCAAAGCGCCGGGTTTCGTTGGTCTGGTAACCGTCGGAGTCGATACGGGCCAGCCCCACTCCGGCCATGCCATAAAACGAAAGCCAATCGTTGAGCGGGATATCCTTGTAGCCATTGAGCATCAAGCGTTGGCTATGGGTGTCGAGGCTGTTGACGTTGGCGTTGAAGGGCGCCCAATAGGATTTGAATGTCGAGTTGCTTGGCATGGTGTATTCACCTTCCAGGCGCCACCCCTCCATAAAGGCATAACCCACGGCGAAGGCCGGGGTGAATGTTTTGGTGTTGTCTGGCGCATCGACCCGTTCGTTAACACGCGGGCTGGTCAGCAGTGCGCTGGAGAGGTTTTGACGGGCGCTGTTGAATTTTGCCGAACCGTACCAGCCTTCCGCCTGGGCTGAGGTGGTTGCGACCGTGGCCAGTAGCAGGGTCAGAGGCAGCTTTTGCATGGTTGTTGATTCACTTTCACCAAGAAGGGAATCCATAGCTTGCGGCGGGGAGTGCCTGGTCTGAACAGGACTTCTCTGGCATTTGTTGGCGACGTCGATGCAAGCGTCTATTGAATATTCAGTGCGGCTTGTAGGAAAAAAACGCAAAAAAATGCCGCTTTAAAAAGCGGCATTTTTACTGGACGGTATTACTCGGCAGCAATGGCGTTTTTCGCCAGGATGGCGTTGGCCAGTTCCATGTCCGTGGCCTTCAGGCCTGGGTGGTCGGCCCGCACTTTCTGCATGGCGGCTTCCAGGTAAGGGCCACGGATGCCACCGTCGCTGGCGACGAAGCTGCCAGCGTCGTCCTGGGCGGCGACGACCAGCTTGTGGTCCTTGAAGGTCAGGTAGGTCGAGCCGGTAGTGGCGCCCGATGAGATGACATTACGCCAGAAGCTGTCGGCCATCGCTGAACCAACAGGGAGGGACAGCACGGCGAGGGTGGCGACAGCATATTTGAGACGCATGATGGGTGACTCCGACTGGGTTAACTGAACTGTTTGATTGTCGATAACCCAGCCTAGTTCCGTGGCGGCCTAAACAGTTTCGATCCGCAGAATCACGCCGTCCTGGCCAACCACCCGCACTTGAGCCCCCACAGGCGCATCAGGCCCGGTGACCATCCATACCCCATCGCCGACCTTGATCTTGCCCCGGCCATCGATAATTGCCTGGTGCACCACAAAGGTACGGCCAACCAGCTCCGAACCCCGCATATTCAGGCCCGGCTGGTCGCTGGCCTTGGCGCTGCTGCGCTGGCGCTTCCACCAGTACACCGCCGTGAGGATGGACAGCACGGCAAACAGCAGCAGTTGCAGCTCCAGCCCAAGCCCCGGGATCAGGAACTTGAGCACGCCCACGGCCGCCGCCGCGATCCCCATCCACAGCAGATAGCCACCGGCACCAAACACTTCGAGAATCAACAGCACCGTGCCCAGCGCCAGCCAATCCCAGAACGACAGGTGTTGCAAAAATTCCCACATGGTGCGGGCCTCAGGCTTTCTTGTTGTCGAAGGTGGCCTTGACGATTTCGCCGATGCCGCCCACTGCGCCGATGACCTGGCTGGCCTCCAGCGGCATCAGGATCACTTTGCTGTTGTTGGCCGAGGCCAGCTTGCCCAGGGCATCGATGTATTTTTGCGCGACAAAGTAGTTGATGGCCTGCACGTTACCGGTGGCAATCGCTTCCGAGACCACTTGGGTGGCGCGGGCTTCGGCTTCGGCTTGCCGTTCACGGGCTTCGGATTCGAGGAACGCGGCCTGGCGACCCCCTTCAGCCTCGAGGATCTGCGCCTGCTTCTTGCCTTCGGCGGTCAGGATGGCGGAGGCGCGCAGGCCTTCGGCTTCCAGGATCTGGGCACGCTTGATCCGCTCGGCTTTCATCTGGCCGGACATGGCCGCCATCAGGTCGGCAGGCGGGCTGATGTCCTTGATCTCGATACGGGTGATCTTGATGCCCCACGGCGCGGTGGCTTCATCGACCGTGCGCAGCAGCTTTTCGTTGATGCCGTCGCGCTGGCTGAGCATGGCGTCCAGTTCCATGGAACCGAGCACCGTACGGATATTGGTTTGCAGCAGGTTGCGGATCGCATGTTCGAGGTTGTTGACCTCGTAGGCCGCCTGGGCGGTGTTCACCACCTGGAAGAAACACACCGCGTCGATCTGCACCGTGGCGTTATCGGCGGTGATCACTTCCTGGGGCGGAATATCCAGCACGCTTTCCATCACGTTGATCTTGCGACCGATGCGGTCCATCACCGGGATGATGATATTCAGGCCAGGCTTGAGCGTATTGGTGTAGCGGCCGAAGCGCTCCACCGTCCACTGGTAGCCCTGGGGCACGACCTTGAAGCCCATGAACAGGATGGCGATGGCCAAGCCTACGAAGAGGAGAAGCACTGTTCCGATCTGCATAACGATTCCTTGTCTGGTGATGGCTAACGTGAGGTCTGTCGATTGTAACGGGCTTGTCGCAGATAAGAACGGTTTACTCGTTCGCGGGGGTGACCCGCAACACTTCTTCGAGGGTGGTCAGCCCGGCAGCCACCTTGTGCGCACCCGCCAGGCGCAGGCTGTGCATGCCGCCCTTGAGCGCCTCGCGGCGCAAGGCCTGCAGGTCGGTGTCGGCGCTGACCAGGGCCCTGGCAGCGTCATTCATCAGCATGATCTCGTAGACCCCGACGCGCCCGCGATAGCCACTGTCCCGGCACTCTGCGCAGCCATTGGCCCGGTAGACGCTGGCGGGTGGCGGCATGCCGGACTGGGTGGCGCTGTGCCAGTCGTCCTGGTTCAACGCCACCGGGCTTTTACACTGTGGGCATAACCGCCGCACCAGGCGCTGGGCCATGACCCCAAGCAAGGTGGCCTTGATCAGGTAATGGGCAATGCCCAGTTCCAGCAGGCGGCTGACTGCGCTGGGGGCGTCGTTGGTGTGCAGGGTCGAGAGCACCAGGTGGCCGGTCAAGGCTGCCTGGATCGCCATTTCGGCGGTTTCCAGGTCGCGGATCTCGCCGATCATGATGATGTCCGGGTCCTGGCGCATCAGGGCGCGGATGCCGCTGGCAAAGGTCAGGTCGATATTGTGCTGGACCTGCATCTGGTTGAAGGCCGGCTCCACCATCTCGATGGGATCTTCCACCGTACACAGGTTGACCGTGCGGGTCGCCAGTTGCCGCAGGGTGCTATAGAGGGTGCTGGTCTTGCCCGACCCGGTAGGGCCGGTGACCAGGATGATGCCGTTGGCCTGGCCGGTCATTTGCTGCCAGCGCTGCAGGTCATCGGCCGAAAGGCCCAGTTGCTGGAAATCCTGGAGCAGGACCTGGGGGTCGAAAATCCGCATCACCAGTTTCTCGCCGAAGGCCGTGGGCAGGGTTGAAAGACGCAGTTCCACTTCGAGACCCGTGGGGGTCCTGGTCTTGATCCGGCCATCCTGGGGTTTGCGCTTCTCGGCGACATTCATCCGCCCGAGGCTTTTCAGGCGGCTGACCACGGCGGTGGTGACCTGGGGCGGGAACTGATAGACATCGTGCAGCAGCCCATCGATACGCAAGCGCACGCGGCCCTGGTCGCCGCCAGGCTCGATATGGATATCGCTGGCGCGCTGGCCGAAGGCAAATTGCAGCAGCCAATCGACAATATTGACGATGTGCGCGTCGTTGGCATCGGGTTCCTGATCGCTGGCGCCGAGGCTGAGTAGGGTCTCCATAGGGGATGCAGCGGGGTTGACCTGATCGGCCCCGCTGACCGACCTGGCCAGCTGGAAGAACTCCTGGGTACAACGGCGGATCGCCTGGGGGTTGGCCACCACGCGCTTGATCGAGCGCTTCAACACATGGGCCAGGCCTGTTTCCCACTCGCGCAGGTACGGCTCGGCACTGGCCACCGTCACGCTGTCGCGCTCAA
Organism: Pseudomonas sp. GW821-FHT01D09; assembly: GCF_059422465.1. Taxonomy (NCBI): domain Bacteria; kingdom Pseudomonadati; phylum Pseudomonadota; class Gammaproteobacteria; order Pseudomonadales; family Pseudomonadaceae; genus Pseudomonas; species Pseudomonas sp. GW821-FHT01D09. The sequence continues at coordinate 194,573 of NZ_JBWKWY010000005.1, forward strand.
GGGCGACGGCAAGGATATGGTGGCGCTGGGCGAAGGCATGGGACATCAGCGGCACCACGCTCGCCACCTCGATATTCAGCGGGTCGATGCGTAGATAGGGTTGCCCCACATGACTGGCGAGCCACTCCGACAGGTGCTCCAGGGACAGCGACAGGCCGGGCCGGGCGGGGTCGGGCAGGGCCTGGCTGGCGAGAAACTCCAACGGGTGCAGGCCGCCCGCCGGGGTGCGCCGCAAACGCTCGGCCAGGGCCTGGTCGAGTAGGCCGTGGGCAGTGAGGGCGGGCAGCAGGTCGTCGAGACAAAGCCTGCGATCCTGGTGTTCTGGCACAGCGGACATGGCGGTTTCCTGGGCAATTTCGAGCAGTAGCGCCAAGGCTAGTCCGCTCCTGGCCGCTGTCGCCCCCAGGGTTGTTGCCGGCTTTTACTGCGCCACCGCCTGTACGGCTTGCAGCTTTGTGGATTCAACGGGTTGCAGTTCCAGCGAGCACACGCTGATCAGGTTACGAAGCTTTTCACCGATCACCTGGGCACGGTGCCAGCTCAGGCCATCCATCACCACGTCGATGTTCAGCAGGTCATCGTCGCGGGTCACGCTCACTTGTTGGGGCACCAGGCACTGCAAGGCGAAGTAGTTGAGGATGCGGCACAGCACATCGGGCTCGGCCTCGGCGAGGATCTGATAGCGCGCCTGGCAATGGCTGTTGTTGACGGCCCAGGCATCGAGGCGGGTGGCGGGGCTGGCGGGGACTGAATGCATGGCCGTTCTCCAAAATTGACTGGAGAAATTTTTACATGGGGTGGCGGGTATTTTTTATCTATGTTTGAGCGATATGCCTTATAAATGACTAAGGCAATTCGCGGAAGTGGGGTTTAAAGGTATTTTTATGCACAGTGAATTGGATGTCTACGACCGTCGGATTCTGGCGTTGCTCCAGGAAGACGCGTCGCTCTCCAGCGCGCAGATTGCCGAACAGGTCGGCCTGTCGCAGTCGCCCTGCTGGCGGCGGATCCAGCGGCTCAAGGAAGAGGGAGTGATTCGTGCCCAGGTGACATTGCTCGACCGCAAGAAAATCGGCCTCAACACGCAGATCTTTGCCGAGGTCAAACTCAACGCCCATGGGCGCTCCAACTTCACGGAATTCACCGAGGCGATTCGCGGCTTCCCGCAAGTGCTGGAGTGTTATGTGCTGATGGGGTCGGTGGATTTTCTGTTGCGCATTGTCACCTCGGATATCGAGGCATATGAGCGGTTTTTCTTCGAGAAGCTGTCGATGGTGCCGGGGATACAGGAGGTTAATTCGATTGTGGCGCTGTCGGAGATCAAGTCCACCACCAGCCTGCCAGTGTTGCGGTGAGTGTACGGGTGTCATCGCGGGCAAGCCCGCTCCCACAGGAAAATACATTCCAATGTGGGAGCGGGCTTGCCCGCGATAGCAATCTTACATGCGCAACAAAGTCTTCCAGGCCCGGTTCTGATACACCGCAATCACCTGGTGCATCCGCGCATCCAGCGACTCATCGGTGATCGGCTGGTTGGCCAGGGCCGCCAACTTGTTCAGTTCACCGTACAAGCGGTCCAGCTCCGGGATCTCCAGCAGGTGGCGGGCGTGGTGCAGCCAGGCCTGCAGGCGCTCGATACGCGGCAGTTGCTCGGCCAGGTCTTCCGGCTGTTGCTGGTAGCGTGGCAGGCGCAGGGCGACGGCTTCGTCGGCCAGCAGGCGTGGCAACCAGTTGGCGACCTGGGCGGCGCCCTGGCGGTTGCCCCGCACATTGCGCTCCAGGGTCCAGGTACGGGCCAGCAGCCAGCGTGAAGTGTTCAGTGAGAACAGGCCCCAGCGCACGTCGGTCAATTCTTCGAGGAACTGTTCCGGCGCGGCCTTGCGCACGTCTTCATCGTCTTCACCGGCCTGGACCAGCGGGCGCCAGTCTTCCAGCAGGGCGTCGAGGGCGCTGCGCAGTTCGCTGGTGGACTGGCGTGGTGCGGCCTGGCCGAGGCTGCCGATCAGGGCACGCATTTGTGCGAGGTTTTCTACCCAGTCCTGCAACAGGCGCCAGTGGCCGTTGAAACGATATTGCTCGGCCAGGCGCTGGCTGCTGCCCAGCAGATGCCAGGTCAGCGCGGCGAAAACGTCATCCAGGGGCATTTGCGGTTGCAGTTGCGGGGCCGGCAGGCTCAGGGAGTAGCTGTTGGCGTCGAACAGGCGATAGCCGCGCTCGGCCTTGCTGATATCACACGGCATCAGCGCCAGGGTCTGGGCCAGTTCGGCCGCCAGCTCCAGCAGGGCGGCGGGTTCGCCTTCGCGCAGTTCCAGTTCCAGCTCGCAGATTTCTTCCTTCTGCTTGCCGACAATTACCTGGCCCAGGTCCAGGGCGGCTTCGATCACCACCTTGGCTTTGCCACGGCCCCAGGCGATCTCGGCACGTTCGCGTACGAAGTCGGTGGTGAAGATCGGCTTGAGGGTCTTTTTGTCCAGCTCGGCCAGTTGCTCGGGCCAGCATTCGCCGTCGAGTTTCTTCACGTCGAGCTTGGCCTTGGCCAGTTTCCAGTCGTATTCATTGCGCTCCGACAAGCCGGCAACGCTGTGGCCACGGGTCTTGAGGGTCTGGATCACTTCGTCGCCATCCTTGCGCAGGCGCAGGGCAACCTTGGCCTGGGCCAGGTCGCGCTCGGGGGTGTCGAAGTACTGGTTCATCAACTCACGGCGTTCCCAGCCACTTTTGTTGCGTTTTTTCAGGAGCGGGTGCTCACGTAGCGCGACGAGGGTCTCGCGGCTGACGCGCAGCTTGATTTCGGTTTCTTTTTGCATGGCCGGAACATCCAGGATCGGGAGTGCAGCCGGGGGAATCGGTGGCTGCCAAGGTCGTGCAGTGTACAGGACTGAGCCGGGCAACGTGCCGCAACGGGTTTATTGTGCAGCGCAGATGGTTCTATGATGGGTTTCATCCGTGGAAGTTGAGAGACAGCGTATGCCTTTACCGTCCATGAAAGAACAGTTTGCCGCCCTGGTTGCCGCGCCCTCTGTCAGTTGTACCCAAGCGTCTCTCGACCAGACCAACCGCCCGGTGATCGACTTGCTTGCCACCTGGCTGGGCGACCTGGGGTTTGCCTGCGATATCCAGCAGGTCAGCCCCGGCAAATTCAACCTGCTGGCCAGCTTCGGCAGCGGCCCCGGTGGCCTGGTGCTGGCGGGGCACAGTGATACCGTGCCGTACGATGAAGCGCTGTGGCAGACCGATCCTTTGAAATTGACGGAAGTGGATGGCCGTTGGGTAGGACTGGGTAGCTGCGACATGAAAGGCTTTTTCGCGCTGGCCATCGAAGCGGTGCTGCCGCTGCTGGACCAACCGTTCAAGCAGCCGCTGTTGATCCTCGCCACCTGTGATGAAGAAAGCTCCATGGCCGGCGCCCGCGCCCTGGCGGCGGCCGGTCGCCCCCTGGGTCGCGCGGCGGTGATTGGCGAGCCCACGGGCCTCAAGCCGATCCGCCTGCACAAGGGCGTGATGATGGAGCGCATCGATATTCTCGGGCGCAGCGGCCATTCGTCGGACCCGAGCCTGGGCCACAGCGCCCTCGAAGCCATGCATGACGCCATGGGCGAGCTGCGCGGCCTGCGTCTGGCCTGGCAGCGGGAGTATCGCAACCCTCAGTTCAGCGTGCCCCAGCCGACCTTGAATTTTGGCTGCATCCACGGCGGCGACAACCCCAACCGCATTTGCGGCCAGTGCTCCCTGGAGTTCGACCTGCGGCCCTTGCCCGGCATGGACCCCCAGGTGTTGCGCGAGGCCATTCGCCAGAAGTTGACGCCCATTGCCGAGCGCCACCAGGTGCAGATCGACTACGCGCCGCTGTTCCCCGAAGTGCCACCCTTCGAGCAGCCCGAAGACGCCGAGCTGGTGCGGGTCGCGGAGCGTTTGACCGGCCATCGTGCCGAAGCAGTAGCGTTCGGCACTGAAGCGCCTTATCTTCAGCGCCTGGGTTGCGAAACCCTGGTGCTCGGCCCCGGCGACATCGCCTGCGCCCATCAACCGGGCGAGTACCTAGAAATGTCACGCTTGACGCCTACAGTGCGTCTATTGCGGGAATTGATTGAACACTACTGCCTCAAACCCGCATAAATTAACCCCATTGCACCCCGTACATAGAAGGAGAGCGAGCGTGTCGCCAAGCCTGTTCCGACGATAACCATCAGCCCGCTGTGCGTTTAGCGATTCATCCTTTTTTGGCTGCTTTTTATTACAGGCCCAGGTGTTATGCCCGAATACGTCAATTGGCTTCGTCACGCTTCGCCCTATATCAATGCCCACCGCGACTGCACCTTTGTGGTCATGTTGCCGGGCGACGGTGTGGATCACCCCAACTTCGGCAATATCGTCCACGACCTGGTGCTGCTGCACAGCCTCGGCGTGCGCCTGGTGCTGGTGCACGGCTCGCGCCCGCAAATCGAAACCCGCCTCGCCGCTCGCGGCCTGACCCCGCATTACCACGACGGCATGCGCATTACCGATGCGGCGACCCTGGAGTGCGTGATCGATGCGGTCGGCCACCTGCGCATCGCCATCGAAGCGCGGCTGTCCATGGACATGGCATCGTCGCCGATGCAGGGCTCGCGCCTGCGGGTGGCCAGCGGCAACCTGGTGACCGCGCGGCCCATCGGTGTGCTGGATGGCATCGACTACCACCATACCGGCGAAGTACGCCGGGTCGATCGCAAGGGTATCAACCGCCTGCTGGACGAGCGCTCCATCGTGGTGCTGTCGCCCCTGGGCTATTCGCCGACCGGGGAGATTTTCAACCTGGCCTGTGAAGACGTGGCCACCCGCGCCGCCATCGACCTGGGCGCCGACAAGCTGCTGCTGTTTGGCGCCGACCTGGGCCTGATCGACGAAAATGGCCGGCTGGTGCGCGAACTGCGCCCGCAGCAAGTGCCGGCGCACCTGCAACGCCTGGGCAACAACTACCAGGCCGAACTGCTGGATGCGGCGGCCGAGGCCTGTCGTGGGGGCGTGGGGCGCAGCCATATCGTCAGTTATGTCGAGGATGGTGCACTGCTGACCGAACTCTTTACCCGGGACGGCGGCGGTACGCTGGTGGCCCAGGAACAGTTCGAGCTGGTGCGCGAGGCGGCGATTGAGGATGTCGGCGGCTTGCTGGACCTGATCAGCCCGCTGGAAGAGCAGGGGATCCTGGTGCGTCGCTCGCGGGAAGTGCTGGAGCGGGAAATCGAGCAGTTCAGCGTGGTGGAGCGCGAAGGCATGATCATCGCCTGCGCCGCGTTGTACCCGATTGCCGATTCGGACGCGGGTGAGCTGGCGTGCCTGGCGGTCAACCCGGAATATCGCCATGGCGGGCGTGGCGATGAGCTGCTCGAACGCATCGAAACCCGCGCCCGCACCCAAGGCTTGAAGACCCTGTTCGTGTTGACGACCCGCACCGCCCACTGGTTCCGCGAGCGCGGCTTTGTACCGAGCAGCGTAGACCGCCTGCCGTCGGCGCGGGCTTCGCTGTACAACTTCCAGCGTAATTCAAAGATCTTCGAGAAGACCCTATAGGCGCCACACATCTAGTGTGGGAGCAGGCAAGCCAGCTCCCACATTTTTGTCCGGGTTTATTCCTTGATGAATTTTCCGGTCACATAGGCCGAATAGTCTGGTAGCACTGTCTCTACCTTCCCTTGTTCCTTGAGAAATTTCGCTGTTTCCCCAATGGACCTGGCCGTCCCACCATTGAGCAAGGCCTCAGTTTGCTGCGCCCGGACATCCGGGAATGTGCTGCCCTCCAGCAGTTCCGGGATATCCGCAGCGTTTGCCCCGGTCAACCGGGCGATCTTCTGTACCGGCACCGAATCCACCGTCCACTCGGATTTGTGCGCCGCATACTCGGCAAACGAATCCAGGGTGACCTTGGCAAACTTGGCCACGACCTCAGGATGTTTCTCGGCAAAGTCCTTGCGCGCCACCCACACCTCGAAGGTCGGCGCGCCCCATTGGCCCACCTCGGCCGCATCGGTCAACGTCTTACCAGTTTTGCGGATTTCCCCCAGGGCAGGCGACCAGACAAAAGCCCCGTCGATATCCCCGCGTTTCCAGGCTGCGGCAATTTGTGCCGGTTGCAGGTTCACCACTTTCACCTGGCGGGTGTCCAGGCCCCAGTGTTTCAAGGCCCCGAGCAGGCTGTAGTGGGATGTGGAGACAAAAGGTGTGGCAATGGTTTTGCCGATCAGGTCCTTGGGTGCGTCAATTTGGCTGTCGTTACGCACTACCAACGCTTCAGAACTGTTGATCTGAGCCGATACGATGAACGCTACGATGGGTAGATTGCGGGATGCGGCGGCGGCCAACGGGCTGGAACCGAGGTTGCCGATCTGCACATCGCCAGAGGCCATTGCGCTGATCACGTCCGGGCCGCTGTTGAAGCGGCGCCAGTCGATGTTCTCGCCGATGGCTTGCTCGTAAAGACCGTCGGCCTGGGGCACTTTGCTTGGGTCGACGCCGGTCTGGTAGCCGATGGTGAGGTTGGCTGCCTGCACGCCAAAAGAAAGTGTAACTGACAGTAAAACTGTAACAAATTGACTAGAGGATGCGCGTTTGGCCATGATGGCGTCGCCTTTTTGATCGTGAGTGACGTGTGCAAGATTTTGCTCACACTAAACGATCTAAAAAACGGCCAATAAATACCCTTTAGGAATTAGCTTATGGAGCGATACCCCGCTGCGGGCTGGTGGCTCCATGGAAATTGTTATTCCTGAATAGTATGAAAAAGGATGAAATAATTCTTTTTGGGTGTATGAAAAACTCATTAACCTGTAGAGATTCAATCAACTGCGATTAGACGAAGGTAGTAGACACACAAGGTTACGATTGACTTGTCAGTCATGATCTGGCGCTAATCGCGCATCTATGGATCGAGGGCGTCAGACCCGAGACCAAAGAACTACAAAAATTAGAAATCAGAGGAGCGAAATATGAAGAAGTACACATTGGCGATCGCCGTTGCAGCTGGGGTTCTGGCTCAACAAGCCGGCGCCGCGGGTTTCCTTGAGGACAGCAAGGCAACTGTCAGTTCCCGGACCCTGTATTTTGATAACGACCAGCGCGAAGGTGGGGCGGACCAACGCGAAACGGCCACTGGCCTGAAGTTCAACTACCAGTCTGGTTTCACTCAAGGCACCGTTGGTTTTGGTATTGATGCTCAGGCACTGGTCGGTATCCACCTGGATGGTGGCCGTGGTCATCACCCAGACAACAACTCCTTTGTACCCAGCGACACCGACGGCTCTGCTGTAAGCAACTGGAGCAGCGCAAGCGCCAATGTCAAGGCCCGCTTCTCCAAGACAGAAGCCCATCTGGGTGGCGCTCTGGCGCCAAACCTGCCGATTCTGATTGCCAGTGACGGTCGTCTGTTGCCACAGACCTTCGAGGGCGGCACCGTCACCTCTAAAGAAATCGACAACGTTACGTTTAACGGCGGCCAACTTGAGCACGCCACCGGGCGTGCTTCGACCAACAGCACCGGCCTGTCTGTGGCCGGCGCCAGTCAGGAAAGCAACAAGTTCCGCTTTGGCGGTGCTGATTGGAAAGTCACCAAAGACCTGACATTGCAGTACTACTACGCCAACCTGGAAGACTTCTATAAGCAACACTTCCTGGGTCTGGTTCACGTCTACCCGATCACGGAAGGTCAGTCGTTCAAAACCGACCTGCGCTACTTTGACAGTAGCTCCGACGGTAAGAATGGCCAGGCGGGCTACCAGTTCAACAACAATGGTGGTTACGCGAAGGATGCTGGCGAGGTTAATAACAAAACCTGGAGCGCCATGTTTACCTACTCCCTGGGTGGCAGCGCGTTCATGCTCGGGCACCAGCGTGTCAATGACGACGGTGGCTTCGTTTGGTTGAACCAGGGCGGTGTTGTCGACGGTAATGGTCGTAACGAAGGTGCCGGTGGTTCCAGCTTCTACCTCTTCACCGATAGCATGATCAACTCCTTCGTACGTGCAGGTGAAAACACCACCTTCGGTCAGTACTCCTATGACTTCGCTGTCTTGGGCGTTCCAGGTTTGAAAACCTCGATTGCTTACCTGCGTGGCGACAACATCAAAGCCAAGAACGGTGGCAGTGACCAGTCTGAGTGGGAACGCGATATGCGTATCGACTACACCATTCAGTCGGGCGCGCTTAAAGGCTTTGGCACCACACTGCGTCATGGTGCCTATCGCGGCAGCGGTACCGGCATTCAGGACCAGGATCAGACTCGTCTGATCTTTAACTACACTTACAGCTTCCTGTAAGCCAAGTGCATAAAAAAACCTCGCGTTTATCGCGAGGTTTTTTTGTCTGCACAAGTCGGGCCCAGCCCCCGCAGCCCTTCCTGAACCCTCTTTTTACCGTGTCTCAAGGCCTTCTCGAACCTTGGGTGGCATGTTGGCCTGGGTCTTTTCCACGGTCCAGTGAACAGATTTTTAATATTCCTATATCGTCTAAATAAATCGATATTTATTCTTTTAAAAAAACCAGCAGCACAGGCACAGTGGGCTCCATAAGCACTCATCAGGAGCCACACCATGAGCCTCAGACTGGGCGATATCGCCCCCGACTTTGAACAGGATTCCAGCGCCGGCAAGATTCGCTTCCACGAGTGGCTGGGCGATAGCTGGGGCGTGTTGTTTTCCCATCCGGCGGACTTCACCCCGGTGTGCACCACCGAACTGGGCTTTACTGCCAAGCTCAAGGACGAATTCGCCAAGCGTGGGGTCAAGGCCATTGCCCTGTCGGTAGACCCGGTGGACTCCCACCACAAGTGGATCGAGGACATCAACGAAACCCAGAACACCCTCGTCAACTTCCCGATCCTGGCCGATGCCGACCGCAAGGTCTCGGACCTGTACGACCTGATTCACCCCAATGCCAACGACACCCTTACCGTGCGTTCGCTGTTCGTGATCGACCCGAACAAAAAAATTCGCCTGACCATCACCTACCCGGCCAGCACCGGGCGCAACTTCCATGAAATCCTGCGGGTCATCGACTCGTTGCAGCTGACCGACAACTACAAGGTCGCCACCCCAGCCAACTGGCAGGACGGTGATGAAGTGGTGATCGTGCCGTCGCTCAAGGATGAGGACGAGATCCAGAAACGCTTTCCCAAGGGCTATCGCGCGGTGAAGCCGTATCTGCGGCTGACCCCGCAGCCCAACCGCTAACCTAAATCCAACTGTAGGAACCGAATTTAATGTGGGAGCGGGCTTGCTCGCGATGGCGGTGGATCAGCAAAAAATGTGCTGACTGAAACACCGCTATCGCGAGCAAGCCCGCTCCCACACAAGCCCGCGCACAAGTGGATCGCATTTCAGTGCTCACCTAGCAGGGGTTTTCAGGCCGTTTCGACGGCCTTTTTTTCGCCCTCCGAATGCTCTTTCTCATATGCAATTTAAGAATAAACAAATGAATAAATAAGATTTATAGATATATAAATCTGCTGATAAGGTCTGTTCCATCTTGGCGCCATCGCCACACCGCGAACCGCCGACACTTGCTCAAGGAACCTCCCCAATGCTGGTCGTAACACTTGGTGGCAGTCCCAGCCAACGCTCCCGATCCGGGGTGCTGCTGGATCATTCCCGGCGCTGGCTGCAGCAGCAAGGCGTGGAAGTGGTGAGTTATCAGGTACGGGACTTCCCGGCCGAAGATTTGCTGTATGCCCGCTTTGACAGCCCCAAGGTCCTCGACCTGCTGGCCCAGGTGGCCAATGCCGATGGTTTGCTGATCGCTACGCCGGTGTACAAGGCTTCGTTTTCCGGCGCGTTGAAAACCGTCCTCGACCTGCTGCCGGAACGGGCCCTGGCCCACAAGGTGGTATTGCCCATGGCCACCGGTGGCAGCATTGCCCATATGTTGGCGGTGGATTACGCCTTGAAGCCCGTGCTGTCGGCGCTCAAAGCCGAGGAGCTGCTGCACGGGATTTTTGCCGAAGACAGTCAGATTGCCTATGGCGAAGGCAGTGCCCAGGCGCAGTTGCTGCCGATCCTGGAACAACGCTTGAGCGAAGCCCTGGAGCAGTTCTACAGCGCCATGGCCCGCCGCCCACAACCGCTGGACCCCCATGTGTTGAATGAACGTTTGTTGAGTGCTCGCTGGAGCATCTAAGCCGAACCCTAATGTAAGAAACCCTCACCTTACTTCGCCGCCAACGGCCAAGCAGGTGCAGCCACAACCCTTATCGTCAATATGGAGAGCGCCATGCGCACTGTCATCTTGCGTCGGGGCCTGGTCGCACTGTTTGCTGCGGCTGTGTCCTTCGGCGCCATTGTTCAAGCTCAAGCGGCCGAAACCCTGCGGATCGGTTATCAGAAATACGGCACCCTGGTGCTGCTCAAGGCCAAGGGCACCCTGGAAAAACGCCTGGCCGAGCAGGGCGTGAACGTGCAGTGGACCGAGTTCCCCGGCGGCCCGCAGTTGCTTGAAGGGCTGAATGTCGGCTCCATCGACTTTGGCGTCACCGGCGAGACCCCGCCAGTGTTTGCCCAGGCCGCCGGCGCCGACCTGCTGTACGTCGCCTATGAACCGCCAGCGCCGACCAGCGAAGCCATCCTGGTGCCCAAGGACTCGCCGATCACATCGGTGGCCGGGCTCAAGGGCAAGAAAGTCGTGCTCAATAAAGGCTCCAATGTGCATTACCTGCTGGTGCGCGCCCTGGAAGATGCCGGCCTGAAATACACCGATGTACAGACCGTGTTCCTGCCGCCCGCCGACGCCCGTGCCGCCTTCGAGCGGGGCAGTGTCGACGCCTGGGTGATCTGGGACCCGTACCAGGCGGCTGCCGAGAAGCAGTTGCAAGCCCGCACGTTGCGTGACGCCACCGGCATTGCCGACAACCATCAGTTCTACCTGGCCACCAAGCCTTACACCGAGAAACACCCGCAGGTGATCAAGGCCTTGGTGGAAGAAGTGCGCGCCGTGGGCGAATGGTCCAAGGCCAACCCCCAGCAAGTCACCGAACAAGTCGCACCGCTGCTCGGCCTGCCGACTGACATCACCCTGACCTCGGTGAAACGCCAGGGCTATGGCGCGCTGTTCCTGACCCCGGCAGTGGTCGCCGCCCAGCAGAAAATCGCCGACACCTTCTACCAGCTCAAATTGATTCCCAAGCCCTTGAGCATCAAGGACGTGATCTGGACCCCACCTGCGACCGTGGCCAAAGCGCCGTAATCCGACTTCTTCAGGAGACAACTCCATGAGCCTCAGTATTTTCTGGTTCCTGCCTACCCACGGCGATGGCCATTACCTTGGCACTGCCGAAGGCGCTCGCGCCGTGGATCACGGTTATTTGCAACAGGTGGCCCAGGCCGCTGATCGCCTGGGCTTTGGCGGGGTGTTGATTCCCACCGGCCGCTCCTGCGAAGACTCGTGGCTGGTGGCCGCCTCGCTGATCCCGGTGACCCAGCGCCTGAAATTTCTGGTTGCACTGCGCCCCGGGATCATTTCCCCGACGGTGGCGGCGCGCCAGGCGGCGACCCTGGACCGGCTGTCCGGTGGCCGGGCGTTGTTCAACCTGGTGACCGGTGGTGACCCGGAAGAACTGGCCGGCGACGGCCTGTTCCTCAGCCATGAGGAGCGCTACCAGGCCTCGGTGGAATTCACCCGCATCTGGCGGCGCGTGCTGGAAGGCGAAACCGTGGACTACGACGGCCAGCACATCAGCGTCAAAGGCGCCAAGCTGCTGTACCCGCCGATCCAGCAACCGCGCCCGCCGCTGTATTTCGGCGGCTCTTCCGAAGCGGCCCAGGACCTGGCGGCCGAACAGGTGGAAATGGTCCTGACCTGGGGCGAACCACCGGCGGCGGTGGCGGAAAAAATCCAGCAGGTACGGGCCAAGGCGGCCAAGCTTGGGCGCACTGTGCGCTTTGGTATTCGCTTGCATGTGATCGTGCGTGAAACCAACGAAGAGGCGTGGAAAGCCGCCGATAAACTGATCTCCCATCTGGACGACGACACCATCGCCCGCGCCCAGGCCTCGCTGGCGCGCTTTGATTCGGTGGGCCAGCAACGCATGGCCGCCCTGCATGGCGGCAGCCGCGACAACCTGGAAGTCAGCCCCAACCTGTGGGCCGGCGTCGGCCTGGTGCGCGGCGGTGCTGGCACGGCACTGGTGGGCGATGGCCCGACCGTGGCGGCGCGGGTCAAGGAATACGCAGAGCTTGGCATCGACACCTTTATCTTCTCTGGTTATCCACACCTGGAAGAGTCGTATCGGGTCGCGGAATTGCTGTTCCCGCACCTGGATATCGAGCGCCCAGAGCTGCCGAAAAGCGCCGGTTACGTCAGCCCGTTTGGCGAGATGGTGGCCAACGACATTCTTCCCAAAGCCGCGTCGCAGAGCTGAGGCGCCGTCATGAAGAGTCAACGGATTGTGCATCGGCTGGCGCCGTGGGCGCTGCCGATCCTGTTGCTGGCGGTGTGGCAGTTGTCGGTGTCGACGGGCTGGTTGTCGACACGGATTCTGCCGGCCCCCAGCGCCGTGATTGCGGCCGGGGTGCACCTGGTCAGCAGCGGTGAAATCTGGACCCACCTGGCCATCAGTGGCTGGCGTGCTGGCCTGGGCTTTGTGATCGGCGGCGGCATCGGCTTGGCCCTGGGTTTTATCACCGGCCTGTCGGCCTGGGGCGAGCGCCTGCTGGACAGCTCGGTACAAATGATTCGCAACGTGCCGCACCTGGCGCTGATCCCGCTGGTGATCCTGTGGTTTGGCATCGATGAGACGGCGAAGATTTTCCTGGTGGCCCTTGGCACGCTGTTCCCGATCTACCTCAACACCTATCACGGCATCCGCAACGTCGACCCGGCACTGGTGGAGATGGCCCGCAGTTATGGCTTGTCCGGCTTTAGTCTGTTTCGCCAGGTGATCCTGCCCGGCGCCTTGCCCTCGATCCTGGTGGGGGTGCGCTTTGCCCTGGGCTTTATGTGGCTGACGCTGATCGTTGCGGAAACCATCTCGGCCAGTTCCGGTATTGGCTACCTGGCGATGAATGCCCGGGAGTTCCTGCAAACCGACGTGGTGGTATTGGCGATTGTGCTGTACGCCGTGCTCGGTAAGTTGGCGGACCTCGCGGCGCGAGGCCTGGAGCGGGTGTGGCTGCGCTGGCATCCGGCCTATCAAGTGCATAAGGGAGGTGCGGCATGACCGCTCAACAACCTCCACGTTTGCTGCGCGGCATCCCGTTGGCGGTGCGCAAGTTGCGCAAGGCGTTTGGCGCGCGGGAAGTGCTGCGCGAGATCGATCTGCACATCCCGGCGGGCCAGTTCGTCGCTGTGGTCGGCCGCAGTGGCTGCGGCAAAAGTACTTTGCTGCGCCTGCTGGCCGGCCTTGATAGCGCCAGCAGTGGCGAGTTGCTTGCAGGCTCCGCACCGTTGAGTGACGCGCTGGAAGACACGCGGCTGATGTTCCAGGAAGCGCGCCTGCTGCCGTGGAAAAAGATCATCGATAACGTCGGCCTGGGCCTTAAAGGCAACTGGCGGCCCCAGGCGCTGGAGGCGCTGGAAGCGGTCGGCCTGGCCGAGCGTGCCGATGAATGGCCGGCGGCGTTGTCCGGTGGGCAGAAACAACGGGTGGCCCTGGCCCGCGCGCTGATTCACCAACCGCGTCTGTTGCTGCTGGATGAGCCCTTGGGCGCGCTGGATGCCCTGACCCGCATCGAGATGCAGCAACTGATCGAGAACCTGTGGCGCAAGCACGGTTTTACCGTGTTGCTGGTGACCCATGACGTCAGCGAAGCCGTGGCCATTGCCGACCGGGTGATCCTGATCGAAGACGGCGCAATCGGCCTCGACTTGCAGGTGGAACTGCCGCGCCCGCGGGTCCGTGGCTCCCATCGCCAGGCGGCCCTGGAAACCGAAGTGCTCAACCGTGTGCTGGCACTGCCCGGCACGCCGCCTGCGCCGGAACCTGTTTCACCGTTGCCTACGCAATTGCGGTGGGCGCAATAACTCACTTGTCCTACGAAGGAAGAACACCATGACTATCAAAGCCATCAACGTGCGTAACCAGTTCAAAGGCACCATCAAGGAAATCGTCGAAGGCGACGTACTGTCGGAGATCGATGTGCAGACGGCATCCGGCATCGTCACATCAGTGATCACCACTCGCTCGGTGAAAGAGCTGGAGCTGGTGATTGGCAGTGAAGTGATTGCGTTTGTGAAGTCCACCGAGGTGTCGATCGCCAAGCTGTGATGATCGTTCCCACGCTCTGCGGATGATCGTTCCCACGCTCTGCGTGGGAATGCACCCCGTGACGCTCTGCGTCACAACAGCGGACGCAGAGCGTCCTAAGAGGCGTTCCCACGCAGAGCGTGGGAACGATCATTGGAGGCGCTTGGGCAAAAACGCCGGCAAATAAAGCCCCACATACGCATCAAACACCCGCATCCCTTCCTCCGCCATGCGCGGGGTGATCTGCCCATGCTGATGCACCGAGCGTGCATACACGCGGTCGCTCAGTTCCAGCGCCAGGGCAAACACGTCCACATCCGCTGGTAGCACCGGCACTTCAAAGTGGCGGTTGAACACGTGCAGCATCAAATCCCCCAACTCCAGGTCGTGCTGGCGGTCGGCCTGGGTCACTTCCGTGAGGCCGTGCTGGGCGAGGATCAATTGGCGGGCGGCGGCGTCCTTGCTGTAGATCGCCAGCATGCGCAACTCGACCAGGCGCGACAGGTCGCGCCAAGTGTGCAGTTGGTCGTGGTCGATGGGCGCTTGCAGCGCGGCGCGGAAGGCGGCGTGCACATCGGCTGTCAGGGCTTCGAGCAAGGCCGGGACGCTGGCGAAAAAGTGATACACCGATGACGGCGGAATCTGCGCCCGTTCGGCCACGCTGTAGATCGACAGGCTGGCCACGCCTTCGGCGGCCAGCAACGTGCGGGCGGCGTCGAGGATCGCGTCGATCCGGGCCTGGCTGCGGGCGCGGGGTTTGCGAGGGGCGGCGGGGCGGGTTGTCATGGAAGTCTCCTACAAGGCAGCGGGCATTGTACGCGACCTTGATCGTTCCCACGCTCCGCGGGGGAACGAGGGAGCAGGGCATAAAAAAACGCCACAGGCCATAAGCCTGCAGCGTTCATTTATTGCAGCCACCGCTTACACGGTATGCAGGTACCAGTTGTACTCAAGGTCGGAGATGGAGTGTTCAAATTCCTCCAGCTCACTTTCCTTGCAGGCGACGAAGATATCGATGTATTTCGGATCGATGTACTTGGCCATCACCTCGCTGTCGTCCAACTCGCGCAGGGCATCGCGCAGGTTGTTCGGCAGGCTTTGTTCGTTCTGCTCGTAGCTGTTGCCTTCCACCGGTGCGCCAGGCTCGATCTTGTTGGTCAGGCCGTGGTGCACGCCCGCCAGGACCGAAGCCATCAGCAGGTAAGGGTTGGCATCGGCGCCGGCCACACGGTGTTCGATACGTACGGCGTCGGACGAGCCGGTCGGTACGCGAATCGCCACGGTGCGGTTGTCCAGGCCCCAGCACGGCGAGTTCGGCACGTAGAACTGTGCGCCGAAACGACGGTAGGAGTTGACGTTGGGGCACAGGAAGGCCATTTGTGCAGGCAGGGTCTCCAGCACACCGCCGATCGCGTGACGCAATGCGGCGTTCTGCTCGGGATCCTCGCTGGCAAAGATGTTCTTGCCGTCTTTGTCCAGGATCGAAATATGCACGTGTAAACCATTGCCGGCCTGGCCTGGGTAAGGCTTGGCCATGAAGGTGGTGTCCATCTCATGGTCGTAGGCAATGTTCTTGATCAAACGCTTGAGCAGTACCGCGTAGTCGCACGCCTTGATCGGGTCGGCGACGTGGTGCAGGTTCACTTCAAACTGCGCCGGGGCACTTTCCTTGACGATGGCGTCAGCCGGGATGCCTTGCTCTTTGGCACCTTCCAGAATGTCCTGGAGGCAATCGACGTATTCGTCGAGGTCGTCGATCAGGTAGACCTGTGTCGAGTGCGGGCGTTTGCCGGAAATCGGCGAGCGGGGAGGTTGTGGCCGGCCGTTCACGTTCTCCTGGTCGATCAGGTAGAACTCAAGCTCGAAGGCGGCGCAGATGGTCAGGCCCATATCGTCAAACTTGGTTACAACTTGGCGGAGCACTTCGCGCGGATCGGCGAAGAAAGGTTCACCTTCAAGTTCGTGCATGGTCATCAGCAGTTGCGCGGTAGGGCGCTTTTGCCAGGGTTCATTGCACAGGGTGTCGGGGATTGGATAACAGATTCGGTCAGCATCACCGATGTCCAGGCCCAGGCCGGTGCTTTCCACCGTTGAGCCATTGATATCCAGGGCAAATAAAGAGGCCGGCAAGTTGATGCCTTTCTCGTAAACCTTGTGGAGGCTGGTGCGTTCGATGCGCTTACCGCGCACCACACCATTCATATCCGCAATTAGAAGGTCTACGTACAGAACCTCAGGATGATCCTTAAGGAACGCGTTCGCTTCGTTAAGCTGAACGGCACGCGGGGGTACCGACATGATGCAACACCTTTGTTGTTAAAAATATCAATCATTGATCTTTTCTGGTTTCAGTCAACCCGAACGGCATGCCGAAGTCAAGCGAGGCCTTTTTTGCCCTAAAAAAGCGCGTTGAGGGCTTTTTTGTGGCTTTTTTGGGCAGTTTTATCGGTTTGACCGGCTTGGGACTAGCAGGCTTGAGCGGGCCGTGTTGTATTTTTTACGGGGGTGTTGTGTAAAAAAATGAACAAGGCTAAGCTCGATTCAAACCCATAACAGCAATAATACCGGGGTGCTTCATGTCTGGCCTGCCGTTAATCGGCGTCACCGCCTGCTCCAAACAGGTCGGTCTGCATGCTTATCACATCAGTGGCGACAAATATGTCCGCGCCGTGGCAGTCGCTGCCAAGGGCCTGCCATTGATTATTCCGTCCCTGGGGCAGTTGCTCGACCCGGCCAATATTCTTGACGGCCTGGACGGCATTCTCTTTACCGGCTCACCTTCCAATATCGAACCCTTTCACTACGACGGTCCGGCCAGCGCGCCCGGGACTGCCCATGATCCTGCACGGGACCAGAGCACCCTGCCGCTGATTCGCGCGGCGATTGCCGCAGGCGTGCCGGTGCTGGGGATCTGCCGGGGCTTCCAGGAAATGAACGTGGCCCTGGGCGGCAGCCTGCACCAGAAGGTTCATGAACTGCCGGGTATGCTCGATCACCGCGAAGACGACACCCAGCCGCTGGACGTGCAGTACGGCCCGGCGCATGCCGTGGCGATCACGCCGGGCGGGGTCTTGTCTGGCCTGGGCTTGCCGGACACGATCCAGGTCAACTCGATCCACAGCCAGGGCGTTGACCGCCTGGCGCCCGGCCTGCAGGTCGAAGCGCGCGCGCCGGACGGCCTGGTCGAGGCTTTTTCGCTCAAACAGGGCAAGGCATTTGCAGAGGCTTTTGCATTAGGAGTGCAATGGCACCCCGAATGGCAGGTAAGCTCCAACCCGTACTACCTCGCGATCTTCCAGGCATTTGGCGATGCCTGCCGAACGCGGGCGAAACAAAGAGACGCACACGCGTCAAACAACGCCTGACCTTTAATGGATGTCAGGAAACCCAGCCCAGAGGCATTTATGAGTAACAACCTCGACCAGCTCACCGATTGGTTGAAAGACCACAAGATCACAGAAGTCGAATGCATGATTGGCGACCTCACGGGGATCACCCGGGGCAAGATCTCGCCGACCAACAAGTTCATCGCCGAAAAAGGCATGCGCCTGCCCGAGAGCGTTCTGTTGCAGACCGTGACCGGCGACTATGTCGAAGACGACATCTATTACGAATTGCTCGACCCGGCCGACATCGACATGATCTGCCGCCCCGACCAGAACGCGGTATTCCTGGTGCCCTGGGCCATCGAGCCCACCGCCCAGGTGATCCACGACACCTACGACAAGCAAGGCAACCCGATCGAGCTGTCGCCGCGCAACGTGCTCAAGAAAGTCCTCAAGCTCTACGCCGACAAAGGCTGGCAGCCTATCGTGGCGCCGGAGATGGAGTTCTACCTGACCAAGCGCTGCGAAGACCCGGACTTCCCGCTGCAACCGCCGATTGGCCGTTCCGGCCGCCCGGAAACCGGTCGCCAATCCTTCTCTATAGAAGCGGCCAACGAATTCGACCCGTTGTTTGAAGACGTCTACGACTGGTGCGAGCTGCAGGAGCTGGACCTCGACACCCTGATCCACGAGGACGGCACGGCGCAGATGGAAATCAACTTCCGTCACGGCGATGCCCTGTCCCTGGCCGACCAGATCCTGGTGTTCAAGCGCACCATGCGTGAAGCCGCACTCAAGCATGATGTGGCCGCCACCTTCATGGCCAAGCCCATGACCGGCGAGCCCGGCAGCGCCATGCACCTGCACCAGAGCATCATTGATATCGCCACCGGCAAGAACGTGTTCTCCAATGAAGACGGCTCCAAGAGCGAGCTGTTCCTGCACCACATCGGTGGCCTGCAGAAGTTCATCCCCGAGCTGTTGCCGCTGTTTGCGCCCAACGTCAACTCGTTCCGCCGCTTCCTGCCGGACACCTCGGCGCCGGTGAACGTGGAGTGGGGCGAAGAGAACCGCACCGTGGGCCTGCGCGTGCCGGATGCCGGCCCGCAGAACCGCCGTGTGGAAAACCGCCTGCCGGGCGCCGATGCCAACCCGTACCTGGCCATCGCCGCCAGCTTGCTGTGCGGCTATATCGGCATGGTCGAAGGCATCAGCCCGAGCGCCCCGGTGGTCGGCCGTGGTTACGAGCGCCGCAACCTGCGCCTGCCGTTGACCATCGAAGACGCACTGGAACGCATGGAAAACAGCAAGACCATCGAGAAATACCTGGGTCACAAATTCATCACTGGCTACGTCGCGGTCAAGCGGGCCGAGCATGAAAACTTCAAGCGCGTGATCAGTTCGTGGGAGCGGGAATTCCTGCTCTTCGCCGTCTGATGCGCCGGGTGCGGCTGTCATACGCCGCACCTTCACCTACTTTTTGGAGATTGGTATGTCCAGCAACAACCCGCAAACCCGTGAATGGCAAGCCCTGAGCAACGATCATCACCTGGCGCCGTTCAGCGATTTCAAGCAGTTGAAAGAGAAAGGCCCGCGCATCATCACCAACGCCAAGGGCGTTTACCTGTGGGACAGCGAAGGCAACAAGATCCTCGACGGCATGGCCGGCCTGTGGTGCGTGGCCATCGGTTATGGCCGCGACGAGCTGGCTGATGCCGCCGCCCAGCAGATGAAACAACTGCCTTATTACAACCTGTTCTTCCAGACCGCCCACCCGCCGGTGCTGGAACTGGCCAAGGCCATCGCCGATATCGCTCCGGCCGGCATGAACCATGTGTTCTTCACCGGCTCCGGCTCCGAAGGCAACGACACCATGTTGCGCATGGTCCGCCACTACTGGGCGATCAAGGGCCAGCCGAACAAAAAAACCATCATCAGCCGCAAGAATGGCTACCACGGCTCCACCGTGGCCGGCGCCAGCCTGGGCGGCATGACGTATATGCACGAGCAGGGCGACTTACCGATCCCGGGCATCGTGCACATCGCCCAGCCGTACTGGTTCGGCGAAGGCGGCGACATGAGCCCTGAAGAATTCGGGGTATGGGCGGCCAACCAACTGGAAGAGAAGATCCTCGAAGTCGGCGTGGACAACGTCGGTGCCTTTATCGCCGAGCCGATCCAGGGCGCCGGCGGTGTGATCGTGCCGCCAGAGACCTACTGGCCGCGCATCAAGGAAATCCTTGCCAAGTACGACATCCTGTTTGTCGCCGATGAAGTGATCTGTGGCTTTGGCCGCACCGGTGAGTGGTTCGGTAGCGACTTTTTCGGCCTCAAACCAGACATGATGACTATCGCCAAGGGCCTGACCTCGGGTTATATCCCCATGGGCGGCCTGGTCGTGCGCGACGAAGTGGTGGCGGTGCTCAACGAAGGTGGCGATTTCAACCACGGTTTCACCTATTCCGGCCACCCGGTGGCGGCGGCGGTGGCCCTGGAAAACATCCGCATCCTGCGCGATGAAAAAATTGTCAGCCGCGTCCATGACGAAACGGCACCGTATTTGCAAAAGCGTCTACGCGAGCTGGCGGATCATCCGCTGGTGGGCGAAGTGCGTGGTGTCGGCATGCTGGGGGCCATCGAGCTGGTCCAGGACAAGGCCACGCGCAAGCGTTATGAAGGCAAGGGCGTGGGCATGATCTGCCGCACCTTCTGCTTCGAGAACGGCCTGATCATGCGCGCCGTGGGCGATACCATGATCATTTCGCCGCCGCTGGTGATCAGCAAGGCCGAAATTGACGAGTTGGTCACCAAGGCTCGCCAGTGCCTGGACCTGACTTTGGCGGCATTGCAGGGCTAAGTGCTAGGCTCAGAATGCAGCGGCTGCGGCTGTTGCATCCGGGCAATGATAAATGCGGGGCTTTGGTTGAAAGCCGGCCCCTGAACTTGCCAGACTGTCGCCCTGTTTTGTCGCCCCTCGACGGGCCATGAAACATAGAGAAATGTGGCCCAAAAAAGAAAAAATTGGAGCATGACCGAATGAAGGCATTAGGTTTGAAGAACGCTGGCAAGACCCTCCTGGCCTTGTCCCTGATGGGCGCAATGGCCAGCATGGCCCAGGCTGCCGACAAAGTGCTGCACGTCTACAACTGGTCCGACTACATCGCACCGGACACCATCGCCAACTTTGAGAAAGAGTCCGGCATCAAGGTGGTGTACGACGTTTTTGACAGCAACGAAACCCTGGAAGCCAAGCTGCTGGCGGGCAAGTCCGGCTACGACGTGGTGGTGCCGTCGAACAACTTCCTGGCCAAGCAGATCAAGGCCGGTGTGTACCAGGAACTGGACAAGTCCAAGCTGCCCAACTGGAAGAACCTTGATACCGACCTGCTCAAGGCTGTCGGTGACGCCAGCGACAAAGGCAACCTGCACGCATTCCCGTACATGTGGGGCACCATCGGCATCGGCTACAACCCGGACAAGGTCAAGGCTGCGCTGGGCGTGGACAAGATCGACTCCTGGGATGTGCTGTTCAAGCCCGAGAACATCGAAAAACTCAAGAGCTGTGGCGTGAGCTTCCTCGACTCGCCAACCGAAATGATCCCGGTGGCCCTGCACTACCTGGGCTACCCGACCGACAGCCAGGACAAGAAGCAACTGGCTGAAGCCGAGGCACTGTTCCTCAAGATCCGTCCTTCGATAGGCTACTTCCACTCCTCCAAGTACATCTCGGACCTGGCCAACGGCAACATCTGCGTAGCCGTGGGTTACTCGGGTGACCTGGAACAATCCAAGTCCCGCGCGGCTGAAGCCGGTGGCAAGGTCAAGGTTTCCTACGCCATTCCGAAGGAAGGCGCAGGCAGCTTCTACGACATGGTTGCCATCCCTAAAGATGCCGAGAACCTGGACGCCGCCTACCAGTTCATGAACTACCTGCTCAAGCCTGAAGTCATGGCGGCAATCACCAACAGCGTACGTTTCCCGAACGGTAACAAGGCCGCCACGCCGCTGGTGAACAAGGATATCTCGGGCGACCCGAGCATCTACCCGTCGGATGACGTGAAAGCCAAGCTGTATGCAATCAGCGATCTGCCGGCCGCGACCCAGCGCCTGCTGACGCGCAGCTGGACCAAGATCAAGTCGGGTAAATAAGCAAGAACCTGTAGGAGCGAGCTTGTGTGGGAGCGGGCTCGCTCCCACCCAGGCCCGCTCTCACAAATTAAATGACAGAAAGTTTTGCCGGATCGGTTTATCGAGGGTAAGTTGCGCGCCGGTTTTGTTGTCGGGCAACAACTTTGGGCCCAACTATTTAAGAGGACCTCCACTTGCCAATTTCTTTATTTCGCAAAGCCTTGCTGGTAGGGGCGGGTCTCACGTTGGCAGTCAGCGTGCAGGCGGCTTCGACTGTGCATGTTTATAACTGGTCGGACTATATCGGCCCCGAGACCCTGGCCAACTTTGAAAAGGCCACCGGCATCAAGCCGGTCTATGACGTGTTCGATTCCAACGAAACCCTGGAAGGCAAATTACTGGCCGGGCGCACCGGGTATGACGTGGTGGTGCCGTCCAACCACTTCCTGGGCAAGCAGATCAAGGCGGGCGCGTTCCAGAAAATCGACAAGGCGCAGTTGAGCAACTACGCCAACCTCGACCCGGCGCTGCTCAAGCGCCTGGAAAAGAACGACCCGGGTAACCAATACGCCGTGCCCTACCTGTGGGGCACCAACGGCATTGGCTACAACGTCGACAAAGTCAAAGAAGTGCTGGGTGTCGACAAGATCGACTCTTGGGCTGTGCTGTTCGAGCCGGAAAACATGAAGAAGCTGGCCAGCTGCGGCGTGTCCTTCATGGACTCGGCCGATGAAATGCTGCCGGCGGTGCTCAACTACATGGGCCTGGACCCCAACAGCACCAACCCGGCCGACTACAAGAAGGCCGAGGAAAAGCTCCTGAAAGTGCGTCCCTATGTGACCTACTTCCACTCTTCCAAATACATCTCGGACCTGGCCAACGGCAATATCTGCGTGGCCGCCGGGTTCTCCGGCGATGTATTCCAGGCCAAGGCCCGTGCAGCCGAGGCGGGCAAGGGCGTGAATATCGCCTACGTGATTCCGAAAGAAGGCGGCAACCTGTGGTTTGACGTGCTGGCGATCCCCAAGGATTCGACCAACGTCAAGGAGGCCCACGCCTTCATCAACTATTTACTGCAACCTGAAGTGATCGCTCAGGTCAGTGATTATGTCGGCTACGCCAACCCTAACCCAGGGGCGGACACGCTGATGGAGCAATCGATACGCACTGACGAAGCGGTTTATCCACCGCAGGCGGTTCTCGACCGGACGTTTGTCAACTTCGAGCTACCCCCGAAAGTGCAACGCTTGATGACCCGTAGCTGGACCAAGGTCAAGACGGGCAAGTAAGGCTCACACTATCTAAGGTTCGTTCGTATTGGACGTTCTGCACTCTTTTTTTCTGGGAGTTTCGTAAATGGCAGTTGCCTCCGGCGCCTATAAGAAAGCCCTCGAGGGCGACCAGACACCGAAAAAGGTGTTGGTCAAAATCGACCGGGTCACGAAGAAGTTCGACGAGACGATTGCCGTGGACGATGTGTCCCTGGAAATCAAGAAAGGCGAGATCTTCGCCTTGCTCGGCGGATCGGGTTCGGGCAAGTCCACCTTGCTGCGCATGCTCGCAGGTTTCGAGCGCCCGACCGAAGGGCGGATTTTCCTCGACGGTGTGGATATCACCGACATGCCGCCCTACGAGCGGCCGATCAACATGATGTTCCAGTCCTACGCCTTGTTCCCCCATATGACCGTGGCGCAGAACATCGCCTTCGGCCTGCAACAGGACAAGATCCCCAAGGCCGAAGTCGAGGCCCGCGTGGCCGAGATGCTCAAGCTGGTACAGATGAGCCAGTACGCCAAGCGCAAGCCGCACCAGTTGTCTGGCGGCCAGCGTCAGCGGGTGGCCCTGGCCCGTTCCCTGGCCAAGCGCCCGAAACTGCTGCTGCTCGATGAGCCGATGGGCGCCCTGGACAAGAAGCTGCGCTCGCAGATGCAGCTGGAACTGGTGGAGATCATCGAGCGCGTCGGCGTGACCTGCGTGATGGTGACCCACGACCAGGAAGAGGCCATGACCATGGCCGAGCGCATCGCGATCATGCACCTGGGCTGGATCGCGCAGATCGGCAGCCCGATCGATATCTACGAAACCCCCACCAGCCGCCTGGTGTGCGAGTTCATCGGCAACGTCAACATCTTCGACACCGTGGTGGTGGATGACGCCGAAGGCCACGCGGTGCTCAAGTGCGCCGACCTGGACCGCGATATCTACGTGGGTTATGGCATCGCCACGTCGGTGGAAGACAAGTCGGTGACCTACGCCATCCGCCCGGAAAAACTGCTGGTCACCACCGAAATGCCGACCTGCGAGCACAACTGGTCCAGCGGCAAGGTGCATGACATTGCCTACCTGGGCGGCCACTCGGTGTTCTACGTCGAGCTGCCGAGCGGCAAGCTGGTGCAGTCCTTCGTCGCCAACGCCGAACGCCGTGGCGCGCGGCCGACCTGGGGTGACCAGGTCTACGTGTGGTGGGAAGACGACAGCGGCGTGGTACTTCGCTCATGAACATGAAGAAATTCAAACGGCGATTGCACCGAATAATTCCCAGCGGCAAGCAGGTGGTCATCGGGATTCCATTCCTGTGGCTGTTCCTGTTCTTCATGCTGCCGTTCTTCATTGTCCTGAAGATCAGCTTTGCCGAAGCCGACGTGGCGATCCCGCCCTACACCGAGATCTACACCTACCTCGAGCAGAAGCTGGAGGTGGTGCTCAACCTGGCCAACTACAGCCTGTTGGCCGGCGACGAGCTGTACATCGCCGCCTACCTGGGTTCGCTGAAGATGGCATTTTTCAGCACGGCCTTGTGCCTGCTGATCGGCTACCCGATGGCCTACGCCATCGCCAGTGCGCGCAAAGAGATGCAGACCGTACTGGTGCTGCTGATCATGATGCCGACCTGGACCGCGATCCTGATCCGCGTGTATGCGTGGATGGGCATCCTCAGCAACAACGGCTTGCTCAATGGCTTCCTGATGTCCATGGGCCTGATCAACGAGCCGTTGCAGATCCTCAACACCAATATCGCGGTGTATATCGGCGTGGTCTATTCGTACCTGCCGTTCATGATCCTGCCGCTGTACGCCAACCTGGTCAAACATGACCAGAGCCTGCTGGAAGCCGCGTCGGACCTGGGTTCGAGCACCTTCAACAGCTTCTGGAAAATCACCGTGCCGTTGTCCAAGAACGGCATCATCGCCGGCTGCATGCTGGTATTCATCCCGGTGGTGGGCGAGTTCGTGATCCCGGAACTGCTGGGCGGCCCGGAAACCCTGATGATCGGTAAAGTGTTGTGGCAAGAATTCTTCAACAACCGTGACTGGCCGGTGGCTTCCGCCCTGGCGGTGGTGATGCTGGCGATCCTGATCGTGCCGATCATTCTGTTTAACCGCAGCCAAGCCAAAGAGATGGAGGGCAAGGTATGAAGCGCTTCAGTTTCTCCAGCTTCATGCTGGTAGCCGGGTTGTTGTTCATCTACCTGCCGATGCTGATCCTGGTGATCTATTCGTTCAACGAATCGAAACTGGTGACGGTGTGGGGCGGCTGGTCGATCAAGTGGTACGTGGGCCTGTTGGACAACACCCAGTTGATGGGCTCGGTGGCGCGTTCCCTGGAAATCGCCTGCTACACGGCGGTGGCCGCGGTGGCGCTGGGCACATTGGCCGCGTTCGTGCTGACCCGTATCAGCCAGTTCAAGGGCCGCACGCTGTTCGGCGGCCTGGTGACCGCGCCACTGGTCATGCCCGAAGTGATCACCGGTCTGTCGCTGTTGCTGCTGTTCGTGGCCATGGCGCAGATGATCGGCTGGCCCCAGGAGCGTGGCATCGTCACCATCTGGATCGCCCACACCACGTTCTGTGCGGCGTATGTGGCGGTGGTGGTGTCGGCGCGCCTGCGGGAGCTGGACCTGTCGATCGAAGAAGCGGCCATGGACCTGGGGGCGCGGCCGTGGAAGGTGTTCTTCCTGATCACCATCCCGATGATCGCGCCTTCGCTGGCGGCGGGCGGCATGATGTCGTTCGCGCTGTCCCTGGATGACCTGGTACTGGCCAGCTTCGTCTCGGGCCCGGGCTCGACCACCTTGCCGATGGAAGTGTTCTCGGCGGTGCGCCTTGGGGTCAAGCCCGAGATCAACGCCGTGGCCAGCCTGATCCTGTTGGCGGTGTCGTTGGTGACGTTCCTGGTGTGGTTCTTCAGCCGCCGTGCTGAAGAGCGGCGCAAGAAGGCGATCCAGCAAGCGATTGAAGAAGCTGCGGCGGATGGCTGGAAACAGCCGGATGTACGCCGGGCGCCAGCACCGGTCTAAGACTGATCGCTCCCATGCTCCGCGTGGGAGTGCCTCCTGTGACGCTCTGCGTCACGCTGTGGACGCGGAGCGTCCTGGGCTGCATTCCCACGCAGAGCGTGGGAACGATCTTATGTACGTGCCAGCGCCGGTCTAAGACTGATCGCTCCCACGCTCTGCGTGGTAGCGCCTCCTGTGACGCTCTGCGTCACGCTGTGGACGCGGAGCGTCCAGGGCTGCATTCCCACGCAGAGCGTGGGAACGATCTTGATGTACGTGCCAGCGCCCGGCGTTTCAGCTCAACTTTGCGGCGTTGGTTTGAGTGTGTCGTAGGCTTCCAGCGCGCGCAGCGAGTAGATGTAGGCGGCGCCGGCATTCAACGAGATCGCGGTGGCAAGCGTCGCGGCGATTTCTTCGCGGGTGGCGCCGGCCTTGATCGCGGCGTCGGCATGCACGCCGATGCAGCCGTCGCAGCGGGTGGTGATGGCCACGGCAATCGCGATCAGTTCGCGGGTCTTGGCATCCAGGACGTTGTTTTCCTCGGCAGCCTCGCCCAGCGCCATGTAGGCTTTGACCATCTTCGGGTTGCTCTTGCCCAGTGCGCCAAAGGCGTTCTTCACGGTGGGCAGCAAGTCGGGCCAGTTATTGAACATTGCGTTGACTCCTGAACGGGTTGGGTGTGAAGCCAGTGTGTGCCGTTCGGATTTGGCGGTATTGTTCGATCCGCTCATCTTTTTGACCGATATTCGCAAATGAACGCTATCGACACGCTGATCACACTGGCCAACCTGCGCGGCCGCCTTGACGTGCGCTGCCAGTTCCAGGGCGACTGGGCCCTGGACCATGCGCCCGAATCGCTGGGGGTGGCGCCGTATCATATTGTCGTACGGGGGACCTGCCACGCCGAGCTTTCGGGTGGGCAGCAGGTGACGCTGGTAGAAGGCGATATCCTGTTGATGCCCGGTGGTGCGACCCATCTGCTGCGCAGCCAGGGCGCGCAGGCCCCGCCGAGGCTGCCCACGGTGATCGACAGCGGGGTACTGAAGGTGCATCGCTTGGGCGGTGATCAGCCGCAGGTGGAGATGCTCTGTGGCGCCTTTCACTACAACCGCCAGTCGTTGCTGTTTGCGGCCTTGCCCGAGTACCTGGTGGTGTCCAGCCGACAATGGCCGGCCGATGGGCAACTGGCGGCACTGATTGCGCTGATGCGCAGCGAGGCTGACGGTGAGCGGCTGGGCGCGCGGTCGTTTATTGATGCCCTGTCGGTGGCGCTGTTCACCTTGCTGGTGCGCACCTGGTTGGCGCAACAGGCGCCGCTGGCCGGCACCTTTGCCTTGCTCACCGACAAACGCCTGGGCCGCGCCTGGCAGGCGATGCTGGCCGAGCCCGGGCATGACTGGACCATCGACAGCCTGGCGGGGGCTGCATCGATGTCCCGGGCCACGTTCATGCGCGCATTTGTCAAAGTGGCCGGCGTGTCGCCGTGGGTGCTGCTGACCCAGTTGCGCATGGAGCTGGCGTTCAATCTGCTGCAGCAGTCACGGCTGAGCCTGACGGATATTGCGGCCCGGGTGGGTTACCAGTCCCAGGCGGCGTTCAGCAAGAAATTCAAGGAGGCATATGGCCAAGCGCCCGGTCGAATGCGCAACGCAGATTAAAACTGTGGGCTTGTGTGGGTGTTTCTTCAGGGCTGTTGTGGGGGGCGGGCCGGCAACAACTTGAGGGTGCCGCGAGTATTGGCCTGGACCTCTTCTTCATCAAAATGCGCCTGCTCGTAGCCACCCTCGATATACGTCTGGGCCTGGTCGGCATAGTGCTTGTCGAACGGCACGCCGCTTTGGCCGACCGGGTTGATGGTCAGGGCGTGGGCGGCGTCGGCAAAGTCCACCAGGCGTCGGGTGGACGGGCCGTACGTCACCGGCCATGGCGCCGGGCCGATGATTGCCGACAGGTTGTTCGGCACTTCGTGGCTGCCCGGTGCGGCAAACGGCCCGACATTGACGATCTGGTCCAGTGGCTGCTTGACGCCCAGCGGATGGCCGTGGGTCAGGGTATGGGCCTTGCCCCACTGCCACTGCGCCGGGTCAGCGCCGAAGGTGCTTTTCAGATGGGCCAGGCTCTTGTCCCAGGCGCGCTTGAGCGTCTCGGCGCGCTGGCCGTTCCACCACGGCGAATCCACCGCAGCAGCCAGGCGCGGCAAGGCCGCGTCGACGACACGGGTGGTGATCAGGGTCTTGAACATCTCGTCGCCCAGCTTGGGGCGAAAGGCCGCGTCGGCCAGGTCGTACAACAGTTGGTTGAACAGCGTGGCCGGGATCGACTCTACCGGGTAGTCACCTTTCCACGCGGCCAGTTGCTCCAGCAACTTGAGTTCGGCGGGGTCCTTGACCACCTCGCGCAGCACCGGCAACAGCGGCGCCAGCAGGCGGGGCCCGTAGGCGGTGGTGGTGCCCAGTTGCACGGCCTGGCTGTTGTCCAGGTCCCATTTGACCTGGTTGTCGCTCAATTGCGCGTTCAACTGTTGGCCGCGGTCCGCCAGGTTGTAATAGCCGGGGATCGGCATGCCCGTGGGCGACACCGGCTGGGCATTGGCCGAGACCACGTAGCCACGGGTGGGGTTTTCTTCCTGGGGGTTGGCGCTGAACGGGTAGAAGCCCAGCTTGTCGGCCTGGGCCGTACTGCCGTCGAGGATAAACCCGGGGTTGGCCCCGGCCGGGCGGATCGGCAGTTGCGCCGCCGCCCACCAGCCGATATCGCCCCGGGCATTGGCCCACACGATATTGAGCCCCGGCGCATGCACCTTGGCCACCGCCATGCGCGCCTTGGCCAGGGTGTCGGCGCGATTGAGCTGGTAGAAACCCTCGAGGATCGGGTTTTCGGTGTCGAGGAAGGCCCACCACATGGCAATCGGCGTGGTGCCGGCATGGGCGCCCAGCACGTCGTTGATGATCGGGCCGTGGGGCGACTGGCGCAGGGTCAGCGTTACCGGGGCCTGGCCCTTGACCGCGATCTGTTGTTCGCTGGTGGTCATGTCGACCCACTGGTCGTGGTAGCGCACCTGGTTGAGGTTGTCCGGGTTGACCTGCTCGGCGATCAGGTCGAGGTCATCGTTCTGGAACATCGTCAGGCTCCAGCCAAACGCCTTGTTGTGGCCCAGGAACGCCACCGGCACCAAGGCGTTGTGATAACCATAGAGTTCAAAGCCGGGCGCCGACAGATGCGCCTCGTACCACACCGACGGCACCGAGAACCGGATATGCGGGTCGCCTGCCAGCAACGGCTTGCCGCTTTTGGTGCGGTTGCCGCTGATGGCCCAGGCGTTGCTGCCCTCGAACTGCGGCAGGCCGTTGTCGGCCAGGGCCTGCTCGCTGAGGCGGGCGATGGCACTCAGGCCTTGCCAGTCGGCGGCGGCCAGGCCCAGGTCGCCGTTGGGCTTCCAGTCGAGGTCAAATACTTGCAGGTAGTCGCTGCCCAGTTGGTCGCGCACGTAGGTCAACAAAGGCTCTGTACGAAAAGCTGCGGCAAAGCTGTAGGCCAGGTAGCCGGCGATGCTGACGGTGTCGGCCGCGGTGAACGGCCGCTTGGGGATGCCCAGCACGTCGAACTCCATGGGGCTGGCGTGGCGGTCCTGATATTGGTTGATCCCGTCCAGATAGGCTTGCAGGGCCTTCCAGTGCGGTGACTGGCGGTCCATCTGCGCGGCATAGGTGGTGGCGCGCTCGCCGATGCGCAGGCTGCGGAACAGTTTGTCGGTGTCCAGCAACTTGGCGCCCAGCACCTCGGCCAGTTCACCGCGCGCCAGGCGGCGCATGATTTCCATCTGGAACAGGCGGTCCTGGGCGTGCACATAACCCAGGGCGCGATACAGGTCGGCCTCGTTCTCGGCGCGGATATGCGGCACGCCACGGTCGTCGTAGCGCACCGTGACCGAGCCTTGCAGGTTGGCCAACTCTACCGTGCCCTGGCGGGTGGGTTGCTTGCTGTAGACGTACCAGCCAGCCCCGAGGGCGATCAACACCAGCAGGGCCGCAAGACCCGACAAGACGCGCTTCATGAACAATCCTTTTTATTCGTGTAGGGCTATGAACCTTCCGGCCAAGAACAATAGCAGCCCACCGCCAGGGTGTGGGTCGCGTTCACCGCTCGACCGCCCTTGAGCGCCTGCAGGATCGGTTCGATAAAGCTGTTGCTCGAATTACAGGTCAGGCCCTCGCTGTACGGGCCGAAATACGCCAGTTTGCCATTGCGATCCCAGATCCCCACTGCCGGGCTGGCGGGCAGTTGGTCGGCACCGGGCAGGCTGGTGAGGATTTTCATCGTGCCCAGGGTCGCGGGCAGTTGGCCGTGGCTGCCGGTTTTTTGCAGGGCATAGAACTCCACGCCCTGGGGCGCGTATTGCTCGATCAGTTCACTCAGGTGCTGCTGGTTGCCGACATTGCACGGGCAGGCCGGGTCCCAGAAGTGCACCAGGCGGATCGGCCCGGGCCCGGCGAGGTCGTCGGGCAGGCGCAGCAGGTCCCCGGAAAACACCGCTGTATGTTCGCTGAAAGCCCGCAGGTAGCGGCCCTGGAACCAGTCATACGCGGCCCACAGCACGGCGGCGCAGATCAGCAGGATCAGGCTGGCGAACAGGGCGGTGCGGTAGGGTTTTCGCATTCAGAACCATCCTCGAAGGTGGCGTAGCTTGCCATGCTTGCCCTGACAGATGAATATCGCGACTCGATATTCATCTGTTCAAGGCTGTGAAGCCTGAGTCTGGAAGTGTTTATGCCTGTTACCTTTGACCCCGATCATCTGCGCGAAAGCTTGCGGCCCCTGGTGGACGCGCAGCCGCTTTCGGCCGAGGCCAGGGTCTACCAGCGCTTCTACGGGCTGGACCTGGCCGCGCGCAAAACCCCGGTGGCCAGCCGCCTGGGGTGCTTCGAGGTGGAGGGGTTCAAGGTGGTCAGCCAGGCCTGGTGGCCGGCGCAACCTGTGGCAACACTGTTTATGTTCCACGGTTTCTACGACCATATGGGCCTGTACCGCAACGTGGTGGAGTGGGGCCTGGACCAGGGCTTCGTGGTGATTGCCTGCGATTTGCCGGGCCATGGCCTGTCCAGCGGCGAGCGCGCCAGCATCGATGATTTTGCGGTGTACCAGCACGTGGTGCAGGGCTTGTTCGAGCAGGCCGACGCGCTGCAACTGCCCAAGCCCTGGCATCTGTTCGGGCAAAGTACCGGTGGGGCGATTGTGGTGGACCATCTGCTCAACCAGGGCGCCAGCAGCCCGGCGCAGGGGCAGACGTTCCTGTTGTCGCCACTGGTGCGGCCGCGTGCCTGGGGCTGGTCGCAGCTCAGCTATTACCTGCTCAAGCCGTTCGTCAAAGGCATCGCCCGGCGCTTCAGCGATAACAGCAACGACCCGGCGTTCCGCCCCTTCCTCGAAGCCGACCCATTGCAGCCCCGGCAGTTGCCGACCGCCTGGGTGGGCGCGCTGGCGCGCTGGATCAAACGCATCGAAGCGGCGCCGCGCAGTCCGCGGCGGCCCCTGATCGTGCAGGGCGAGGAGGATATGACGGTGGATTGGCAGCACAACCTGCAGGTGCTGCGTGGCAAGTTTGATCAGCCGCAGGTCCTGATGTTGCCCCGTGGGCGGCATCACTTGGCCAATGAGCTGCCTGAAATTCGCGAGGAATACTTCAAGTTCCTCACCGACCATCTGACCTGACCCTTCCCCCTGTAGGCGCGAGCAAGCTCGCTCCTACAGGGCGGGTATCAGGGGGCCAGGCTTGAGGTGCTCTGGCCGACCGCCAGCCCGGCGCGGATCGCCGCCAGTGCCGCCTGGTAGTAAGCCTTGCCTTCCGGCGATTCGGCAAAGGTGGCGAACTCTTCCAGCTCCGGGTTCGACAGGTCCCGATAGACGTACAGCAGGGTGTTGTGCAGGTCATTGCCGATCTGCTGCATCAAGCGCTCGCGCTGGCCGTTGAGCAGGCTTTGCGCCTGGCCTGCGCCCAACAGGCCAGGGATCATCTGGCTCAGGCTGTCTGCGGCCACGCCGGCAATCGCCAGGCTGACCTCGGCCCCGGCTTCGCGGGCGGGCAGGGCCTGGGCCAGGTGGCCGATGATCAGGCTGCGGGTGGCGTCGGCCTGGATCTGCGGCAAACCCTGGGCGTTCTTGGCCAACTGGTCACGGCGGGTCGCCAGCAACTCGGCGGCGACAATCTTGCGCCCCAGCGGCGACTGGAAAAACGCCAGCGCCGGCTTGGGGTCGGCCAGGTTCTGGCGCAACTGGGCTTCGGCGCGCTGATCCATGGCCTTGGGGGCGAAGCGTTTATTGCTGTTGTCCACCAGCGCCTGGTACACCGCCGGTGGCAAGCTGTTGCGGTAGCGCTGCTGGGCGGCACTCAAGGCGTCAGTAAAATGCGCACGTTGTTCCGGCCAGCCGGCGACCGTGTACAACTGGTCATGGCTGTCTGCCCAGGCGGGCAACACGCAGAACATCAGCAAGGATAAAAACAAACGACGCATAGGGACTCCTGTCAGTCGGCCACTATTGTCCGTGTCGGGCGTAGGATTTGTCGAGAAGTCCTATCAATCGCCTGACTAAAGTGTATTTAGGCGCTCGGCGGCGCTGTCGGTTTTCCAGGCGTATGGATACTATGCGCGCCATGCACATATCCCCTGATGACCCGCTGCTGCTACGCATCGTCGACGACCTGGCCGTGAAAGGCTGGTCGCAGCAGAACATCTTCCTGCCAGAGGCTCTGACCCTGGAACTGGCGGCTGAGTGCCATAAACGTGCCGCTGAAGGTGAATTGGCACCGGCCGCTGTAGGACGAGGCCCAGCCCAGGAGATTCGCGAGGGGATCCGTGGCGACCATATCCAGTGGCTGGAACCCGGCCAGGCGTCGGTGTGCGATCGCTATCTGGGGCTGATGGACAGCCTGCGGCTGGCGATGAACCGCGGGCTGTTCCTTGGCCTGGAAGAGTTTGAATGCCACTTCGCCATGTACCCGCCAGGGGCGTTCTACCTCAAGCACCTCGACCGTTTTCGCGACGATGACCGGCGCATGGTCTCGGCGGTGGTCTACCTGAACCAGGACTGGCTGCCCGAGCACGGCGGCCAGTTGCGCATGTACCTCAAGGATGGCGTTGAATACGACGTGGACCCTGCCGGCGGTTGCCTGGTGGTGTTCCTGTCGGGGGACGTGCCCCATGAAGTCCTGCCCGCCCACCGCGAACGCCTGTCCCTGACCGGCTGGTTTCGCCGGCGGGGCAACGAGCCGTTTTGAGCGTGCAAAAGATTCTGGTCAGCCGCTGCCTGTTGGGGCATTGGGTACGTTACGACGGTGGCGCCAGCGGGCCGTTCGACCAACTGGCCGCCTGGCAGGCCGAAGGCCGGGTAGTTGCATTGTGCCCGGAAGTGGCCGGTGGCCTGCCCACGCCACGACCCCCGGCCGAAATTCCGGGTGGGCAAGGGCTGGATGTGTGGGAAGGCCGGGCCCGGGTGTTGACCGCCGATGGCGCGGACTTCAGCGAAGCCTTCCTTGAGGGCGCGCGCCAGGCTTTGGCCCTGGTGCAGCGCCATGGCATCGGCATTGCCGTGCTCAAGGCCAACAGTCCGTCATGCGGCAACCTGCTGACGTATGACGGCACCTTCAGTGGGGTGAAAGTTGCGGGCGAAGGGGTGACGGCGGCGTTGCTCAAGCGCCATGGGGTGCAGGTGTTCAGCGAATTGGAACTGGCCGAGGCTGCGGTAGCCCTGGCCCTGCTCTCAAATCCGACCTAAAAGCCCATGTGGCAAGCCCGCCCCCACACAAGCCCTCCCACACACAAGTCTGGTCCCACATGGGTTATTTGGTGGGTTTGCTGGTGTCTGCCTCAAACCACTTTTCCGACAATGCCGTCAGCCGCCCATCGGCCTTGATCCGCTCCAGCGCTTTGTCCAGGCTCGACTTGAACGCCGGGTTGCCCTTCTGGAAGGGGATCGCCAGGGTCAAAGTCGCTTTGCTATCACCCCGGCTGCGCAGATCCACGCCCTCGCTGGGCTTTGCGGCAAACTGGCTGCCCTTGAGGGTGTCCAGGTTGCTCAGCAGGCGTTTGGGTTGCTTGTGCGCAATCAAGCGGGCGCTGGAATAGCTATACGGCGTGCTGAAATCGAAACGATCGCGCAGTTCAGGAGTCACAGCGATGTGGTTGATCGCCACGTCGTACTTGCCGCTTTCCACACCGGGCAGCAAGTCGCTGTCGTCGGTGGTGATAAAGGAGGCGCGTACGTCCATTTCCCGAGCCAGCAACTCACCCAGTTCCACTTCAAAACCGGTGAGTTTGTCGCCTTCCTTGAAGTTGAAGGGCGGCGTGTCTGCTTCCAGGGCAATGCGCAGTTCCCCACGGTCAAACACGTCGTCGAACAGTTCGGCGTGAGCCAAGGGGCTCAACAAAGGCAACACAAGTAACAGGCCAGGCAAAAAGCGCATGGTCACTCCTAAAGAATTCAAAGGTGCGAGACGCGATTCAGGCTCGCTTTGCTATGGTGTCGAGTGCCTTGGACAACGTTTCATCACTAAGTTGTCATAACCCTACAGATTTCACAGAAAAACTGGAGAAGTTAATGAAAGCCATTTTGTCTCGTGCAACCCTGGCCAGTCTTTTGCTGGGGGCTTCCATGCTGGCCTCGGCGGCCGATATCCCACGTACACCGGCACCCAAGGGGGCTGAAGTGTCCATTGTCTCGCCCAAGGACGGCGCCACCGTCGACAAGACCTTTACCGTCGAGTTTGGCATCAAGGGCATGGACCTGGAGCCCATCGACAAACAGGTGCCAGGTGCCGGCCATCACCACCTGCTGATCGACCAGACGCAACTGCCTGACCCAAGCCAGCCGATCCCGGCCACTGCGACCGTGATCCATTTCGGCAAGGCACAAACCAAGACCGAACTGACCCTGGCCCCGGGCAAGCACACTCTGCAACTGCTGGCGGGCGATAACCTGCATCGTCAGTTCGAGCCTACTGTAGCCTCAAAAGTGATTACGATTACCGTGAAGTAAGATTTGTTCAGACGAAAAAAGGGAGCCCCGCGGGGCTCCCTTTTTCGTACACACTTGAAGCTTTAGAACAGCACGCGGCTACGAATAGTACCGCTGATGTGCTGCAGCTTTTCTTGCGCCAGGTCCGAGTACTCGGCATCGACGTCGATCACCACGTAGCCGACCTTCTCGTTGGTCTGCAGGAACTGACCGGAGATGTTGATGCCGTTTTCCGCGAAGACCTTGTTGATCTCCATCATCACGCCAGGAATGTTCTGGTGGATGTGCAGCAGGCGGTGCTTGCCAGGGTGAGCCG
The DNA here is from genome assembly GCF_059422465.1 of Pseudomonas sp. GW821-FHT01D09. Classification (NCBI taxonomy): domain Bacteria; kingdom Pseudomonadati; phylum Pseudomonadota; class Gammaproteobacteria; order Pseudomonadales; family Pseudomonadaceae; genus Pseudomonas; species Pseudomonas sp. GW821-FHT01D09. Next base: position 229,831 of record NZ_JBWKWY010000005.1, read on the forward strand.
GCAGGGCCACTTCCGGGAAGTTGACCGAGGACACCGACGTACCGTTGTCGCTGTACTTGACCAGCTTTTCTGCCACTTCCAGGCCGATGTTGGCCTGGGCTTCAGCGGTGGAACCGCCGATGTGCGGGGTCAGGATCACGTTGTCCAGGCCACGCAGCGGGCTCTCAAAGATGTCGTCGTTGGAGCGCGGTTCCACCGGGAACACGTCGATGGCGGCGCCGATCAGGTGCTTGTCCTTGATCGCGTCGGCCAGGGCGTCCAGCTCGACCACGGTGCCGCGCGCGGCGTTGATCAGGATCCCGCCCTTCTTGATGGCGCGGATTTCCTTCTCGCCGATCATCCACTGGGTCTCAGCGGTTTCCGGCACGTGCAGGGTCACGATATCGGACATGCCCAGCAGTTCGGTCAGGCTCGACACCTGGGTGGCGTTGCCCAGCGGCAGCTTGGTCAGGGTGTCGTAGAAAAACACCTGCATCCCCAGGCCTTCAGCCAGTACCGACAACTGGGTACCGATCGAGCCGTAACCGACGATACCCAGCTTCTTACCGCGGATTTCAAAGGAGTTGGCCGCGCTTTTGATCCAGCCGCCACGGTGGCAGGAAGCGTTTTTCTCAGGGATGCCACGCAGCAACAGGATCGCTTCCGCCAACACCAGCTCCGCCACGGAACGGGTGTTGGAGTACGGGGCGTTGAACACCGCGATACCGCGCTCGCGCGCCGCATTGAGGTCGACCTGGTTGGTGCCGATGCAGAAACAGCCGACCGCCACCAACTTCTTGGCGTGGTCGAAGACCTCTTCGGTCAGCTGGGTGCGGGAGCGAATGCCGATAAAGTGCGCGTCGGCGATCTTTTCCTTGAGCTGGGATTCCGGCAGAGAACTGGTGATGTACTCAATGCTGGTGTACCCGGCGGCCTTTAGGACGTCGACGGCCGATGGGTGGACGCCTTCCAGAAGAAGGAACTTGATCTTGCTCTTATCGAGAGAAGTCTTGCTCATCTGCGTAAACCTGTGTCCCGGAGAAAAATGGCAGGGAATCGGATCGTTTAAGCTGACCCGGACGGCAGGAAAGCCGTCACCGCAGAAACGCCCTTGGGCTCTGTCCTGCGGGGGCGGTATGCTAGCATACGCGCCCCGCTAAACACTCATTCCTGCGACGTGAAGCGTTCTCAGGATGACCATGAATTGTTCGAGAGTTCTGTCGATGACCCATCCTGCCCTGATTGATGAGCTAAAGACCCTGGTTGAGCCCGGCAAAGTGCTGACCGATGCAGACTCCCTGGAGGCTTACGGCAAGGATTGGACCAAGCACTTCGCCCCCGCGCCGACCGCCATCGTCTTCCCCAAGACCATTGAGCAGGTACAGGCCATTGTCCGTTGGGCCAATGAACACAAGGTGGCGCTGGTGCCGTCCGGTGGGCGTACCGGCTTGTCGGCGGCTGCGGTGGCGGCCAATGGCGAAGTGGTGGTGTCGTTCGACTACATGAACCAGATTCTCGACGTGAACCTCACCGACCGCACCGCCGTGTGCCAGCCGGGCGTGGTCACCAAGCAATTGCAGAACATCGCCGAAGAAAACGGCCTGTACTACCCGGTGGACTTCGCCTCGTCCGGCTCCAGCCAGATTGGCGGCAATATCGGCACCAATGCCGGCGGGATCAAGGTGATTCGCTACGGCATGACCCGCAACTGGGTGGCGGGCATGAAGGTCGTCACCGGCAAGGGCGATGTGCTGGAACTCAACCGCGACCTGATCAAGAACGCCACCGGCTACGACATGCGCCAGCTGTTTATCGGCGCCGAAGGCACCCTGGGCTTTGTGGTCGAGGCCACCATGCGCCTGGACCGGGCCCCTAAAAACCTCACTGCCATGGTCCTGGGCACCGCCGACTTTGACTCGATCATGCCGGTGCTGCATGCATTCCAGGGCAAGCTGGACCTGACCGCCTTCGAGTTCTTCTCCGACAAGGCCCTGGCCAAGGTCATGGCCCGTGGCGATGTACCGGCGCCGTTCGAGACCGATTGCCCGTTCTACGCCCTGCTGGAATTTGAAGCCACCACCGAAGAAGTGGCCAACCACGCCCTGGAAACCTTCGAGCACTGTGTCGAGCAGGGCTGGGTGCTCGATGGCGTGATGAGCCAGAGCGAAACCCAGTTGCACAACCTGTGGAAGCTGCGCGAGTACATCTCCGAGACCATCTCCCACTGGACGCCGTACAAGAACGACATTTCGGTCACCGTGTCGAAAGTGCCGGCATTCCTCAAGGAAATCGATGCGATTGTCGGCAAACACTACCCGGACTTCGAGATCGTCTGGTTCGGCCACATCGGTGACGGCAACCTGCACTTGAACATCCTCAAGCCGCAAAACCTGTCCAAGGATGAGTTCTTCGCCAAGTGTGCCACCGTCAACAAGTGGGTGTTCGAGACCGTCGAGAAGTACAACGGCTCGATCTCCGCCGAACACGGCGTAGGCATGACCAAGCGTGATTACCTGACCTACAGCCGCTCCCCGGTTGAAATCGACTACATGAAGGCAGTGAAAGCCGTGTTCGACCCCAACGGGATCATGAACCCGGGCAAGATCTTCGCTGTTTAACCATCACGCAAGAGGAAGTGGCCCATGAGCTATCAGCACAAGTACGTCGACGGCACCAACATCCACTTTCCACTGGGCAAAGTGGTCTGCATCGGGCGCAACTACGCCGAGCACGCCAAGGAGCTGGACAACCCGGTGCCGACCGAGCCCCTGCTGTTTATCAAGCCGGGCAGCTGCGTGGTGCCCCTGGAAGGCGGTTTTGCCATTCCGGCCGAGCGTGGCTCGGTGCATTACGAGGCGGAAATCGCGGTGCTGATCGGTAAGCCTTTGTCGAAAACCCCGAGCCGTGAAGAAGTGCTGGACGCCATCTCCGGCTTCGCCCCGGCCCTGGACCTGACCTTGCGCGACAAGCAAGCCGAGCTGAAGGCCAAGGGCCTGCCATGGGAAATCGCCAAGTCCTTCGACGGTGCGGCGGTGATTGCCCCGTTCGTGGTCGGCAGCACCTTCCCGGACCTGGCCGAGATTGGCATTCGCCTGACCATCAATGGCCAGGTGCGCCAGGACGGCAGCAGCGCGCAGATGCTCAACCCGATTGTGCCGATGATCCAGCATATGGCGGGCTGCTTCTCGTTGCAGGCCGGTGATGTGATCCTCACCGGCACGCCTGTCGGCGTGGGGCCGCTGGAAGTGGGCGATGAGCTGGTGCTGGAACTGCCGGGCGTGAGCCGCTTCGAGAGCTTCGTACGCTAACGCCCTTACTTATGTAGGAGCTGGCTTGTGTGAGAGCTGGCTTGCCTGCGATGCAAGCACCGTGGTGTATCAGGCACACCGCGGTGATGCTATCGCAGGCAAGCCAGCTCCCACACAAGCCCAGCTCCCACAGTTAATTTGCATACACCCCAAAATCGGGGTTTTGCATTTTTTTCACACGTCATCTGGATAATCCTCGGGCATATGGCACGTAGGCGTTCTGAGCCTGGGCTATCACCTACAGCCGATTATCTGGAATGCCTCCATGGCCGTGCCTCTCCCTTCTGTGAAACCCACGCTTCGTTCGCGCTTGCACATGCGCTGGTATTCCTGGCTGTGCCTGGCGGGGGCGCTGATGTATGGCATTGCCTGGTTGATGCACTGGGATGACCGGGGCGCGTTATGGGTGTTGGAGCGTTTTGAAAGCCCGGTCGAGCGCCAGGAGAGTGTCTGGCTCCCGGATTACCAGGCCGTGATCGATGCCAAGCCGCTGCCCGGCATGGAAAAGGATGAAGCTTCGGACTTGGCCTACGACCCAAGGACCAAGACCCTGTTCGCGGTCATGGGCCGCAACCCATTCCTGGTGGAACTGAGCCTGCAGGGCGATGTGCTGCGCAAGATACCCCTGGTGGGCTGGAGCAACCCGGAAGGCGTGACGGTGATGGAAAACGGCGTGCTGGCCATCGTGGATGAGCGCAGGCACAACGTGACCCTGGTCAAGGTCGATGCCGATACGCGGCAACTGGCCTTCGCTGACTTCCCAAGCTACGACCTGGGCCCCTCCAAGGAGCAGAACAAGGCGTTCGAGGCTGTCACCTGGGACAAGCGCAATCAACAACTGGTGTTGGGCATTGAGCGCCCGGCGCAGCTGTTTACCTGGCACAGCGACGGCGGCCAGGCCCTGGCCGGCGACAAGCAGACATTGCCCAGCTCCGAGCTGGATATCCGCAACCTCTCGGCCCTGAGCGTCGACCCGCGCACTGGCCACCTGTTGGTCTTGTCCGCCGACTCCCATCTGCTGCTGGAACTGGACGAAAAAGGCGAGCAAGTCAGCTTCATGACCGTGCTTGGCGGTTTCAATGGCCTGAAAAACACCATCCCCCGCGCCGAAGGCGTGACCATGGACGAAAACGGCACGTTGTACATGGTCAGCGAGCCCAATCTGTTCTATCGCTTCGAGAGGCAGAAATAGCCGACTTATACGTCGGATTCTTCTCTATGCGCGGCATTCCCCAGACACTGAGCGGTGTTTAAGTTTAAATTCAGGCGGCTGTGATATTCATTTGCCAGTTTTGACTTTGAGCCAGCCCCCATGCGTCGATTGACCCGCCCCAAACCTGCCCTGCTTATCTTGCTGCTGATCGCCTTGGTTGCCGTGGGGGTAGTCGCGCAGCAATTTCGTTTATTCGAGCGCGCCTGGTTCAACTGGCAGGCCTGGCGCCAACCGGCGGACGAGCGCTCCATTGGCCTGGCGGATTATCAGGTGGTGCTGGAGGCGCAGGTGATTGAGGGCCTGGATGATGATGTCTCGGCGCTGACCTACGACCCGGTACGCAAGAGCCTGTTTACCGTGACCAATCAAAATGCCGAACTGGTCGAGTTGTCCCTGGAGGGCAAGATCCTGCGGCGGATTAACCTGGTGGGGTTTGGCGATGCCGAAGCGGTGGAGTTTATCAGCGAGAACACTTATGTGATCAGCGATGAACGCCAGCAGCGCTTGATCAAGATCCACCTGGAGGACGACACGCAGTTCCTCGACGCGGCCGAGGCCGAGCAGATGACCCTGGGTGTGCACCTCAAAGGCAATAAAGGGTTTGAAGGGCTGGCCTATGACTCGGTGGGCAAGCGCCTGTTTGTCGCCAAGGAGCGGGACCCGATGTTGATCTACGAAGTGCACGGGTTTCCCCATTTCAAGCCAGAAAAAACCTACTCGGTCCACGTGGTCAACAACCCCCGGCGTGATGCCGGGCTGTTTGTACGCGACCTGTCCAGCCTGCAATACGATGAGCGCAGCGGCCATTTGCTGGCGCTGTCCGATGAGTCGTACCTGGTGCTGGAACTGGATATCGATGGCCGCCCCTTGAGCAGCCTGTCACTGCTCAAGGGGCGCCATGGCTTGAAAAAGCGCGTGCCCCAGGCCGAGGGTATTGCCATGGATGACGATGGCGCGTTGTACCTGGTCAGCGAGCCGAACCTGTTCTACGTCTTCAAGAAAACCCCCGGCCCTTTGTAGGTACGGGTCAGAACATCCACTGCACACCTAGCGAATAGCCGGTCTGGCTGCCTTCGGCATGGCCCAGGCGGCCATTCACCTCGGCGTACACCCCAAGCTGCGGGGTGATCGCCAATTGGCTGCCGACCTGCGCGCGGCCAAAACTCTTGTCTATTGAACCCAGGCGCGCAGTGCGCACCTGGCCATCAGCTCGTGCAGTCAGGTCCAGGTCGTCCAGGCGGCCGTCGGCCAATTCCTTGACCCAGGCGATGTCGCCGTAGGGCATCAGGCTCAGGCCGTAAGGCAGGGTTACCGCGCCGCGTACGCGCCAGCCGAGGCTGGCTTCCAGGGAATCGAAGGATTGTTCTTCATACTCAAGGGCGGTGCGCAGGTTCTGCTTCTCGTGGAACTTGTCGATGCGCGAGTGGTTGTAATCGAGCCCGGCAAACGGCCCGGTCTTGATCGCGCCCAGGTCGAAGTCATAACCGCCGAGCACCCGGGCCCCCAGGGACAGGGCATCGGTCTCGCCAGTCAACTGCTGGTTAAGCAGCACGGGGCCGCCGTTGGCCTGGATCAGCAGGTTGCGCTTGGAATCGAAGCGGCTGTGGCCCACGCTCAGGTCGCCGGCCAGCCAGGTCGGGCCGCCATCGCTCAACAGGGCGTAGACCGCGGCTTGCCAGGTGTCGCTTTGCAGCTTGCCACGGTGCTCCAGCTTGTCGCGGCCGTTGAGGTAGCTGAGGCTGGCGCCGATATTCAGGCTGCTGCTCAGTTGATAGTCGCCCAGGGCATGCAGGCCCAGGCGCCGGGCCTCGGGGTTGGGGGCGGTGTCGAAGCCGCTGTCGGGGTTGTATTCGCCGTCCACGCCGATCTCGCCATCGAAGCTGCCCACTTCACGGCTGGCCGATTGCAGGGTCAGCCAGCGCCGGTCGTGCAGGCGCACCATGGCCTGGTGCTGGCGCTGCAGGTTGTCCTGCATATTGCGTGCAACCGCGCCGCCCGAGGTGGTAGAGGCCATCAAGTCGGCATTGGTCAGCTCCAGCACCAGGCGGCTGAGCAGACGCGAATAGTCGCGCAGGCGCTGGTCGATGCGCTCCTGGCCGAAGGCATTGGTCAGGACCGTCTTGTTATCTTCGTTGGGGTCGTGCCAGGTCGAGCCGCCGGGGATCGCCGGGTTGTCGGTCTGGGTGTAGCCGTCCAGGGCACCCAGTTCCCAGTTGGTGGCTTCGATATACAGGATGGGAATGTTCAGCGGCTCGAAGGCCTCGCCATCACTGCAACAACCGGTGCCGGCGGGGTATTGCGGGTCCAGGCCGGGGTTGGTGAACAGGTTGATGTTCAACTCCCTGGCGATCTGCAACGTGTGTTCGCGCAACGCCGCCAGGGCCGGGTTGGCCGTGCTGTTCTGGCCCGCGTGGGCGTACATCTTGTCGCCGGTGATCAGGCTGTCGAGGTTGATCATGGCCAGCATGTTGGCGCGCTGGCTGGCGCTCAACGACTCCACAAACGCCTTGGAGCCACGCAAGCCTTCCTCTTCGGCGCCGAAGCCGACGATCTGCAAGCCGTTTTCCAGTTGCAGGCCACCGAGGTTTTTCGCCACTTCAGTCAGCACGCTGGCGCCGGAACCGTTGTCGTCCAGGCCCTGCAGGGCCGGGCGGCCGAAGTAGGTATCGAAGTGCGCGCCAATCACCACGTACTGCGGTTTGGTGCCGGCGGCGTAGGCCACCACGTTCTGCGAGGCGCGGCTGCCGGCGTTCCAAGTGAAGTCCTGGCGACTGATGTTATAGGCGCTGCCCATCTGGCTCTGCATCCAGTCGGCGGCCCCGGCGAAGTTGGCCGTGCCGCGGTAGCGGCCGGGGTAGTCGGTGATCAGCTTTTCCAGGGTGACATTGGCGTGCTCGCCATAGTCGTAGGCATGGGATTGAGTCGACAGCAGGGCACAGGCAACGCTGACAGCGAGGGCGAGGGGTTTGATCACAAAGTCTTCCTTGGGGTGATGGAGGGAGTCGCTCGGCGGGACCGATTGCACAATGCGCGCCTCATTCCATGGGGCGGTCGCGAATTGGCGCGTTGTTGGCCGTGGGGGTCGCCTGGCTATAAGTTGTAACGGATTTGATACCAGATGCGGCAGGGGATGCCGTGACTTGGCGCACAAATTGGGGCGGGCGGGGGAGGGAATGCTGCGAAAAGTAGCGTTTTTGTTACATGTTTGTCGGGTAAAACTCGGTCAAGTGTGGGAGCTGGCTTGCCTGCGATAGCATCAACTCGGTCTTGCTGAAAGACCGAATCGCTCGCATCGCAGGCAAGCCAGCTCCCACATACAGCATCAGGCCTTGAGGGTTTTCACGCCTTCGGCGGTCCCCAGCAGCAGCACGTCGGCAGGCCGTGCCGCAAACAAGCCATTGGTGACCACGCCGACGATCGCATTGATCTGGGTCTCCAGTTCCACCGGGTTGGTGATCTGCATGTTGAACACGTCGAGGATGATGTTGCCGTTATCGGTCAACACGCCTTCGCGGTACACCGGGTCGCCGCCCAGTTTCACCAGCTCGCGGGCCACGTGGCTGCGGGCCATGGGGATCACCTCCACCGGCAGCGGGAAGTTGCCCAGTACCGGCACCAGCTTGCTGGCGTCGGCGATGCAGATAAAGGTCTTGGCCACGGCCGCGACGATTTTCTCGCGGGTCAGGGCTGCGCCGCCGCCCTTGATCAGGTTCAGGTGTTCGTCGCTTTCATCGGCGCCGTCGATGTAGAACTCCAGGTCGCTCACGGTATTGAGCTCGTACACCGGGATGCCATGGCCCTTGAGGCGCGCGGCGGTGGCTTCGGAGCTGGCCACGGCGCCGTCGAACGCGCCCTTGTGCAGGGCCAGCGCATCGATAAAGCAATTGGCGGTGGAGCCGGTGCCGACACCGACGATGCTTTTATCGTCGAGCTTGGGAAGGATTAAATCGACGGCGGCCTGGGCCACTGCCTGTTTGAGTTGATCCTGGGTCATGCGGGCTCCGAAGCGGGCGGGGAGTAAAGAGGGGCGCGAGTATAACCCAACAAAACCTCTGGATTCGTGTGGTCGTCCGGCCAAAAGGCGGGTTAGACTCCTCGGCCCTGCCCAACCCGCCCAGTGATGCTTTCCGATGCTCGAACAGTACGTCAAGAAGATCCTCACCTCGCGCGTTTACGACGTTGCCGTGGAAACCCCGTTGCAGACCGCCCGCCAGCTCTCCGAGCGCCTGGGCAACCAGGTCTGGCTCAAGCGCGAAGACTTGCAGCCGGTGTTCTCCTTCAAGATTCGCGGCGCCTACAACAAGCTGACCCAACTGAGTGCCGAAGAGCGTGCGCGTGGCGTGGTCACCGCCTCGGCGGGCAACCATGCCCAGGGCCTGGCCCTGGCGGCCAAGGTGCTGGGGGTCAAGGCCACCATCGTGATGCCCAAGACCACCCCGGAGATCAAGGTCGAAGGCGTGCGCTCCCGTGGCGGCAAAGTGGTGCTGCACGGTGACTCCTTCCCGGAAGCGCTGGCGTATTCGCTGAAACTGGTCGACGAAAAAGGCTACGTCTACATTCACCCCTACGATGACCCACACACCATTGCCGGGCAGGGCACGGTGGCGATGGAGATCCTGCGCCAGCACCCGGGGCCGCTGGACGCGATTTTCGTCCCGGTGGGCGGTGGCGGCCTGATTGCCGGCATCGCGGCGTACGTGAAGTACCTGCGCCCGGAGATCAAGATCATCGGTGTCGAGCCGGACGACTCCAACTGCCTGCAGGCCGCCATGGCCGCGGGTGAGCGGGTGGTACTGCCAGCCGTGGGGATCTTTGCCGATGGCGTGGCCGTGGCGCAGATCGGCCAGCACACCTTCGATATCTGCAAAGACTATGTCGATGAAGTCATCACCGTCAGCACCGATGAAATCTGCGCGGCGATCAAGGATATCTACGACGACACCCGCTCCATCACCGAGCCTGCCGGGGCCCTGGGCGTGGCGGGGATCAAGAAGTACGTGGAGACCCGTGGCGTCAGCGGTCAGACCTTTGTCGCCATTGACTCCGGGGCCAACGTCAACTTCGACCGCCTGCGCCATGTGGCCGAGCGCGCCGAGCTGGGGGAAGGCCGCGAGGCGATCATTGCCGTGACCATCCCCGAGCGCCCGGGCAGCTTCAAGGCCTTCTGCGAGGCCGTGGGCAAGCGCCAGATCACCGAATTCAACTACCGCTACCACTCCGGCAGCGAGGCGCACATTTTTGTCGGGGTGCAGACCCACCCGGAAACCGACCCGCGCAGCGCGCTGATCGCCAGCCTCACCGAGCAGGGTTTCCCGGTGCTGGACCTGACCGAGAACGAACTGGCCAAGCTGCACATCCGTCATATGGTTGGCGGCCACGCGGCGCATGTCAGCAATGAAGTGGTGTTTCGCTTCGAGTTCCCGGAGCGTCCGGGGGCCTTGTTCAACTTTCTTAACAAATTGGGCGGGCGCTGGAACATCTCGATGTTCCACTATCGCAACCACGGCGCGGCCGACGGCCGTGTGGTGGCCGGGCTGCAAGTGCCGGCCAACGAGCGCCACCTGGTGCCGGCGGCATTGGAAGCAATTGGTTACCCGTACTGGGATGAAAGCGACAACCCGGCCTATCAGCTGTTCCTCGGTTGAGCGACTACGCTGATTGGGCGGCCTTTAAGGAATCGAGAGCATGGAATATCTGACGACCCTCAAGACGATCCACATGGTGGCCACCGTGCTGCTGCTGGCCAGTGGCCTGGCCCTGGCCGTGATGAGCTGGCGCAAGCGTGCCGCCGGCCCGGCGGTTACGTTGCACCGGCCATGGCTGTTTGTCTGGGTGTTGATGGGCGTAAGCCTGGTGAGCATGCCGTTTACCGGCTGGTGGCTGGTGCACCTGATCGGCTGGCCTTTGGGGCAGACCTGGATCCTGGGCTCCAGCGTGATCTACAGCGTGGCGGCGCTGGCCTGGTTCTGGCTGGTGGTGCGCCTCAATCGCCTGCGGCTGGGCGGTACGGGCAGCGCGAAATTCACCCTGGCCCTGGCGGTTGTCAGCCTGGTGGGGTTCGTGGCGATTGCCGGGTTGATGGGTGCCAAACCCGTCTGATCGTTCCCACGCTCCGCGTGGTCACGCAGCCCAGGACGCTCTGCGTCCCAGGAGTGGACGCAGAGCGTCCGGTGAGGCATTCCCACGCAGAGCGTGGGAACGAGCATTTAGGCGCGCAGGCTAATCACCGGCCAGCCACGCTTCTGGGCCTCGGCCCGCAGATTCGGGTCCGGATCCACCGCCACCGGGTGAGTCACCTGCTCCAGCAGCGGCAGGTCGTTCATCGAGTCGCTGTAAAAATAGCTGCCCTCCAGGCTATACCCGGTTTCTTCCAGCCAGCGCTTGAGGCGTGTCACCTTGCCTTCACGGAAGCACGGCACATCCGTACTGCGTCCGGTGTAGCGACCATTGGCCATCTCGCATTCGGTGGCGATCAGGGTTTCAACCCCCAAACGTGCGGCAATCGGCGCGGTGACAAAGCGGTTGGTGGCGGTAATGATCACCAGCGTGTCACCGGCGGCGCGGTGCCTGGCCAGCAGTTCAGCCGCCTTGGGCAGCATCAGCGGCTCGATGCAGTCGCGCATGAAGTCGCGGTGCCATTCGTCGAGTTGGGCCATTTCGGTGCTGCCGAGGATCTCCAGGCTGAAGTTCAGGTAGGCGGCGTTGTCCAGCTTGCCGGCCAGGTAATCCTGGTAGAACTCGTCGTTGCGGGTCTTGTAGGCAACGGCATCGAGGATGCCGCGCTCACACAGGTAATCACCCCAGGCGTGGTCACTGTCGCCGCCCAAAAGCGTGTTGTCCAAGTCGAATAAAGCCAGGCGCATTGCGGTTACTCGCTGAAAAGTCTGTAAAAAGGCGTCCAGAATACGGTCTTTTCACAAGAGTGCACATAAGGTAAGCAGCCTCGTTGCCGCTGCAACAAGCTTTGTGGAACAATGCGGCGACATGCGTTTGCGAGGTTGTTGCCGTGATCGACCCCGATGGTTTCCGTCCAAATGTCGGGATTATTCTTACGAATGATGCCGGACAGGTGCTATGGGCTCGCCGAATCAACCAAGATGCCTGGCAGTTTCCCCAGGGTGGGATCAACCCCGACGAAACCCCTGAAGACGCCCTGTACCGTGAGTTGAACGAAGAAGTCGGCCTGGAGCGCGAAGATGTGCAAATTCTGGCCTGTACCCGAGGCTGGTTGCGCTATCGTTTGCCGCAACGCCTGGTGCGTACCCACAGCCAACCGCTGTGCATCGGCCAGAAGCAAAAGTGGTTTCTCCTGCGCCTGATCTCCAACGAGCAGCGGGTGCGGATGGATTTGACCGGTAAACCGGAGTTCGATGGCTGGCGCTGGGTCAGTTATTGGTATCCGTTGGGCCAGGTGGTGACATTCAAGCGCGAGGTTTATCGTCGCGCTCTCAAAGAGCTTGCCCCGCGCCTTTTAGCGCGCGACTGACGACGGAGTTCGACCCCGAGCCATGCTCAATACGCTGCGCAAGATCGTCCAGGAAGTTAACTCCGCCAAGGATCTCAAGGCGGCGTTGGGGATTATTGTGTTGCGCGTCAAGGAAGCCATGGGCAGCCAGGTCTGCTCGGTTTACCTGCTGGACCCCGAGACCAACCGTTTTGTGCTGATGGCCACGGAGGGCTTGAACAAGCGCTCCATCGGCAAGGTCAGCATGGCGCCCAATGAAGGTCTGGTGGGCCTGGTGGGGACGCGTGAAGAACCCCTGAACCTTGAAAACGCGGCCGATCACCCGCGTTATCGCTACTTTGCCGAAACCGGTGAAGAGCGCTATGCCTCATTCCTCGGCGCGCCGATCATCCACCACCGCCGCGTTGTCGGCGTGTTGGTCATCCAGCAGAAAGAACGCCGCCAGTTCGACGAAGGTGAAGAAGCCTTCCTGGTGACCATGAGCGCGCAACTGGCCGGGGTGATCGCCCATGCCGAGGCCACCGGCTCGATTCGCGGCCTGGGGCGCCAGGGCAAGGGCATCCAGGAGGCCAAGTTCGTCGGCGTGCCGGGCTCACCGGGCGCCGCGGTGGGTACGGCGGTGGTCATGCTGCCCCCGGCCGACCTGGATGTGGTGCCGGACAAGTCCGTCGATGACATCGACGCGGAAATCAAACTGTTCAAGACCGCCCTGGAAGGCGTGCGCGCCGACATGCGCAACCTGTCGACCAAGCTGGCCACCCAGTTGCGCCCCGAAGAACGGGCGCTGTTCGACGTGTACCAGATGATGCTCGACGACGCGTCCCTGGGTAACGAAGTCAAGACCGTGATCAAGACCGGCCAGTGGGCCCAGGGCGCGCTGCGCCAGGTGGTCACCGATCACGTCAACCGCTTTGAACTGATGGACGACGCCTACCTGCGCGAGCGCGCCTCGGATGTGCGTGACCTGGGTCGGCGCCTGCTGGCCTACCTGCAGGAAGACCGCAGCACCAACCTGGTGTACCCCGACAACACCATCCTGATCAGTGAAGAACTGACCGCCACCATGCTCGGCGAAGTGCCAGAAGGCAAACTGGTGGGCCTGGTCTCGGTGTTGGGCTCGGGCAACTCCCACGTGGCGATCCTGGCCCGGGCCATGGGCATCCCGACGGTGATGGGCCTGGTGGACCTGCCGTATTCCAAGGTCGACGGTATCGCGATGATCGTCGACGGGCACCGTGGCGAGGTGTTCACCAACCCCAGCGAGGTGCTGCGCAAGCAGTACGCCGAAATTGTCGAGGAGGAGCGCCAGCTGTCCCAGGGTCTCGACGCCCTGCGTGAACTGCCCTGCGTGACCCTCGACGGCCACCGTGTACCGCTGCTGGTCAATACTGGCCTGCTGGCGGACGTGGCGCGTGCTCAACAACGTGGCGCCGAAGGGGTGGGCCTGTACCGCACCGAAGTGCCATTTATGATCAACCAACGTTTCCCGAGCGAGAAGGAGCAGCTGGCGATTTATCGCGAGCAACTGTCCGCCTTCCATCCGTTACCGGTGACGATGCGCAGCCTGGACATCGGCGGCGACAAGTCACTGTCTTATTTCCCCATCAAGGAAGACAACCCCTTCCTTGGCTGGCGCGGCATCCGCGTGACCCTCGACCACCCCGAAATCTTCCTCGTCCAGACCCGCGCCATGCTCAAGGCCAGCGAAGGCCTGAACAACCTGCGCATCCTCCTGCCGATGATCTCCGGCACTCACGAGCTGGAAGAAGCCCTGCACCTGATCCACCGGGCCTGGGGCGAAGTGCGCGACGAAGGCGCCGACGTGCCGATGCCGCCGATTGGCGTGATGATCGAAATCCCGGCCGCGGTGTACCAGGCCAAGGAACTGGCGCGGCAGGTGGACTTCCTGTCGGTGGGCTCCAACGACCTGACCCAATACCTGCTGGCCGTGGACCGCAACAACCCACGGGTGGCCGACCTCTACGACTACCTGCACCCGGCGGTGCTGCAAGCCTTGCAGAACGTGGTGCGCGACGCCCATGCCGAAGGCAAGCCGGTGAGTATCTGCGGGGAAATGGCCGGTGATCCGGCGGCGGCGGTGCTGTTGATGGCCATGGGCTTTGACAGCCTGTCGATGAACGCCACCAACCTGCCGAAGGTCAAGTGGATGCTGCGCCAGATCAACCTGAGCAAGGCCAAGGACCTGCTGGCGGAGTTGATGACCATCGACAACCCGCAAGTTATCCACAGCTCGCTGCAATTGGCCCTGAAAAGCCTGGGGTTGGCGCGGATGATCAATCCGACCGCGACAAAAACCCTCTAAAAAATGTGGGAGCGGGCTTGCCCGCGATTGCGGTAGGTCAGTCAACTAAGATGTCGACTGATCCAATGCTATCGCGGGCAAGCCCGCTCCCACCGTTGACCTGCGGCGCTGTTAGATCTTGAGTTCCACCTCACCCAGCCGCCCACCATGGGGGCCAAAACTGCGCTCGACCATATGCCGCATGCCATCGGCATGCACAATCAGCGCGGTACTCGCCCGCGTCCCGTAACTGGGGCTGGCGATAAACACACTCGACAACAAACTCTCCGTGGCCAACCCCACCCCGGTATCCGGCAGTTCGGCAAAGGGCGCGGTCTGCGGGTCGTTCAAAATACCCAGCAAGGCTTCCGGTTGCGGATCATCCAGCACGTGGGCCAGCGCCGCCTTGGCCTTGAGCAGTTTCGGCCATGGCGTGTCCAGCCCGGCATTGGATAAGCCATAGATCCCGGCCGTCAGTTGGGTAGGCGTCGACTCATGGGCGTTGTAGTGCCATAGCTCTTGAGGCGTGCCAATCAGCAGGTTGAAGCCGGCATATTCAATGGATCTGCCGTTAACATCGGCTAAATAGTCGCCAACCGGCAGCGAACCGTTGAGAAAGCGTGCCACCAACTCGCCCCGGGACTTGCGCGCCGGTGGCTGGTGCGGGTCACGGATATTGGTCAGCGCGGCAAACCGTCCATCGGCGCCAATCCCCAGCCAGGTGCCCCCGGCTTCCTGGTCGCGGCCGGCATACACCTGCGGTGCATCCAGCCACTGGGCCAGGGGCAGGCTGGGCCGGGCGTAGAATTCGTCACGGTTGGCCGCGACGATCAGCGGCTGGGCATGGCCCGGCCGCCAGGCGAAAACAATCAGGCACATAAGGCGATCCCTTTGTGTTTTGCCCACTCTACCCATAGAACCGCCGGCTATCCATCGTATCGAAGTTGGGCCAGAGGCCTCCCATCCGTTAACATGCCAGGCTGCTTGGCGTGGGGGGCGTACTTCTTCATTTGATCGAACTGCTGTAACGCAGGCTTAATCGCCCACCGGCATGGTCCGTGCGCAATAACCAATGATTTAACGAGGAGTCGCAATGCTGCCTTACCCGCAGATCGACCCGGTGGCCCTGGCCATCGGTCCGCTGAAAATCCACTGGTACGGGTTGATGTACCTGATCGGCATCGGCGGCGCCTGGCTGTTGGCTTCCCGACGCCTGAACCGCTTCGACCCGACCTGGACCAAGGAGAAGCTCTCCGACATGGTGTTCTGGATGTCGATGGGCGTGATCGTCGGCGGGCGCCTGGGCTACGTGCTGTTCTACGACCTGAGCGCGTACCTGGCCAACCCGACCCTGATCTTCGAGGTGTGGAAGGGCGGCATGGCATTCCATGGCGGCTTTATCGGCGTGATGCTCGCGGCCTGGTGGTTTGGCCGGCGCAATGGCAAGTCATTCTTCCAGTTGATGGACTTCGTCGCACCGATGGTGCCGATTGGCTTGGGGGCCGGGCGTATCGGCAACTTTATCAACGCCGAATTGTGGGGCAAGCCGACCGACGTGCCGTGGGCCATGGTGTTCCCGCCGTTCAGCGACCCGGCGCAACTGCCGCGCCATCCGTCGCAGTTGTACCAGTTCGCCCTCGAAGGCGTGGCGCTGTTCCTGATTCTCTATATCTTCTCGCGTAAACCGCGCCCCACCATGGCGGTTTCGGGGATGTTCGCCCTGTTCTACGGGATCTTCCGCTTTATCGTCGAGTTCGTGCGGGTGCCGGATGCGCAACTGGGTTACCTGGCCTTTGGCTGGCTGACCATGGGGCAGGTGCTGAGCATTCCGATGATTCTCGCCGGCCTGGGCATGCTCTGGTGGGCTTACAACCGCCCGCAGGCGATCAAGAACACCGCGCTATAAATTTGAACGCCGGGGCCTTGGGGCCTCGGCTTCACCGATACAGGTAATGTCATGAAGCAATATCTCGAGCTGGTTTCCCACGTCATCAACAACGGCACCAAGCAGGCCAACCGCACGGGCGTGAACACCATCAGCTTCCCCGGTGCGATGTTGCGCTTTGACCTGCAGGAAGGTTTCCCGGCCATCACCACCCGCAAAATGGCCTTCAAATCGGCTATTGGCGAGATGTGCGGCTTTTTGCGTGGGGTGAATAACGCCGCCGAATTCCGCGCCCTGGGCTGCAAGGTCTGGGACCAGAATGCCAACGAAAACGCGCAGTGGCTGGCCAACCCGTTCCGCCAGGGCGAGGACGACCTGGGCGAGATCTACGGCGTGCAATGGCGCAAATGGCCGGCGTACAAGCAGATCCCGCTGAGCAACCAGGCGGCCATCGAGCAGACCCTGGCCCAGGGCTATCGCCAGATCGCCGAAGGCGAGGAAGACGGCCAGGCCTACGTGGTGCTGTACAAGGCCATCGACCAGATCCGCCAGTGTGTCGACACCATCATCAAGGATCCGGGCAGCCGGCGCATCCTGTTCCACGGCTGGAACTGCGCCCAGCTCGATGAAATGGCCTTGCCGCCGTGCCACCTGCTGTACCAGTTCCACCCGAATGTGCAGACCAAGGAAATCTCCCTGACCCTCTACATCCGTTCCAACGACCTGGGCCTGGGCACGCCGTTCAACCTCACCGAAGGCGCCGCGCTGCTGAGCCTGATCGGGCGCCTGACCGGCTACACGCCGCGCTGGTTCACCTATTTCATTGGTGACGCGCACGTCTACGAAAACCACCTGGACATGCTCAACGAACAGCTCAAGCGCGAGCCATTCGCCGCGCCGAAACTGGTGATCAGCGAGCGCGTGCCGGAGTTTGCCAAGACCGGGGTGTACCAGCCGGAGTGGCTGGAGCTGATCGAGCCGGGCGACTTCTCGCTGGAAGGCTATGAGCACCATGCGCCGATGACGGCGCCGATGGCGGTCTAGTCCAGACCGCATCGTCTGCATCGCAGGCAAGCCAGCTCCCACATGTGACCGAGTACTCAGGCACATGTAGGAGCTGGCTTGCCTGCGATGGCGTCAGCTCAGTTACCCCATTATCTAATGGCCGTGACTACGACCCACATGTGAATGCTCCGCCTCACTGGCCGCCACACTCCCACTGACCTCCAGGCGCTGCAAGATCCCGCACTGCTCAATCTCCGGCCCTTCGCCACAACGCTGGCGCAGGTCGAGCAATTGCTTCTGCAAGGCCAACAACCCATCAATCCGCGCCTTGACGTGATGGATATGCTCGTCGATCAGTGCATTGACGCTTTCGCACTGGTCCTGGGGGCTGTCGCGCAGGCCCAGCAGGCTGCGGATCTCTTCCAGGGTCATGTCCAGGCTGCGGCAGTTGCGGATAAACGTCAGGCGCTCGGTGTGGGCCTGGGTGTACAGGCGGTAGTTGCCCTCGCTGCGAGCCGGCGGCGGCAGCAGGCCTTCCTTCTCGTAATAACGGATGGTTTCCACCGGGCATTCGGTCAGTTTTGCCAGTTCACCGATCTTCATCGCAGCAATCTCCAAAAGGGGGCTTGACCCTATAGTGGCTACAGGGTCTTTACTTGGCAACAGGCACCTCTATGGACGCGACACAATGAGCGATTCCCTGCGCACCCCACACAAGCACGACCACAGCCACGACCACGGTCATGATCATGACCATAGCCATCACGACCACAGCCATGATCATAGCCACCATGATCACGCGCAAAAGCTTGCGCCTGTGAAAAAGCATGATCACGGCGGCGATTCCTGCTGCTCCGGCGCGGCGGCCCCGTCGTTGGTGACGTTGACGCAAGCCACCAGCGCCAACGCGCGCCTGAGCACTTTCCGCATCGAAGCCATGGACTGCCCCACCGAGCAGACGCTGATCCAGAACAAACTGGGCAAGATGGCCGGTGTACAGCAACTGGAATTCAACCTGATCAACCGCATCCTCGGTGTCACCCACGACCTGCCGAGCACTGCACCGATCGTCGAGGCCATCAAGTCCCTGGGCATGCAGGCCGATCCGATCGAAGAGGGCGTGCCGGCCGCCGCACCACCGGCCAAGAAGCATTGGTGGCCGCTGGCCCTGTCTGGCTTTTGTGCCCTGGCGGCAGAGGTGATCCATTTCACCAGTGCCGCACCGACCTGGGTGGTGGCGCTGGTGGCGCTGGTGTCGATCCTCAGTGGCGGCCTCACCACCTACAAAAAGGGCTGGATTGCCCTGAAAAACCTCAACCTGAACATCAACGCGCTGATGAGCATCGCCGTGACCGGTGCGATCCTGATCGGCCAGTGGCCGGAAGCGGCGATGGTGATGTTCCTGTTTACCGTGGCCGAGTTGATCGAGGCCAAGTCCCTGGACCGTGCGCGCAATGCCATCAGTGGCTTGATGCAGATGACCCCGGAACGGGCCACGGTGCGCCAGGCTGACGGTAGCTGGGTCGAACAGGAGGTCAAGAACATTGAGTTGGGTGCGATCGTGCGGGTACGCCCCGGCGAGCGCATTGGCCTGGACGGCGAAGTCAGCGCCGGCCAGTCCACCATCGACCAGGCACCGATCACCGGCGAAAGCCTGCCGATCGAGAAAACCGTGGGCGATAAAGTCTTCGCCGGCACCATCAACCAGGCCGGTTCCCTGGAATACCGGGTGACCGCTGCCGCCAACAACTCCACCCTGGCGCGCATCATCCATGCCGTGGAACAGGCCCAGGGCTCGCGGGCACCGACCCAGCGCTTTGTGGACAGCTTCTCGAAAATCTACACCCCGGTGATATTCCTGTTTGCCCTGGCCGTGGCCGTGATCCCGCCGCTGTTCATGGGTGGCGTGTGGTTCGACTGGATCTATCGCGCCCTGGTGCTGTTGGTGGTTGCCTGCCCTTGTGCCCTGGTGATTTCCACCCCGGTCACCATCGTCAGCGGCCTGGCGGCTGCCGCGCGCAAAGGTATCCTGATCAAGGGCGGCGTGTACCTGGAGGCCGGCTACAAACTGGACTACCTGGCCCTGGACAAGACCGGCACCATCACCCACGGCAAGCCGGTGCAAACCGACTACCTGGCGTTGTTCCCCAACGTAGAAGACCACGCACCGGCCTTGGCCGCCAGCCTGGCCGCGCGTTCCGACCACCCGGTGTCGCTGGCGATCGCCAATGCCGCGGTGGATAAAAACCTGCCGCTGCGGGTTGTGGATAACTTCGAGGCCCTGGCTGGGCGCGGGGTACGCGGCGAGATCAACGGTGAGGTCTACCACTTGGGCAACCACCGCCTGGTGGAGGAGCTGGGCCTGTGCTCGCCGGCCCTTGAAGAAAAACTCTTCGCCCTGGAAAAACAAGGCAAGTCCGTGGTGCTGCTGCTCGACAAATCCGGCCCAATGGCGCTGTTTGCCGTGGCCGATACGGTCAAGGACAGCAGCCGCGAAGCCATCCAGCAGTTGCACGACCTGGGCATCAAGACCCTGATGCTCACCGGCGACAACGTCCACACCGCCCGGGCGATTGCTGCCCAAGTGGGCATCGACGAGGCCCAGGGCGATCTGTTGCCCACCGACAAGCTCAAGGCTATCGAGGACCTGTACGGGAAAAACCACCGGGTCGGCATGGTCGGCGACGGCATCAACGACGCCCCGGCCCTGGCTCGCGCCGAGATTGGTTTTGCCATGGCCGCCGCGGGCACCGACACGGCCATCGAGACCGCCGACGTGGCGCTGATGGATGATGATTTGCGCAAGATTCCGGCATTCATACGCTTGTCGCGTCAAACGTCGAGTATCCTCAAGCAAAACATCGGCCTGGCGTTGGTGATCAAGGCGATCTTCCTGGTCGTCACCTTCATGGGCATGGCCACCATGTGGATGGCGGTGTTTGCCGATATGGGCGTGAGCTTGCTGGTGGTGTTCAATGGTCTGCGCCTGTTGCGCAAATAGTCGATGAGAGGGTGGTGTGCTGAGTGCCGAGCTGAAGGCGTTTTACATGGTCGCCCGCCTGGGCAGCATTACCCAGGCGGCGAAAAAGCTCGGCCTGAGCCAACCCACGGTGACCACCCAGATCCGCCATCTGGAAAGCCAGTACGCAGTTGAGCTGTTCTATCGCGGTGGCCGCCGCCTCACCGTCAGCGACGAAGGGGCGCGGCTGCTGCCGATGGTCAAGGCGTTGTTGCAGCAGGAAGCGGATATTGAGTTTTTTCTGCGCAACAGTGGCCAGCTCCAGGGCACGTTGCGGATCGCCGCGACTGCGCCGTATTACATCCTCGACCTGGTGAAAACCTTCCGCGAACGCCTGCCGCACGTCGAGGTGGCGGTGGAAATCGGCAACTCCCAGCAGGTCCTCGAAGCCCTGGATGATTACCGGGTGGATGTCGCCGCCTCCTCGCAGCTGCTGGAAGACCCGCGCCTGATCCGCCGGGTGCTGGGCAGCGACCCGCTGGTGCTGGCAGTGCATCGCAATCACCCGTTGGCCGTGCTGGAACATGTGCCGCTCAGTGCACTGGCGGGGCATACCCTGTTGATGCGCGAGGCAGGGTCCACCACCCGGCGCCTGACCGAAGAGATGCTCAAGGGCAGCGGTGTGAGTTATGGGCCGCTGCTGGAAATCGGCAGCCGCGAATCGATTCGCGAGGCGGTGCTGCGCAATATCGGCATCAGCATCATCGCCCGCCAGGAAGTGCCCCATGACCCGCAGCTGCGGGTGCTGACCATCGAGAACGCGCCGCAGATTCCTGAGTACCTGTACTGCCTCAAGGAGCGCAAAGGTGCGCGGTTGCCGGCGGCGTTTCTGGGGTTGGCGCAGGAAATGTCGCCGCTCTGAAAGATTTTTGATGGTTTTAAAATCGCCATCGCAGGCAAGCCAGCTCCCACACTTGAAGGTATTCACAGCTCCAAATGTGGGAGCTGGCTTGCCTGCGATAGCGGTAGACCAAACACCCCAAGGCTATACCCCTACCCAAATCCACCAATACCACTATCACCCGCTTTTGCCTTCCTGCCACACCAGGGACGCATTTGCTCCCTAGCATGGCCTTCATCCGTTCGATGAGGTGCCATCATGCACACAGTCCAGCTCAACCCCGGCGCGCCGATGAAGGTGCGTGGTATTCAGAAGCGCTTTGGCGCCTTTACTGCCCTGGACCATGTGTCCCTGGACGTCGCCGCCGGTGAACTGGTGTGCCTGCTCGGCCCCTCGGGCTGTGGCAAGACCACCTTGCTGCGCTGCATCGCCGGCTTGGAACGCCAGGACAGCGGCGAGTTGTACCTGGGGGATCGCGATGTTTCCCTACTGGCGCCTCAGGCGCGGGACTACGGCATTCTGTTTCAGTCCTACGCGCTGTTTCCCAACCTCAGCGTCGAGGCCAATATCGGCTACGGCCTGAGCGGCAGCGGTCGCGATGAAGTGCGCAAGCGCGTGGCACAGATGCTGGAGCTGGTGGGCCTGAGCGGCAGCGAAAAGAAATACCCCGGCCAACTGTCCGGCGGCCAGCAGCAACGGGTCGCCCTGGCCCGTGCCCTGGCGCCGGCCCCGTCGCTGTTGCTGCTGGACGAACCGATGTCAGCCCTCGATGCCCGGGTGCGCGAGCACCTGTGTACCGAACTGCGCCAACTGCAACGTCGCCTGGGCATCACCACCCTGATGGTCACCCACAACCAGGACGAGGCCATGTTGATGGCCGACCGCATCGCCGTGATGAACAACGGCAAGGTCGAGCAGTACGCCACCCCACAAGAAATCTACGACCGCCCGGCCACACCGTTCGTGGCCGAATTTGTCGGCCAGGGCAACTGGCTGCCGTTCAGCCGCAACAGTGCCAGCCACGCCCAGGTCGGCGGGATGAACGTACGCTTGGCCGAAGACAGTGGTAAAGCGGCGTCGGGCCGCCTGTTCTGCCGCCCGGAAGCGATCAGCATCAACCCGCCGGCGCACGAGGAAAACCTGTTCCCGGCCAAGGTCCGCGAGATCACCTTCCTCGGCAACCGTTGCCGCATGAGCTTTGAACTGAACCAGTTGCCCGGCCACCCGCTGCTGGCCGAACTGGCGCCGGAAGCCATGCCGCGCCTGGGCGCCCAGGATATCTGGGTGGCACTGCCGCCGCGCAGCCTGCAGGTGTTTGCCTGAGATGGCCGCGGATATGACCCTGCCGATACCCGGCCGCGTGGCCCGTCAGGTTTCCCGTGCGCAAATCGGCGACCGTATTTTTGTCCTGGGCGGCAAGTTGCTGCTGCTGTGCCTGTTGAGCATCGCCGTATTGCTGCCGTTGCTGGCGATCTTCTGGCGCGGTTTCAGCGCCGAAGACGGCCAGGGCGGCGGCCTGGTGGCCGCGCGCGAGCTGCTGACCAGCGCCAACTTCCATTGGCTGCTGGGCAATAGCCTGAAGGTTTCCCTCAGCGTTGCGATCATTGTCGTACCCCTGGCCTATCTGTTTGCCTACGCCCTGCAACGCACGCTGATCCCCGGCAAGCCCCTCTGGCGCGGCCTGTCGTTGCTGCCGCTGATGGCGCCGTCGATGCTGCCGGGCATCGCCCTGGTGTACCTGTTCGGCAACCAGGGCCTGTTGCGCGGCCTGCTGTCAGACAACATCTATGGTTTCTGGGGCATTGTCCTCGGTGAAGTGATCTACACCTTTCCCCATGCGCTGATGATCCTGCTGTCGGCGCTGTCCCTGGCGGATGCGCGGCTGTTCGACGCGGCGTCGAGCATGGGCGCCAGCCCGGCCCGGGCGTTTCGCAGCATCACTTGGCCGGCGACGCGCCAGGCCGTGTTCGCCGCGTTCTGCCTGGTGTTCACCCTGACCATCACCGATTTCGGCGTACCGGTGGTGGTGGGCGGTGACTATCAAGTGCTGGCGCTGGAAGCCTACAAGGCCGTGGTCGGCCAGCAGCAGTTCGGTCGCGGCGCCTTGATCGGCATGGTGTTGCTGCTGCCGGCGCTGCTCAGTTTTGCCGTGGATACCTGGCTGCGCCGGCGCCATGGCGATGCCATGAGCGGCCGTGCCCAGGTGTTCCAGCCGGCGCCATCGCGCCTGCGGGATGGCTGCTACCTGGCGATTGTGCTGCTGATCTGCGCGGTGTTGCTGTTGGTGTTCGGCATGGCGGTGTATTCGTCGCTGGTGAAGTTCTGGCCGTACAACCTGTCGCTGTCGCTCAACCACTATCAGTTCGACGACACCGCCGGCGGCGGCTGGCTGGCCTATCGCAACAGCCTGACCATGGCGATCTGCACCGCCCTGATCGGCAGCGTGCTGATCTTTACCGGCGCTTACCTGATGGAAAAGACCAAGGGGCAAAAGGGCTTGAACCTGGCGCTGCGTATGCTCAGCTTTGTGCCGATGGCGGTGCCGGGCCTGGTGCTGGGCCTGGGCTACGTGTTCTTTTTCAACCTCAACGGCAACCCGCTGCATGTGCTCTACGGCACCATGACACTGCTGGTGGTGTGCACCATTGCGCACTATTTGACCACTGCGCAGATGACCGCCACCACCGCCCTGCGCCAACTCGACGCCGAGTTCGAGGCCGCCGCGCTGTCGCTCAAGGCGCCGCTGTACCGCCACTTTTTGCGGGTGACGGTGCCGATCTGCCTGCCGGCGCTGTTGGACATCCTGCGCTACCTGTTTGTCTCGGCGATGACCACCGTATCGGCCGCGATCTTCCTCTACAGCCCCGACACCATCCTCGCGGCGGTGGCGGTGCTGAACATGGACGATGCCGGCAACGTGGGCGGCGCGGCGGCCATGTCGACCCTGATTCTGTTCACGTCAGCCGGCGTCTCGCTGCTGCTGGCGTGGGCCTCACGCGGCTTGTTGCGCCGCTCCCAGGCCTGGCGCCAAACCGCGCCTGGTCAATAACTCTGCCCCCCACAAGGACACGCACCATGTTCAAGCCCCTGGCCCTCGCCGCTGCTGTGCTTACCGCGTTCAGCCTCAATGCCTTTGCTGCCAAGACCGAGTTGACCGTGTACACGGCCCTTGAGGCCGAGCAGTTGAAGACCTACAAAAAAGCCTTCGAGGCGGCCAACCCGGACGTCGAGATCAAGTGGGTGCGCGACTCCACCGGCATCATCACGGCCAAGCTGCTGGCGGAAAAAGCCCGCCCGCAAGCCGATGCCGTGTGGGGCCTGGCGGCGTCCAGCCTGGCGATCCTCGATCAGCAGGGCATGCTGCAAAGCTACGCGCCCAAGGATCTGGACAAGATCGGCAAGAACTACCGCGACGCCGCCAACCCACCGGCCTGGGTCGGCATGGACGTGTGGGCCGCGACCATCTGCTTCAACACCGTCGAAGCCGAGAAACGGGGCCTGAGCAAGCCGATCAGCTGGCAGGACCTGACCAAGCCTGAGTACAAGGGCAAGATCGTCATGCCGAACCCGGCGTCATCCGGCACCGGCTTTCTTGACGTCAGCGCCTGGTTGCAGACCTTCGGCGAGAAGCAGGGCTGGCAGTACATGGATGACCTGCACCAGAACATCGGCCAGTACGTGCACTCCGGTTCCAAGCCGTGCAAGTTGGCGGCGTCCGGGGAGTTCCCGATCGGTATCTCCTTTGAATACCCGGCGGTGCAGTTGAAGCGCCAGGGCGCGCCACTGGATATCGTATTGCCCAAGGAAGGCCTGGGCTGGGATATCGAAGCCACGGCGCTGATCAAGGGCACGGCGCACCAGGAGGCGGCGCAGAAACTCGCCGACTTCTCTGCCAGCCCCGCCGCGATGGAGTTGTACAAGGAGAATTTCGCGGTGCTGGCCCAGCCGGGCATTGCCAAGCCGCAGACCGAATTGCCGGCGGACTATGAGCAGCGCCTGATCAAAAACGACTTTGCCTGGGCCTCGAAGAACCGCGACAGCATCCTGGCTGAGTGGCGCAAGCGCTATGACGGCAAGTCGGAGAAAGTGGCAGGTCAATAATATTCGTTGGGGCTGATGGCCTCATCGCCGGCAAGCCAGCTCCCACATGTTGATCTGTGAATACATTCAAATGTGGGAGCTGGCTTGCCGGCGATAGCGGCCTCAAATTCAGGACATCACTTAATGACACACCACAGCGACCTACTGATCATCGGCGCCGGCATCCTCGGCCTGTCCCACGCCTACGCCGCCGCCAAACGCGGCCTCAGGGTCAAGGTGTTCGAGCGCACCTCCACGCCCCTGGGCGCCTCGGTGCGTAACTTCGGCCAGGCCCTGGTCACCGGCCAACCGCCCGGGCAGATGCTCGACCTGGCCCGGCAAAGCCGTGAGATCTGGGGCCAATGGGCACAACTGGCAAACCTGCCACTCAAGCGCAATGGCTCCTACCTGTTTGCCCGCACCGAAGCCGAAGAACACCTGCTGGAGGCTTTTTGCGCCGGGCGCGCCAAGGCGCATGGCTACCGCGTCAACCTGCTGCAAGGCGCCGCGCTGCATGATCTGTATGGCGGCCAGTTTCGCCATCATCGCGCCGCGCTGCACGGCCTGGACGATCAGCAGCTGTATTCACGCCAAGCACTCCCCGCGCTGATCAACTACCTGCACCGCGAACTCAAGGTGGAGTTCCACTTCTCCACCCTGGTACGCGATATCGAACCGGGCCAGGTGCACAGCACCGCTGGCAGCTTTCGTGGCAAGCAGATCATCGTGTGCTCCGGCCACGACTACCAGACCCTGCTGGCCGAGCAGATCGCCGCACTCCAGCCGCAAATCTGCCAACTGCAAATGCTCCGTGCCCGGCCCAAGGTCGACTTGAACCTGCAGCACGCGCTGCTGACCGGCCTGAGCTGCGTGCACTACGGCGCCTTCGCCGACTTGCCGGAAGCGGCGCCGGTGCAGGCGCAGATTCTGCGCGACACGCCGCACCTGCATGAGCATGGCATCCACCTGTTGATCAGCCCGACGCCCCATGGCGAGTTGATCATCGGCGATTCCCACCATTACGGCAGCGATCCATCGCCGTTCAACGGCGAACAGGTGGACAACTGGATGATCGAACTGGCAGAACAGACCCTGGGCTGCCCGATCCAGGTCGTGGAGCGCTGGCAAGGCGTCTATGGTGCCCGTGGGCCGGCGCCGTTTTCGTTCCTGCGCGCCGCCGACGGGGTCAGAGTGGCCTTGATGCACACTGGCGTGGGCATGAGCGTGGGGCCGGCGCTGGCCGAGCGCGCTATCACTGAACTGTGGGGGGAGGCGTGATGAACGCTGAGCAGGTAGTCGCCGAAGTCTTCGGCCTGTACGAACAGCATGGTGCCGCCGACTACATCGGCGAGCCGGTGTCGCAGATCGAGCATATGTCCCAGGCCGCGCAACTGGCCATGGCCGAGGGCTTCGACGATGAAGTGGTGCTGGCGGCGTTCTTCCATGATATCGGGCATCTTTGCGGCCAGGGTGGCGCGAATATGGGCGGCTACGGCGTGGTCAGCCACGAACGCCTGGGCGCCGATTACTTGCGGCGTGCCGGGTTCAGCGAGCGCCTGGCGAAACTGGTGGAGTACCACGTGCAGGCCAAGCGCTACCTGACCTTCAGTCAGCCGGACTATTACGCGCGTTTGAGCGAGGCCAGCCGCCGCACCCTGGGTTACCAGGGCGGGGTGATGACAGCCGACGAGGCCCGTGTGTTTGAGCAGGACCCGCTGTGTGCGGTGAGCCTGCGCATGCGCCACTGGGATGAACAGGCCAAGGCAATGCACGTGCCGCTGCTCGACCTTGAGGTGTTAAAGGCCAAGGCCCGGCACTTGCTGGCGGCTTAGGCCTCGTCCAGGCGCTGGGCCAGGGCTTGGATCTGTTCCTGGCGCTCGGCCTGGCTCAACCTTGGGTGAGGGTTGAGGGACGACCATTGCGGATGGGCGCGCGCCTTGTGCAGGGCGTCGGGCAGCTTGCCTTCGCGCCAGCTCTTGTCCTGCGGGGTATCGACCTTGATGCTGTGCAGCGCCGCATGCCCGCGCAGGTTCAGGGCCTTGAGCAACTGGCGCTGGCGCAGGGCCAACAGGCGCAATACGCTGTCATCCACGGTCAGTTCGCGCTGGCCCTTGATCTTGCCCAGCAGACGGCTGCCGTAGCTGCGTGCGGTTTGCAGCGCGCCGCCGGCAATCGCCCCGGCCAGGGCGGCGGCGCCCAGGGTCAGGCCGCCGACCAGCAAGTCCACACCCGCCCCGGCGGCGGCCCCCGCGGCAATCCCGCCGCCGACCCGCACCCCCAGTTGCTTGAGGGTTTCGGGGTTGAACAAATCATCGCCCCAACGCCCGTCCAGCAAGGGCAGGTCGCTGGCGGCGGCGTCTTGCGGGCGGAAGCCGTAGAGTTTGAGCAGGGCCTCGACGCAACGTTGTTCGCGCTGGCGCACGGCCTTGCGCAGATCGCTGATGGCTTGCTGTTCATCCTCGGTGACCACGCTGCGCCGACACGCGGCGCAATCGATCAGCAGCTCGGCGATCAGGCGTGCGGCGCTTTGCTGGCGCGCCTGGCGCTGAGCCTCCTGGTCGAGGATCAGCCGTTCCAGCTGTGGCCGTGCGCTTTCCAGCAACAGGGCCAGGCTTTCATACAACCGCCGCTCGCCATCTTCGGGGGGCGCCACGCTGTCAAAGCGCACCAGCGCATGCAGGCCCAGGCGGGCCAGGGCTTCGCGCCAATCCGGCTCGCGGTGGTCGCTGCTGCTGACAAAGTTGAGCACCGGCAGCAGCGGTTTGCCGCAACTGGCCAGCACTTGCAGCTCGTCGCGGTATTTGGCCAGCACCGGCTCCCGCGCATCGATCACGTACAGGCCGGCGTCGGACGCCAATAACTGGCGCAGCACCTTGGCCTCCTGTTCAAAGCGCTGGCGGGCTTCGCTGCCTTCAAGGAAACGAGCGAGGCGGGCCGGGCCGTCGAGGCGTTCGCCGGGGCGGTCGAGGCGCTCCAGGTAGTCGAGCAGGGCGATGGCATCTTCCAGGCCCGGGGTGTCGTACAGCTCCAGCAAGGCCTCGCCGTCGACTGACAGGCGCGCGCCTTCGACATGTCGGGTGGTGCTGGGGCGGTGGGACACCTCGCCAAAGCCCACGTCCCGGGTCAGGGTGCGCAGCAGCGAGGTCTTGCCGACGTTGGTGTGGCCGACCACCGCCAGTTTCAGGGGTTTAGTCATGACCGGTCTCCAACCAAGTGAGCGGCGCGCAGTCGGCGAAGGGGAGATCCAGTTGCTGTAAGGCCGTGTGCCAATCACCGAGGCGCTCGGCATCCAGTGCCTGGCCGGGCGGTGCTTGCAGCAGCCAGACCCGGGTAGCGCTGGCGCTGCGGGCCAGTTCGCCGATCAGCGCCAGGCTGCCGCGATCCGGCGAGCGGCGTGGGTCGCAGGCGATCACCAGGCGCGCCGGCGGGAAGCGAGTCAGTTGCTCCAGCAGTGTGTGGCGCGATTCGCGGCTGTCGAGGATACCGGCGTCCTTGACCGTGGCCGGCAGTTTGGGCGGCCAGGGACGCTGGTCGTCCAGTTCGATGGCCACCAGCAGCGCGCCATCGCTGTGCAGTTCGCTGGCGCCGCCGCTGACGTGGTGCAACTGCTCTGGCGCGGCATCGTTGACGCCCAGGCGTTCGCTGCTGGGCATCAAGGCTTCGCGCAAGTGGGCGTAGCCGGGCAGGTTGAGGTCCAGGGCCAAGGCAGCGCGCCCGCGTTGCCAGCGCCATAGGCACAGCACCGCGAGGATCAGCCGGGGCAGCAGGCCATAGACCAGCAACACCCCCACCAACCACGCAGCCCAGGCCTGGCGGGCGCTTTCGAGAGTCAGCGCCGAGTCGCCGCTGGCGCGGATCATCTCCACGGTCGGTACGCTAAAACCCAGCAGCGCAGGCAGGCTGCCCAGGGCCTGAGTCACGCTGACAAAGGTGTCGGCGCCGAGAAGGGTGGTTTCCCAGACAAACCCGTAGCGCCGGGTGGCCATCAAGGTCAGCAGGATCACTAGCGCGCTGCACAGCGCCAGCAGCCACAGGCCATTGACCAGCACGCCCACCGCCCAGCGGTTGAGCTTCTGGCGCTGCAGCAACAACAACAGCGCTGGCGCCAGTTGTGCGGCCTTGGCATCGCGGGCGAGCTTTTCGCTGAGCCATAACCACAGGCGGCCGAGGCTGGCGCTGTGTTCGCCGGCAAACAATAGGCCCAGGGCCCAGCTCAGCAGCAGGATCAGGTTCAAGCCCAGCAGGCTGCCCAGGGCCCAGAACACATTGACCGGGGCCAGGCCGTTGCCCAGGGCGGCGAAGGCCAGGCCAGCGCCGCTGACGATGGCCAGCACCATCAGCACGATCAGCGCCAGGCGTGCGCCTTGCAGCCAGTGGAGCAGGGCGGCGCGCAGGCCGTCACGCTCGGCCAGCCACAACGCGCGGTTTTGAATGCGCGTCGGCAGGTCGCCGCCGTGGCTGCGGGCCAGTCGATTGGCTTCATGGTCTTCCAGGGGGCCGGCGTGTTCTTCACGCAGGCGCACGGTTTCCGTCAGCCAGAGTGTGTGCAGGGGAGTCAGAGCAGTCACGCGCCGTCCTGTTGTGTCAGTGAGCCTGGAGCATAACCCCTGGCCCGCGCCTCTGGTATTCTCGTCGCCATGAAAAAAACTCTCCCTTTAAGCCTGATCGCAGCCCTCGGTGAAAACCGCGTGATCGGCGTCGACAACAGCATGCCCTGGCATTTGCCGGCGGATTTCAAATATTTCAAGGCTACCACCCTGGGCAAGCCGATCATCATGGGGCGCAAGACCTGGGATTCCCTGGGTCGACCGTTGCCGGGTCGCTTGAACATTGTGGTCAGCCGTCAGACCGATTTGGTGCTCGAAGGTGCGGAAGTTTTTCCGTCCCTCGATGCAGCCGTTGCGCGCGCCGAGGCTTGGGCACTGGAACAGGGCGTGGACGAGCTGATGTTGATCGGCGGCGCGCAGCTGTATGCGCAGGGGCTGGAGCAGGCGGATCGCCTGTATTTGACGCGGGTGGGGCTGAGCCCGCAAGGGGATGCGTGGTTTCCAGAGTTTGATACCAACCATTGGAAGCTGGTGTCGAATGTGCAGAACCCGGCTGAAGGCGACAAGCCGGCCTATAACTTTGAAGTCTGGGAAAAAGCCTAAAAGCATCGCGGGCAAGCCCGCTCCCACATGGTGACTCAACTGTGGGAGCGGGCTTGCCCGCGATAGCGCTCTATCAGGCCTGCGCCAACTCAGCGTGCTCATCGGCATTGAGCCGTTCTTTATCGGTCTGCTGCATGATCTGGCTGGTAATCGCCCCCGCCGTCATCGAACCGTTGACGTTCAACGCCGTACGGCCCATGTCGATCAGCGGCTCCACGGAAATCAGCAGCGCCACCAACGCCACCGGCAGGCCCATGGCCGGCAGCACGATCAGCGCGGCAAACGTCGCACCGCCGCCCACACCGGCTACACCGGCCGAACTCAGGGTCACGATTGCCACCAGGGTAGCGATCCATAGCGGGTCGAGCGGGTTGATGCCCACGGTCGGCGCCACCATCACGGCCAGCATCGCCGGGTACAGGCCGGCGCAGCCGTTCTGGCCAATCGTCGCGCCGAACGAGGCGGCGAAGCTGGCGATGGACTGCGGGATGCCCAGGCGGCGGGTCTGCGCCTCGATGCTCAGCGGGATGCTCGCCGCGCTGGAGCGGCTGGTGAAGGCAAAGGTCAACACCGGCCATACCTTGCGGAAGAAACGCAGCGGGTTGATCCCGGCCAGCGACAGCAGCAGGCCGTGGACCACAAACATCAGCCCCAGCGCCAGGTAAGACACCAGCACAAAGCTGCCGAGCTTGATGATGTCTTGCAGGTTGGAGCTGGCGACCACTTTGGTCATCAGCGCCAGCACGCCGTAGGGGGTCAGCTTCATCACCAGGCGCACCAGGCGCATCACCCAGGCTTGCAGGGTGTCGATGGCGTTCAGCACTTTCTGGCCTTTTTCCACGTCATCCTTGAGCAGTTGCAGCGCGGCAACCCCCAGGAACGCAGCGAAGATCACCACACTGATAATCGACGTCGGCTTGGCCCGGGCCAGGTCGGCAAACGGGTTCTGCGGGATGAACGACAGCAGCAACTGCGGGATATTCAGGTCGGCGACCTTGCCCGCATAGTCACTCTGGATCACCTGCAGGCGCGCCAGTTCCTGGGTGCCGGCCACCAGGCCTTCGGCGGTGAGGCCGAACAGGTTGGTCAGGCCGATACCGATCAGCGCCGCGATGGCGGTGGTGAACAGCAGCGTGCCGATGGTCAGGAAGCTGATCTTGCCCAGGGACGCGGCGTTATGCAGGCGGGCCACGGCGCTGAGGATCGAGGCGAACACCAGCGGGATCACGATCATCTGCAACAGTTGCACATAACCATTGCCCACCAGGTCGAACCAACTGATCGAGGCCTTGAGCACCGGGTGGCCGGCACCGTAAATGGTGTGTAGCACTCCACCAAACACCACCCCGAGTACCAGTGCGAGCAGGACCTTTTTGGCCAGGCTCCAGTGGGTGTGACGGGTTTGGGCCAGGCCCAGCAATAACGCCAGGAACACCAGCAAATTGAGAATCAGCGGCAGATTCATTGAAGCTCCAAGTAAATGGCTGCCAGTCGCCTGAGCGTGCGACTGCGAACCGGAAAGCCTAACAGCTTGAAATATATTGATTTAATACCGTTATGGAATGACTACTGTCGTTTTTGGAATAAGGGATCGGCGCCTAGAGATAAATGGGTGGCGGTATCAGGACGCAGACCGTCGTGCTGGTGCCGGAAACCGTCACAAGGATTTGCTAGCGTTGTGGCCTTTCACTCAGGGAGAAAACGCACATGAAGCTTGCGCCGAGACTGTTTGCCGCCGCGCTATGCCTGGGGCTTGCCAGCCAGGTCATGGCCGCCACCGAGTTGAAACACTGGCCGGCACCCGCCGCCAAGCAACTGAATGCAATGATCGCCGCCAACGCCAACCAGGGCAATTACGCGGTGTTCGACATGGACAACACCAGCTACCGCTTCGACCTCGAAGAATCGCTGCTGCCGTATATGGAAAACAAAGGCCTGATCACCCGCGACAGTCTCGATCCTTCGCTCAAGCTTATGCCCTTTAAAGACACCGCCGACCATAAGGAAAGTCTGTTCAGTTACTACTATCGCCTGTGCGAAGTGGACGACATGGTCTGCTACCCGTGGGTCGCCCAGGTGTTTTCAGGCTTTACCCTCAAGGAACTCAAGGGCTACGTCGATGAGCTGATGGCGAGCGGCAAGCCGGTGCCGGTCACCTACTTCGAAGGCGATGTGGTGAAGAACATGGAGGTGCAACCGCCGAAAATCTTCACCGGCCAGACCGAGTTGTACAACAGGCTGATGGAAAACGGCATCGACGTGTATGTGATGACGGCGGCCTCTGAAGAGCTGGTGCGCATGGTCGCCTCGGATCCGAAGTACGGCTACAACGTCAAGCCGCAGAACGTGATTGGCGTCACCACCTTGCTCAAGGACCGCCAGACCGGCGAACTGACAACCGCCCGCAAGCAGATCAGCGCCGGCAAATACGACGAAAAAGCCAACCTGGGTCTGGAGCTGACCCCCTACCTGTGGACCCCGGCAACCTGGATGGCCGGCAAGCACGCGGCGATCCTCACCTACATCGACGAATGGAAAAAACCGGTCCTGGTCGGCGGCGACACCCCTACCAGCGACGGCTACATGCTATTTCACGATGTGGACGTGGCCAAGGGTGGCATCCACTTGTGGATCAACCGCAAGGACAAGTACATGACCCAGCTCAACGGCATGATCGCCAAGCATGCTGCGGCCCAGGCCAAGGAAGGGTTACCGGTGACGGCGGATAAGAACTGGGTGATCGTCAAGCCTGACGAAATCCAGTAACCCTGTAGGAGCTGGCTTGCCAGCGATGGCATCGACTTCGGTGTATCAGGAACACCGTGGTGTCTGCATCGCAGGCAAGCCAGCTCCCACATTGATCTTCGGTAGGCAAAAAAAGCCCCGCACTTGGCGGGGCATTTTTATGGGCGGGGCTTACAGGCCGTCGAGCATGGCCTTGTTGCGCACCGCACCCTTGTCGGCGCTGGTGGCCAGCAGGGCGTAGGCTTTCAGGGCGGTGGTGACTTTGCGCGGGCGCTTCTCCACCGGTTTCCAGCCTTTCTTGTCCTGCTCGACCCGGCGTGCAGCCAGTTCTTCGTCGCTGATCAACAGGTTGATCGAGCGGTTCGGAATGTCGATCAGCACCTTGTCGCCATCCTGCACCAGGCCAATCGCGCCACCGGCAGCGGCTTCTGGCGACGCATGGCCGATGGATAGGCCCGAAGTACCGCCGGAAAAACGCCCGTCGGTCAGCAGTGCGCAGGCTTTGCCCAGGCCCTTGGATTTCAGGTACGAGGTCGGGTAGAGCATTTCCTGCATACCCGGGCCGCCTTTCGGGCCTTCGTAGCGGATGATCACGATGTCGCCTTCTTTCACTTCGTCGGCGAGGATGCCGCGCACCGAGCTGTCCTGGCTTTCGTAGATCTTGGCGCGACCCTCGAACACATGGATCGACTCATCCACGCCGGCAGTCTTCACCACGCAGCCGTCGAGGGCGATGTTGCCGTAGAGCACGGCCAGGCCGCCTTCCTTGGAGTAGGCGTGTTCGACACTGCGGATGCAGCCGTTTTCACGGTCGTCGTCCAGGGTGTCCCAACGGGTCGACTGGCTGAACGCCGTCTGGGTCGGAATGCCGGCCGGGCCCGCTTTGAAGAAGGTGTGCACGGCTTCGTCGTTGGTCTGGGTGATGTCCCACTTGGCGATGCCTGCGGCCAGGGATGGGCTGTGCACGGTCGGCAGGTCGGTGTGCAACAGGCCGCCACGGGCCAGGGAGCCCAGGATCGAGAAGATCCCGCCGGCGCGGTGCACGTCTTCCATGTGGTACTTCTGGATGTTCGGCGCGACCTTGCACAACTGCGGCACATGCCGGGACAGGCGGTCGATGTCGCGCAGGTCGAAGTCGATCTCGGCTTCTTGCGCCGCGGCCAGCAAGTGCAGGATGGTGTTGGTGGAACCGCCCATGGCGATATCCAGGGTCATGGCGTTTTCAAAGGCCTTGAAGTTGGCGATATTGCGCGGCAACACCGACTCGTCGTTCTCGGTGTAGTAACGCTTGCACAGCTCGACGATGGTGCGGCCGGCCTGCAAAAACAGCTGTTCGCGGTCGCTGTGGGTGGCCAGTGTGGAGCCGTTGCCCGGCAAGGCCAGGCCCAGGGCTTCTACCAGGCAGTTCATCGAGTTGGCGGTGAACATGCCGGAGCACGAACCGCAGGTCGGGCAGGCGCTGCGCTCGTATTCCGCAACCTTCTCGTCAGAAGCGCTGGAATCGGCGGCGATGACCATGGCATCCACCAGGTCCAGGCCGTGGGAGGCGAGCTTGGTCTTGCCGGCTTCCATCGGCCCGCCGGAGACGAAAATCACCGGGATGTTCAGGCGCAGGGCGGCCATCAGCATGCCAGGGGTGATCTTGTCGCAGTTGGAGATGCAGACGATGGCGTCGGCGCAGTGGGCGTTGACCATGTACTCCACGGAGTCGGCGATGATCTCGCGGCTCGGCAGGGAATAGAGCATGCCGTCATGGCCCATGGCGATGCCGTCATCCACGGCGATGGTGTTGAATTCCTTGGCCACGCCGCCAGCGCGTTCGATCTCGCGGGCGACCAGTTGGCCCAGGTCCTTGAGGTGGACGTGGCCCGGTACGAACTGGGTGAACGAGTTGGCAATCGCGATGATCGGCTTCTTGAAGTCGTCATCTTTCATCCCCGTGGCACGCCACAGTGCGCGGGCGCCGGCCATGTTGCGGCCATGGGTGGATGTTTTCGAGCGGTAATCTGGCATGGAGCACTCCGGGCGGCTAATCAGGTACTAAATAGGGGAGTGAGCTTCTATTGACGTCTGGAACACTCAGAAATAGCCGTGTGTCCGGAGGTTGCCGCAAACGCTACGGGATCGCCGTGCGCATTGGCCTTGAGCTCATAAACCCGCCGGGGGATGACTGGCGATGAATAGGGTCGATTCTACACCGCTGGCGGCGGGAGGGAATGGCGAGAAGCATGTCCGGGGCTTTATCGCCCGACCCGCGTATTTGTCAGCCAGCCCCAGAGGCTGAAGACGATAAAGCTTGCAGCAATGGTCATCAGCAAATGCGTTCCGGTTTGTGCAAGGGCGGCGCTGCTGATAGCGGCCGTCAGGAACATGATGCTGTTGCCCGCCGAGGCGGCGGTGCCCGCGCTGCTTGAGAACAGCAGCATCGCCGCCGAAATGGCCGCCGGGCGCACCAGGGTCACGGCCAGGGCGCTGATCAGCATCGGGATCAGCAGGGTTATGGTGGTGATGGCATCCAGGCTGACGATCAGCATCAGTAGCACACCGGCCACCAGCAGTAACCCCAGGCCGATATTGATTTGCCGGGCCAGCGAGATGCGTTTTTGCAGAAACGAGGCCGCCACGCCGCCCAGCAGATAGGCCACGCCGTAGACCATCAGCACCAGGGCGTACTGGTATTCGGACAGTTTCAGCCCATCCATGAACATCAGCGGTGTGACGCTGATCAAGGCGAAGTAGCAGGCGAACACCAGTGCGGCGATCCACCAGTAGCGCAGGAAGTCCCGATTGCCGGCCACGGCTTTCAAGGTGGCGATGATCGACACCGATGCGCGATGGGGGCTGGCGGACTTGGACGGCAGGATGCACAACGCATGGATCAACATGCCCAATGCCATCACCGCGAACCCGTAGAAGCTGCCTTGCCAGTCAAAGGTGGTTTGCAGCCAGGAGCCGATCAGCGGTGAAAGAGCGACGAACGAGCCGCTCAGGGTCATGTAATACAGGCGCACGCGGGCCCGGTCCTGCTCCTCGAACAGGTCCTCCACCAGGGCGTGGCCCAGCACGAAGAAGCCACAGCCCATGGCCTGCACGCTGCGAAACAGCAGGAAGGTCAGGTAGTCCGGTGCCAGCGTGCAGCCTATCGCCCCCAGGATCGACAGTGTGATGCAGCCAAGCAGGACTTCCTTGCGCCCCCATTTATCCGAGAGTGGGCCGGCGATCAGTTGGGAGATCGAAAAGACCAGGGTAAACAGGCTGATGGACAGCGCGACATTGGCGCTGGGCGTGTCGAACCTGGCGGCGAGGGCCGGAAATGAAGGCAGCAGGATATTGATCGGGAAGAAGCTGATCAGGGCAATGCAGGTGATGAGGGTGAAGCGGGAAAGATACTGGCGTTTGGCTGGGCCATCGAGGACGGGCGAGCAGGTGGAGTCAGACATTGTT
Organism: Pseudomonas sp. GW821-FHT01D09; assembly: GCF_059422465.1. Classification (NCBI taxonomy): domain Bacteria; kingdom Pseudomonadati; phylum Pseudomonadota; class Gammaproteobacteria; order Pseudomonadales; family Pseudomonadaceae; genus Pseudomonas; species Pseudomonas sp. GW821-FHT01D09. The sequence continues at coordinate 266,267 of NZ_JBWKWY010000005.1, forward strand.
TTTGTTTTCCGCAGTGAAGCCAGAAACCGATACTAGTCTGCAAAAAGTGGAATTCAATCAAAACCTTTGAGGGAAATTTCCTGGGGGTGCGTGGCTGGCGACAGTAGGAAAAATCTTTCTGACACGGCGCAAAAAAGGTGGGAGCTGGCTTGCCTGCGATAGCGGCGTAACAGATTAAAAATCTGTAACTGATACACCGCTATCGCAAGCAAGCCCACTCCCACCTTTGCTCTGCGTGTTACTTAGCTATTGGGCAACAACCGGCACGTAATGCTCTTGATATACCGCGTCTCGGCAATCGCCGGGTGCACCGGGTGGTCCGGGCCCTGGCCGCCGCGTTCGAGCATCTGGATATTGCGGTCCAGGTGGCGGGCGCTGGTCAGCAGGATGTTTTGCAGGTCGTCTTCGGGCAGGTGCATGGAGCACGAGGCGCTGACCAGGATGCCGTCCTTGCTGAGCAGGCGCATGGCTTGCTCGTTCAGGCGACGGTAGGCGCCTTCGCCATTCTTCATGTCTTTCTTGCGCTTGATGAAGGCCGGTGGGTCGGCGACGATCACGTCGAAGCGTTCTTCGCTGGCTTTCAGTTCTTTCAACGCTTCAAACACGTCGCCTTCGATGCAGGTCATTTTCTCGGCAACGCCGTTCAGTGCGGCGTTGCGCTCTACGCCATCCAGGGCGAAGGCCGAGGCATCGACGCAGAACACTTCACTGGCACCGAACGCTGCGGCTTGCACGCCCCAGCCGCCGATGTAGCTGTACAGGTCCAGTACGCGCTTGCCCTTGGCATACGGGGCCAGGCGGGCGCGGTTCATGCGGTGGTCGTAGAACCAGCCGGTCTTCTGGCCCTGGATCACCGGGGCCTCGAATTGCACGCCGTTTTCTTCCAGGGCGACCCACTCTGGCACCAGGCCGAATACGGTTTCGACGTAGCGGTTGAGGCCTTCGGCATCACGCGCGGCGGAATCGTTCTTGAACAGGATGCCGCTGGGCTTGAGCACTTGGGTCAGGGCCGCGATCACGTCTTCTTTATGGGCTTCCATGGTCGCCGAGGCGATCTGTACCACCAGGATATCGCCAAAACGGTCGACCACCAGGCCCGGTAACAGGTCGGAATCGCCGTAGACCAGGCGGTAGAACGGCTTGTCGAACAGGCGGTCGCGCAGGGACAGGGCGACGTTGAGGCGGTGCACCAGCAGCGACTTGTCCAACGGCAACTTGATGTCGCGCGACAGCAGGCGCGCGCAGATCAGGTTGTTCGGGCTCATGGCCACGATGCCCAGGGTCTTGCCGCCGGCCGCTTCGAGGATGGCCTGGTCGCCTGCCTGGAAGCCGTGGAGTGGGGTGGCGGCCACGTCGATTTCGTTGCTGTAGACCCACAGGTGGCCGTTGCGCAAACGACGATCGGCGTTGGCTTTGAGACGCAGGCTTGGCAGGGACATGACGTCGCTCCGGAAAAAAGAGCGGGAGTATACCCTTTGCGCACCGGTTCATGTGGGCGCTGGCTTGCCTGCGATGCAGACGGCGCGGTGTATCTGACGTACGGCGGTGATGCAATCGCAGGCAAGCCAGCTCCCACATTTGATCGCGGTTCGGTTCGGGTTTTTGAGGTGTCGGTCAGCTTTGCTTAGAGGTTAGAATTCGCGCCTAGCCTAGAGTGTGTATTTATGTCCCAAGAGCTTTCCGCCGAACAGATCCAGCAGGCCCTGCAAGGCATCAGCGTGCCGCCCCAACCGCAAATCATGGTGGATTTGCAGATGGAGCAGTACATGCCCGATCCAGACCTGGAAGTGATTGCCCGGCTGATCTCCCAAGACCCGGGCCTGTCCGGTTCGTTGTTGAAAATCGTCAACTCGCCGTATTACGGCCTGAGCAACAAAATTGCCTCGATCCAACGCGCAGTCAACCTGCTGGGCAGCCGCTCCATCGTCAACCTGATCAATGCCCAGTCGATCAAGGGCGAGATGAGCGATGACACCATCGTCACCCTCAACCGTTTCTGGGACACCGCCCAGGATGTGGCAATGACCTGCCTGACCCTGGCCAAGCGCACCGGCTCCCAGGCGGTGGACGAAGCCTACGCCCTGGGCCTGTTCCATGATTGTGGCGTGCCGCTGATGCTCAAGCGCTTCCCCGACTACATGAACGTGCTGGAGGATGCCTACGCCAAGGCGGGGCCCGAATGCCGGGTGGTCGACACCGAGAACAGCGCGTTCCATACCAACCATGCGGTGGTGGGTTATTACACCGCCAAGTCCTGGCGCCTGCCGGAGCATGTGACCAACGCCATCGCCAACCACCACAACGCCCTGGCGATTTTCAGCGATGAGTCGGCGCGCAACAGCCCGTTGAAAAACCTGCTGGCAATTTTGAAGATGGCCGAGCATATCTGCGCGTCCTATCGGGTACTGGGCAACCAGGTGGTTGACCATGAATGGGACAGCATCGGCCATCTGGTGCTGGATTACGTGGGCCTGTCAGACTACGACTTCGAGAGCCTGAAGTTGTCGATCCGCGAGTTGGGCGCGCACTAACCTTTCTATTGCGAGACGAATATGCCTGAGCTGCCAGAAGTCGAAACCACCCGGCGCGGGATTGCGCCGCACCTGGAAGGCCAGCGGGTCAGCCGGGTCGTCGTACGTGAACGGCGCCTGCGCTGGCCGATCCCCGAAGACCTGGATGTGCGCCTGTCCGGGCAGCGCATCGTGCTGGTGGAGCGGCGGGCCAAGTACCTGCTGATCAATGCCGAAGTCGGCACCTTGATCAGCCACTTGGGCATGTCGGGCAATTTGCGCCTGGTGGAAGTCGGTTTGCCGGCGGCCAAGCATGAACATGTGGATATCGAGCTGGAATCGGGCCTGGCCCTGCGCTACACCGACCCCCGGCGCTTTGGCGCGATGCTCTGGAGCCAGGACCCGCACAACCACGAACTGCTGCTGCGCCTGGGGCCGGAGCCGTTGACCGACCTGTTTGACGGCGAGCGTCTGTTCCAGCTGTCCCGTGGGCGCTCCATGGCGGTCAAGCCGTTCATCATGGACAACGCGGTGGTGGTGGGGGTGGGCAATATCTATGCGACCGAGGCGCTGTTTGCCGCCGGGATCGACCCGCGCCGGGAGGCCAAGGGCATTTCCCGTGGGCGTTACCTGAAACTGGCGATCGAGATCAAACGCATCCTCGCGGCCGCCATCGAGCGCGGCGGGACGACCTTGCGCGACTTTATCGGTGGCGATGGCCAGCCGGGGTATTTCCAGCAGGAACTGTTCGTCTACGGCCGGGGCGTCGAGGCGTGCAAGGTCTGCGGGACTGAGCTGCGCAATGTGATGCTGGGGCAGCGGGCGAGTGTGTTTTGCCCCAAGTGCCAGAGCTGAGGTTCGCGGGTGCTGCGAATGGCCTCATCGCAGGCAAGCCAGCTCCCACATTTGAAGGTGTTCACAAGTCAAAATGTGGGAGCGGGCTTGCCCGCGATGAGGCCCGCCCAGCCACCACAAGGTCTCAGGCCTTGCCGGTAATCAACCGGTACTTCTCCATCAACTGCTCTTCAGTCTCGGGGTGTGCCTCATCCAGCGGGATGCAATCGACCGGGCACACTTGCTGGCACTGGGGTTCGTCGTAGTGGCCGACACACTGGGTGCACAGGTTGGGGTCGATCACGTAGATCTCTTCACCCTGGGAAATGGCAGCGTTCGGGCACTCGGGTTCGCAGACGTCGCAGTTGATGCAATCGTCGGTGATGATCAGGGACATGGAAACTCCTGCCAGGGCACTCTGCCAAGGCATCTGAAAAACTAATGCGCGCAATTGTGCCGCATTGGCGCCCGCAGTGCGAGCGGGCGCCGGTCGAGCGGTCTTACTTCTTGAAGCGCAGCGTCAGCGCATCGGCGACCGCAGGGTGCACAAACTTGGTGATATCCCCGCCCAATGCCGCGATTTCCCGCACCAGGGTCGAAGAAATGAACGAATAACGTTCCGACGGTGTAAGAAACAGGCTCTCCACGTCCGGCGCCAGTTGGCGGTTCATATTGGCCAGCTGGAATTCATACTCGAAGTCCGACACCGCCCGCAGCCCGCGCAGGAAGACATTGGCGTTCTGCTCCTTGGCAAAATGCGCCAGCAGCGTCGAAAAGCCCACCACTTCAACGTTGGGCAGGTGCTTGGTGACCTCGCGGGCCAGCTCCACACGCTGTTCCAGGGGAAACAGCGGGTTTTTCTTGGGGCTGGCCGCGACCGCGATGATCACATGGTCGAACAAGCGCGAGGCGCGTTCGACCAGATCGCCATGGCCTTTGGTAATCGGGTCGAAGGTACCTGGGTACAACACTCGGTTCATCGCGTCGTCCTGGCGGAGTCCGTTGGGGAACCGGATGGTATCGCAGCCATCCCGGTCGGCCAAGTCAACTTATGCAGAAGAAAGCACTATAGACACCGCGAATACCTGGTTTTTTCATGCTGTTTTCAGACGTTCGGCCAGTGCTGTCGCCAGTTGCGCCGTCAGGCCATACACCGAAAGCTGGGGGTTGGCGCCAATACTGGTGGGGAACAGCGAGCCATCGTGGATCGACAGATTGCGCAACTGGTGATGCCGCCCCAGGCTGTCGGCCACGGCATTTTTCGGCTCTTCGCCCATCGCGCAACCGCCCATCACATGGGCGCTGCCCAGGCAGGTGCGATGCAGTTCCAGGTTCAGGCCGTCGATCAGGCTGCGGGCCTCGGCCAGCGTGCTGACGTAGCGCGCATCGTGGTGCAGCGGCTTGACCGACTTGGCGCCGGCGGCAAACTGGATCTCGGCCATGCTGTGGAACGCCCGGCGCAGGCCGTCCCAGGCGTAGGGCGAGACTTCATAGTCGAGCACCGGCGTGCCATCGCCGCGCAGGCCGACGCTGCCGCCCTGGCTGTCGGGGTGGAAGCCGTCGCGCAGCAGCGCCAGCATGGCGTGGGTGTTGGGCAACTGGCCCATGTCCAGGGCGTTCTGCGTGCCATAGCCACCGAACAGCGTGCTGGCCAGGGCCGGGTGCAGGGGTGGGGCTTCGAGTTTGTAGGACATTTTACCGGTGGTGCCGTCCTGCCATTGGAAGTGGTCGGAGTAAATCGACTGCGGTGCGCCATAGAACGGGTTGATCACCTCGTCGAACAACCCCGCAGAAAAATTCACCAGATGCAGGAACGTGCGCTTGCCCAGGCGCGAATGGGGGTCGGGTGCGTCCGAGCGCATCAGCAGCGCCGGGCTGTTGATCCCGCCGCCGGCCAGCACGTAATGCCTGGCCTTGACCGTGACCTTGCGGCCGGTGGGCGCTACGCTGCGCGCATCCATGGCCACGCATTCGAGGCTGGTGATGGTGTCGCCGCTGAATTTCAGGCGCTCGGCGCGGGCCAGGTACAGCAACTCGCCGCCTTGCTCCAGGGTCGAGGGAATGGTGGTCACCAGCATCGATTGCTTGGCGTTGACCGGGCAGCCCATGCCGCAATAGCCCAGGTTGAAACAGCCGCGCACGTTGCGCGGGATCACGTGCCAGCTGTAGCCGAGTTTTTCGCAGCCTTTGCGGATCACATCGTTGTTGGCGTTGGGCGGCAGGGCCCAGGGCGCGATGCCCAGGCGTTGCTCCATCTTTGCAAACCATGGCGCCATCTCGGCACTGCTGTGGCCCTTGACCGCGTATTCGCTGGCCCAGTGGGCCAGAGTCGGGTCGGGTGTGCGAAAGCTCGACGTCCAGTTGATCAGCGTGGTGCCGCCCACGGCGCGGCCCTGCAGGATGGTGATGGCGCCGTCCTTGCTCATGCGGCCGATGCCTTCCTGGTACAGGCTGGCGTAGGCCTCGTCTTCCAGCAGCGTGAAATCGCTGCTGGTCTTGAGCGGGCCTTCTTCGATCAGCAGCACCTTGTAGCCGGCGGCGCTGAGAATCTCTGCGGTAGTGCCGCCGCCTGCGCCGCTGCCGATGATCGCGACATCGGCTTCCAGCGTCAGGTCCTGGTCGAGGGCAGCACCATTATGGGTCTTCCAGCCGCGGGCCATGCCATCGCGGAACACATCAGGTACGGGCATCAGCTTGTTCTCTTGTTTTTATCAGCGGTCATGACGTGTAGGAGCTATCACGGTCAGATTTTCGGTGGCCCGGGGTACCCGCAATGGGCCCAGGACTCGGGCCGGAAATACCAGGCCATGATCACCAGCTTGAGCAGCGAGCCCTGGCCCATGCGCAGCAGGTTGAGGAAGCTGTTTTCCCAGCGATGCAGGAAGTTGCGGATTTGCTCGCCGCTGGCATTTTCCCAACTGCCCCAGATGCCGGTCAGCGGGCCACGGGTGACGGCCATGCCCAGCACGTCGAACAACTGCTGGGTCAGCTTGAACATCTCCGGCGACAGGTGCAGCAGGCTGTAATCGAGTTTTTTCAGGGTGTCTTCAATACCCGCTGCCACCACCTCGGCGCTGGCCGCGCCTTCCAGTAACACCGGGATCACTGCGCGCAAAAACGGCAGGTCGCTGTTGCGCAGCATGGCAAAGCCGCTGGCCGGCGTGCTGCTGGAGCAGCCGCTGAGGCTGGCGCCAAGGCCTGCGGTGGCCAGGAAGGCGCTGGCGCACAGGCCGATTTTCAAGACGCCGCGCCGCGACAGCGCGGGTGATTCAGTCAGGCTAGGGTTCATTTTTATTGTGGTCCCGGTGGTCACGGTGTTAGCGCACGAACAGCTTCTGGATCAGTTTCTGGATGGCTTTGCCATATGGCGGGTAAATCAGCTTGGCTGCATTCAGGCGTTGCTTGATCAGCACGCCCTTGGCCTTGCTGAACGTGAGGAAGCCTTCATGGCCGTGGTAATGGCCCATGCCCGACGGGCCGATGCCGCCAAAGGGCATATCGTCCTGGGCCACATGCAACAGGGTGTCGTTCAGGCACACGCCACCGGAATGGGTTTCGTGGAGCACGCGATTCTGTTCGGCCTTGTTGTAGCCGAAGTAATACAACGCCAGTGGGCGAGGGCGCTGGTTGATGTAGGCAAAGGCCTGGTCGATGCCGCGATAGGGCACGATGGGCAGCACCGGGCCGAAAATCTCGTCCTGCATCACGGTCATGTCATCGCTGACATTCAGCAGCAGGCTATGGGCCATGCGCCGGGCCTGGCCCTGGTCATAGAGCGGCACCAGGGTCGCGCCCTTGTCGGTGGCGTCCTTGACGTAGGCATTGAGCCGGGCGAGTTGCCGCTCGTTGATGATGGCGGTGTAGTCCGGGTTGTCGGCCAGGGTCGGATAAAACCCGCGCACCGCCTGGGTGTAGGCCTCGACGAAGCCCTCCACACGGTCTTCGGGAACCAGCACGTAGTCTGGCGCCACACAGGTTTGCCCGGCATTCAGCGCCTTGCCGAAGGCGATCCGTTCGGCAGCGTCCTTGAGGGGCACATCGGCCGAGACAATCGCCGGGGATTTACCGCCCAGCTCCAGGGTGACCGGGGTCAGATGCTCGGCGGCGGCGCGCATCACATGCTTGCCAATGCTGGTGGCTCCGGTGAACAGCAGGTGATCGAAAGGCAGTTTGGAAAACGCCATGCCCACTTCCGCTTCGCCGAGCACCACGCACACTAGGTCTTCGGGGAAAATTTGCGCCAGTAGGGTCTTGAGTAACTGGCCAGTGGCCGGGGTGGACTCGCTGAGCTTGAGCATCACCCGGTTGCCCGCCGCCAACGCACCGACCAGCGGGCCGATGGCCAGGTATAACGGGTAGTTCCAGGGCACGATCACCCCGATAACGCCCAGGGGTTGATAGATCACTTTGGCAGACGCCGGCTGGAAGGCTATACCTACTGCACGACGCGAGGGTTTCATCCAACCCTTGAGGTGTTTGCTGGCGTAATGGATGCCGTGCAGGCTGGGCATCAGCTCGGCGAACAGGGTTTCATCGGCGCTGCGATGGCTGAAATCGTTGCTGATGGCCTCGATCAGCGCCTGGCGCTCATCGCTGAGCAGGTCGCGCAGCGCCTTGAGCCACTGCTGGCGCTGCGCCGCTGGCGGCATCGGGTTGGCCGCGTAGGCGCGACGCTGGGCGTCGAACAGGCTCTGGAGTTGGCCCAGCGCCTGGGAGTCTTGCAGGTAAGCAACGTTGGCAGACATGACGCAGCTCCAGGATATTATTGGTCTACCTGCGTTTTTAGAGTTATTGCTCTAATTTGTCAAATGACATCGCATCAACATGCAGTTTTATCCTGGCAAGGATAGACCGTAAGATGTTTGCATCAGGATTCAAGAAGCCGATACCCCATGGCACCACGAGTAAAGACCAGCGAACGTATTGTGCAAACCAGCCTGGAGCTGTTTAACCAGCAGGGCGAGCGCAGCATCAGCACCAACCATATTGCCGCCCACATGGAAATATCCCCGGGCAACCTGTACTACCACTTCCCGAACAAGCAGGCGATTATCGCGGTGCTGTTTCGCGAGTACGAAGCCCTGGTGGACAGCTTCCTGCGCCCACCCCAGGGGCGCGCCATGGTGGTCGAAGACAAGCGTTTTTACTTGCAGGCGGTACTGGCCGGCATGTGGCGCTACCGCTTTCTGCACCGTGACCTTGAGCATCTGCTGGAGAGCGACCCGGAGCTGGCCACCGGCTACCGGCGTTTTTCCCAGCGCTGCCTGATCCAGGGCGGCGCGATTTACCGGGGGTTTGTCGAGGCCGGGATCCTGAACATGGACCCGGTGCAGACCGAAGCCCTGACCCTCAACGCCTGGATTATCCTCACCTCCTGGGTGCGCTTTTTGTGCACCACCAATGAAAACTCCGCGCACCTGAGCGCCGAGGCGATCAAACGCGGGGTGTACCAGGTGCTGGTGCTGGAGGCAGGGTTTATTACGCCGCAGGCTAAAGAAGCCGTGGACGCGCTGTTCAAGGAATTTTATGTGCCGTTAAGTCAGGCACTGGAAGAAGTGAAGTAGGCCCTTTCCCGAACGTATTTCCAGGAGTCCGTTATGCCGCTTGCACAACTGATCAGCCCGCAACAACTGGCCGAGCGCCAGCAGCGCGCCGGCTTAGTCATCCTCGACTGCCGCTTTGCCCTGGAAGACCCGGATTACGGGCGTTGCAGCTATGCCGAGGGGCATATCGAAGGGGCGCAGTATGCGGACCTGGAGCGCCACCTCAGCGGGCCGGTGATCAAGGGCGTGACCGGCCGCCATCCGCTGCCGGCGGCCCAGGTGCTGGTCCGGCAGTTGCAGGCCTGGGGCATCCATGCCGACAGCGAGATCGTGCTGTATGACGACGGCCCTGGCGCATTTGCCGCCCGTGCCTGGTGGCTGCTGGCCTGGCTGGGCAAGCGCGACGGGGTGTCGATCCTCGATGGTGGCCTGAAGGCCTGGCACGCCGCGGGTTTCCCCCTGAGCCTGGATGCACCTGGCACCGAGCCGGGCACCTTTGCTGGCAGCCCGGACGACCATCTGCTGCTGGACGCTGAACACCTGCAAAAACGCCTGGGCCAACCGGGCCTGACCCTGATCGATGCCCGTGCCTTGCCGCGTTTTCGCGGTGAAGTGGAACCCATCGACCCGATTGCCGGGCATATTCCCGGCGCGCAATGTGCGGCGTTCAGCGAGAACCTGGGCAGTGACGGGCGCTTCTTGCCGGTGTCGCAGCTCAAGCAACGGTTTGCTGAAAAACTGCAAGGCCGCTCGCCCCAGGAATTGGTGGCGTATTGCGGCTCGGGTGTGACGGCGTGCCACAACCTGTTTGCCCTGAGCCTGGCGGGGTATCCGTTGGGCAAGTTGTATGCGGGGTCGTGGAGTGAGTGGATCACTGATCCGCAGCGACAAATCGCAACCGGCGACTGAGCTCCCACTTTATGGATCGAGTTGAGACAGCAGCCATTGCGGGATCCGCCGCTCCAGGTAGTAACCCGGCTGTTTCAGCGAACCCTCGACAAACCCCACATGCCCGCCCCTGGCCTGCAGTTCAAACTCGATGCAGTCCGACAGTTCGCTGGCCTGGGGCAGGCTGTGGGCAAACACAAAAGGATCATCCGCCGCCTGGATGATCAGCGTCGGCGTACGGATCGCCCCGAGGAAGTAACGACTCGACGCCCGCCGATAATAGTCCTCGGCGCTCAGGTAGCCATGCAGCGGTGCGGTGACGCGCCCATCAAAATCCCAGAACGTGCGCATTTTCTCCAGTGAGCCCAGCTCCGCCAGGGTTTTCAGTGCGTCTTCACGCCCATCCTGCAGGAACTGGCGCTGCTTGACCCGGATATAGCCGAGCATCTCGCGCATGAAGTGCTTCTGATAGACCCGGGAAAAGCCCAGGCCGATGCGGTCGGCGCACTGGTCCAGGCGAAACGGCACCGATACCGCTGCCGCGCCTTGCAGGCCAGAGCTGTCGCCGGTTTCGCCCAGGTGCTTGAGCAGCACATTGCCGCCCAGGGAGTAACCCACGGCATACAGCGGCGCCAAGGGGCGCTTGGCCCGCAGGTGCGCGATGGCGGCGGCCAGGTCTTCACTGGCGCCGGAGTGGTAACTGCGGGCCAACAGGTTGGGTTCGCCGGAACAACCCCGCCAATTCAGCGCGACGCTGGCCCAGCCCTGGCTGGCCAGGGCTTTTTGCAGGCCGGCGACGTAGGGCGAATTGGACGAGCCGGTCAGCCCGTGCAGCACCAGCACCAAGGGCGCATGCGGGTCGTGGGGGCCGTGCCAGTCAAGGTCAAGAAAGTCGCCATCCTCCAGCCACAGGCGCTCGCGCTGGCGTTCGAGGTGGGTGGTGGGGCGCCAGAGCGGGCCCCACAGCGTTTGCAGATGGGGGTTGCCGAGGCCGAAGGCGGGAGTGAAGCGATTGGCTAGCGGTGTCATGAATACCTGTCCTGCAGGAGCGGGTTTGCCCTAATGCCGATCAGTTAAGCGAACGCAATGCTCAAAGCAGCGCAGATCAAATGTGGGAGCGGGCTTGCCTGCGATGGCGGTGGATCAGCCAACACAGTTGTTAACTGACATACCGCTATCGCGGGCAAGCCCGCTCCCACAGGGGATCTGCGCTTAACTGAACGGCATTAGCAGGCTTGCCCGACAAGCTCGTGCCTACAGTGTTTTTAGTGGGCCAGAGCCGTACGTTGCCACAATGCGTAATACACCCGCCCGGATTTTTGCTCGCGGTGCAGGCGCCAGTTGCCCGGCAGGCCCAGGGTCGACGGCGCGGTTTCGCTTTCGGTGTAGACCCAGGCGTCATCGGCCAGCCATTGGCGTTCTTCCAGCAGGGTGCAGACGGTCGGCAACAGGTTCTGGTTGAACGGCGGGTCGAGGAACACCACGTCGAATGCGCTGGCCGGCTGGGTTTCCAGGTAGCGCAAGGCATCGGCGGTTTGGACGTGACCGGTGGTGCAACGCAGGGTGCCCAGGTGTTCGCGCAGGCTGGACACCGCCACGTTGCTCGCGTCCAGGGCCTGGCCCAGGGCGGCGCCACGGGACAGGGATTCGAGGAACAGCGCGCCGCTGCCGGCGAACGGGTCCAGCACCTTGGCCCCTTCGATGTACGGCGCGAGCCAGTTGAACAGGGTCTCGCGGACTCGGTCCGGGGTCGGACGCAGGCCCACCACGTCGGGGAAGCTCAGCTTGCGGCTGCGCCATTGGCCGCCAATGATGCGCAATTGGCCCACACCGTTGTGAACGTTATGGACAGGTTTTTTAGGGCGGGATGGACTAGCCATTAATGCTCCGGAACCCCGAGCGGCTGCTCGGCAGGTTTATCAGTGGGGGGCGGTAGTGGCTTTTGCGCGGTGGTGGGACCTGCGGTCACGATCACCATTTTATCGCTACTCAAGTGCTTGTTCAGTGCAGCCTTGACCTGTTCGGTGGTCAGGGCCTGGGATTGCTTCATGAAATCTTCCAGGTAATTGAGCGGCAGGTTGTAGAACCCCATGACGCCCAGTTGCCCGACGATATCGGCGTTGCTCGCGGTGGACAGCGGGAAGCTGCCGGCCAACTCGCGCTTGGCGTCATCCAGTTCTTTTTGCGTCGGGCCGGTCTTGAGGTAGTCGGCCAACACTTGCTCCACCAGGCGCAAGGTGCCGCCGCTCATTTCGGCGCGGGTCTGCAGGTTGATCATGAACGGGCCACGGGCCTGCATCGGCGAGAAGCCCGAGTAGACGCCGTAGGTCAGGCCGCGCTTCTCGCGTACTTCGCTCATCAAGCGGGTGCCAAAGCCACCGCCGCCAAGGATCTGGTTGCCCAGGGACAGGGCGGCGTAGTCCGGGTCGGCGCGGTCGATGCCCAGTTGTGCGAACAACAGGTGGGTCTGCTTGGATGGAAATTCGATATGGCCCAGGCCGGCCTTGGGCTCGCTCGGCTCGGCGATCTTCGCCAGTGCCGGGCCCTTGGGCAGGGATGCGGACACCTTGGCCGCCATGGCCTCGGCCTCGGTGCGGGACAGGTCGCCAACCATCGCGATCACCGCGTTGCCGGCGGCGTAGGCCTTGGCGTGGAAGGCCTTCAGCTGTGCCAGGGTAATGGCCGGAACGCTTTCAGGCGTGCCTTCGCTGGGGTGCGCATAGGGATGGTCGCCATACAGGCGCTTGAACAGCTCGATGCTTGCCAGCTTGCCCGGGTTCTGCTTCTGGTACTCGAAGCCGGCCAGCAACTGGTTTTTGATGCGTGCCAGGGAGTCGGCGGGGAAGGTCGGCTGGCCGATCACCTGGTCGAACAGCGTGAGGGCGGCGTCGCGCTTGTCGGCGGCACTGAGGCTGCGCAGCGAGACCAGCGCCATATCGCGGTAGGCACCATTGCTGAAATCCGCGCCAAGGCCTTCAAAACCGGCGGCAATCTGCCCCACATCCTTGCCCGGTACGCCTTCGTTGAGCATGGCGTTGGTCAGCAGCGCCAGGCCCGGCGTGTTGCCGTCCTGGCTGCTGCCGGCGGCGAACAGGATGCGCATGTCGAACATCGGCAGTTCGTGGGCTTCGACGAACAGCACCTTGGCGCCTTCGGCGGTACTCCAGGTCTGCACGTTGAGCGTGCGGTTGGTCGGGTTCTTGCCGTCCAGCTCCGCCAGGGATTGCAGGGTCTTGCTGGACTTGGCCTGCTCCAGCGCCGGGCTGGCAATGGAGTCGTCCGGGCGACCGATATACACCGCGACCGCGGCCACCAGGGTCACGACGATCAGGCCGGGCAGCACCAGGCGGTTGTTTTTGCGATCACTCATGAGTGGTCTCCTCGGGCAGGACATGGGCGACACTCAGGCGTTCGCGGGTGAAATAGGTGCGCGCGGCCTTCTGGATATCCTCGGGCGTCACGCTTTGCAGCTCGGCCAGCTCAGTGTCCATGAGCTTCCACGACAGGCCGACCGTTTCCAGGGAGCCAATGGCCGTGGCCTGGCTGGTGATGGAGTCGCGCTCGTAGACCACGCCGGCAATGACCTGGGCGCGAATACGCTCCAGTTCCTCGGCGGTCGGTGGCTTGGCCTTGAGCTCGTCCAGCAGGCGCCAGAGCCCGGCTTCGGCCTGGGCCACGGTTTTCTTCTTCTGCTGGTTGGGCGTGGCGCTCAAGGTGAACAGGCTGTCGCCACGGGTGTAGGCGTCGTAGTTGGTCGAGGCGCCGGACACCAGTTCTTCACCGCGCTCCAACTGGCTCGGGATGCGTGCGCTGTAGCCACCATCGAGCAGCGCCGAGATCAGGCGCAGGGCGTTGACCGAGCGCTTGTCTTCGGCGGTGGCCAGGCCCGGTACGTTGAAGCCGAGGATGACGCTCGGTAGCTGCGTCTGCACATGCATAGTCAGCAGGCGTTCGCCCGGTTCGGCCAGTTCCAGGGGCTTTTTCGCCGGTGGTACGTCACGCTTGGGGATCGGGCCGAAGTAGCGCTGGGCCAGGGTTTTCACCTCGTCCGGGGTCACGTCGCCGACCACCACCAGGGTGGCGTTGTTCGGCACGTACCAGGATTGGTACCAGTGGCGCAGTTCCTCGACCTTCATGCGGTCCAGGTCGGCCATCCAGCCGATGGTCGGCGTGTGGTAGCCGCTGGCCGGGTAGGCCATGGCCTTGAAGCGCTCGAAGGCCTTGGACATCGGGTTGTCATCGGTGCGCAGGCGGCGCTCTTCCTTGATCACTTCGATCTCGCGGCTGAACTCGTCGGCCGGCAGGCGCAGGGTGGCCATGCGGTCGGCTTCCAGCTCCAGGGCAACGCCCAGGCGGTCGCGGGCCAGCACTTGGTAGTAGGCGGTGTAGTCGTCACTGGTGAAGGCGTTTTCTTCGGCGCCCAGGTCGCGCAGGATCAACGAGGCCTCGCCGGGGCCGGTTTTGGAGCTGCCCTTGAACATCATGTGTTCCAGGGCGTGGGACAAACCGGTCTGGCCAGGGGTTTCATAGCTGGAGCCGACCTTGTACCAGACCTGCGAGACCACCACCGGGGCGCGATGGTCTTCGCGCACGACGACCTTGAGGCCGTTGTCCAGGGTGAATTCATGGGTGGGTTGTGGGTCGGCAGCCAAGGCTGAAAGGGGCAGACAAACTGTGCTGAGCAGCAGGCCTGCGGCGCGGCGGGCTAGAGCATTCATTCGTTTTTAAACCTGTTGGGCTGCCCGCTTGGTCTTAGCGTCGGCGGGCGAGGAGGTGCTAGGATACTGATCCGTATTAGCGGCGGCCACTGCGGCGGTCATATCGTTTCGGATCCAGTCGTCGTGAAGATGGAATTATTCGTGGGTTTTCCCGATTTTCATCCGCTTTTCGCCGATTTTATCGCTTCAGTCCTATATTGAATCGATTTGTTGAGGCTGTATTCACGCCTCGTACAATGCTGCGCATGAACAAGCTGGCTAAAAAACAGTCTGTTGCGCATTGAATATTATTTACCGAGGCGCCTCCTTGGCGCGTCGCTACCTTGAGATAGCCGTCCTCCATGTTTGGTTCCAACGACGACAAGAAGAGCCCAGCTGCGGCTGGCGAGAAAAAAGGCCTGTTCGGATGGCTGCGCAAAAAGCCGCAGGAAACCGTCGTCGAACAGCCGCAAGTCCAACCTGAGCCTGTTCTGCAAGCGGAACCGGCGATTGAACCAGTGGCCGAGCCTGTTGTTGAGACGCCGGCGCCTGTGGTGCTGCCTAGCGCCGAGCCGGTCCTGCAGCCGGTGGTGGAGGCTGCGCCAGAGCCAGAGCACAAGCCGTGGCCGCCATTGCCGGTGGCTGAAGAGCCTGTCGCGCTGGTCGAGGATGTGCAGGCCGAACATGTGACACCGCCGATCCCCGTGGTGGTGGAGCCGGTGCAGGTCGCCGTCGAGCCCCTGCCTGTCGTGGTTGAGCCGGCGCCACTGGTGGTCGAGCCTGTTGCCGTCGTTGCCGCACCTGCCGAAACCAGCAAGACCGGCTTCTTCGCCCGCCTCAAGCAAGGTCTGAGCAAGACCAGCGCGAGCATTGGCGAAGGCATGGCCAGCCTGTTCCTGGGCAAGAAGATCATCGATGACGAGTTGCTCGAAGACATCGAGACCCGCCTGCTGACCGCTGACGTGGGCGTCGAAGCCACTGCCGTGATTATCCAGAGCCTGACCCAGAAGGTCGCGCGCAAGCAGCTCACCGACGCCGACGCGCTCTACAAGTCATTGCAGGCCGAACTGGCCGCCATGCTCAAGCCCGTGGAAGCGCCGCTGGTGATTGTCGAGAAAAAACCCTTCGTAATCCTGGTGGTCGGCGTCAACGGTGCCGGCAAGACCACCACCATCGGCAAGCTGGCGAAGAAGCTGCAACTGGAAGGCAAGAAAGTCATGCTTGCCGCCGGTGACACCTTCCGCGCCGCTGCCGTGGAGCAATTGCAGGTGTGGGGCGAGCGCAACAAGATCCCGGTGATCGCCCAGCACACCGGCGCCGATTCCGCCTCGGTGATCTTCGATGCCGTGCAGGCGGCCAAGGCCCGTAACATCGATGTACTGATTGCCGATACCGCCGGTCGCCTGCACACCAAAGACAACCTGATGGAAGAGTTGAAGAAAGTGCGTCGGGTGATGGGCAAGCTCGACGCCGACGCGCCGCACGAGGTGTTGTTGGTGCTGGACGCCGGGACCGGGCAGAACGCAATCAGCCAGGCCAAGCAATTCCACCAGACGGTACAGCTGACTGGCCTGGCGTTGACTAAGCTCGATGGCACGGCCAAGGGTGGGGTGATTTTTGCCCTGGCCAAACAATTCGGGCTGCCGATTCGTTATATCGGTGTCGGCGAAGGTATTGATGACCTGCGCACGTTTGAGGCCGAACCCTTTGTCCAGGCACTGTTTGCCGAGCGGGAGCGTTCATGATTCGTTTTGAACAGGTGGGCAAGCGCTACGCCAACGGGCATGTCGGCTTGCATGAGCTGAGTTTCCGGGTGCGCCGTGGTGAGTTTTTGTTTGTCACCGGTCATTCCGGCGCCGGCAAAAGTACCTTGCTGCGCCTGCTGCTGGCCATGGAGCGCCCCACTACCGGCAAATTGCTGCTGGCGGGCCAGGACCTGGCCACTATCAGCAATGCGCAGATCCCGTTCCTGCGCCGGCAGATCGGCGTGGTGTTCCAGAACCACCAGTTGCTGTTCGATCGCACGGTGTTCAATAACATCGCCCTGCCATTGCAGATTCTCGGGCTGTCCAAGGCCGAGATCATCAAGCGTGTGGATTCGGCCCTGGAGCGTGTGGCGCTGTCGGACAAGACCGACCTGTACCCCGGCGACCTGTCCACCGGCCAGCAACAGCGCGTCGGCATTGCTCGCGCCATCGTCCATCGCCCGGCCTTGCTGCTGGCGGACGAGCCCACCGGTAACCTCGACCCGCGCCTGGCCGCAGAAATCATGGGCGTGTTTGAAGACATCAACCGCCTGGGCACCAGCGTGTTGATTGCCAGTCACGACCTGGCATTGATCGCGCGCATGCGCCACCGCATGCTGACCTTGCAGCGCGGCCGCCTGATTGGTGATGGGGAGGCCGGCGTATGAGTGCCACACGTAGCCCTAAAGTTTCCGAGCGCGTGGCGCCGAAAGCCGCCGACCCGCAACCGCAGAAAAAGAAACGCGACGATGATGACGGCCCCGATTTCAGCACCTTGCTGCATGCCTGGGTCGAAAGCCATCGCGCCAGCCTGGTGGACAGCCTGCGCCGCCTGGGCAAGCAGCCGATTGGCAGCTTCTTCACCTGCCTGGTGATGGCCGTGGCGTTGAGCCTGCCGATGGGGTTGTCGTTGCTGCTCAATAATGTCGAGCGCCTGGGCGGTTCCTGGCAGCGCGCGGCGCAGATTTCCCTGTACCTGCAACTGGATGCCAGCGCTACCGAAGGCGAGGCCCTGCGCGAGCAGATCAAGAACCTGCCGGGCGTGGCGGAGGCCGAGTACATCAGCCGCGACCAGGCGCTGGAAGAGTTCCAGCAACAGTCCGGCCTGGGTGAGGCGCTCAAGGAGCTGCCGCAGAACCCGCTGCCGGGTGTGGTGCTGGTCACGCCCAATGAAATCGACAAGACGGCCCTTGAAGCATTAAGGCAAAAATTGGCTGAACTGCCCAAGGTACAGCAGGCGCAGCTTGATCTGGTGTGGGTCGAGCGTCTGGCGGCGATTCTCAAGCTGGGCGACCGGTTTGTCTTCGGCCTCACGGTGTTGCTGGTTTCTGCATTACTTTTGGTGATAGGCAATACCATTCGTCTTCATATTGAAAACCGCCGCACCGAGATAGAAGTGATTAAACTGGTCGGCGGCACAGACAGCTATGTGCGTCGTCCTTTTCTATATATGGGCGCGCTTTATGGCTTCGGTGCGGGGATTCTGTCCTGGGGCGTATTGGCGTTTGGCCTGGATTGGCTGAACGACGCGGTAATCGGCCTGGCCGGTTTGTATGGCAGTGACTTTGCCCTGGCTGGCGTACCCGCTGCCGATGGTCTATCACTGTTGCTTGGCGCGGTGTTGTTGGGGTATATCGGTGCTTGGATTGCGGTCGCACGGCATCTACGTGAGCTGGCGCCGAAGTAGTTAATGTCAGATTAATGTGGTTTCGTTTGTATTGACCGTATCAGTGGTTTAGGGAACTTGTCCTACGGTTCCCGGTCAATTTTCGCAGTGCTGAACTGCACGAGTTATGTGAGTCGGAGGTTTTTTCGTATGACCACTTCTTTGCAACCTGCTTATGCTCTGGTCCCAGGCGCGAACCTGGAAGCCTATGTGCACACGGTCAACAGCATTCCTTTGCTGACGCCCGAGCAGGAGCGTGAACTGGCCGAGAGTCTCTACTATGAGCAGGATTTGGGGGCGGCTCGGCAGATGGTGCTCGCCCACCTGCGTTTTGTCGTACATATCGCCCGTAGCTATAGCGGCTACGGCCTGGCCCAGGCTGACCTGATCCAGGAAGGCAACGTCGGCCTGATGAAGGCGGTGAAACGCTTCAACCCGGAAATGGGTGTGCGCCTGGTGTCGTTCGCCGTGCACTGGATCAAGGCGGAAATCCACGAGTTCATCCTGCGCAACTGGCGCATCGTGAAAGTGGCGACCACCAAGGCCCAGCGCAAGCTGTTCTTCAACCTGCGCAGCCAGAAGAAACGCCTGGCGTGGCTGAACAACGAGGAAGTCCACCGCGTGGCCGAAAGCCTCGGCGTGGAGCCCCGGGAAGTGCGCGAGATGGAAAGTCGCCTGACCGGCCATGACATGGCCTTCGACCCGGCCGCCGAAGCGGACGACGACAGTGCCTTCCAATCGCCGGCCAACTACCTGGAAGACCACCGGTACGACCCGGCGCGTCAACTGGAAGATGCCGATTGGAGCGACAACTCCAACCACAACCTGCACGAAGCACTGGAAGTGCTGGACGACCGCAGCCGTGACATCCTCTACCAGCGCTGGCTGGCAGAAGAAAAAGCCACGCTGCACGACCTGGCGCAAAAGTACAACGTGTCGGCCGAGCGCATTCGTCAGCTTGAGAAGAGCGCGATGAATAAGCTAAAACTGTCGATCGCCGCCTAATACGCAGCGAACGAGCAAAAAAATGCCCCGATCGAGAGACCGGGGCATTTTTGTTCGTGCCTGAAAACCTCAAGCCAGCCCCCACAGGTTCTGTGGGGGGTCAGTTGGCCCATGGCGCCTGGCGCGTGTTGTCCAGTGCGTTCAAATAGCCTGCGCCCCCCAACTGCCCCATCTGCTGGCGAATCCACGCCGCCCGCCGTGCCACATACGCCGTTGGATGGCTGGCACTCCACACCCGTGGATTGGGCAGGACAGCGGCCAGGTAGCTGGCCTGCTGGCGCGAAAGCCCCTTGGCACTCACCCCAAAATGATGCCGCGCCGCCGCCTCTGCGCCAAACACCCCTTCATCCCACTCCACGCTGTTGAGGTACACCTCAAGGATCCGCTGCTTGGGCCAGAGGATTTCGATCAGCCCGGTAAACCAGGCCTCCAGGCCCTTGCGCAGATAACTGCGGCCGGCCCATAAGAACAGGTTTTTCGATACCTGCTGGCTCAGTGTACTGGCGCCGCGAATCGAACCGCCGCGCTCGTTATGCAGCAGGGCGGCCTGGATCGCACCAAAGTCAAAGCCCCAATGCTGCGGGAAACGCTGGTCCTCACCGGCCATCACCGCCACTTTCAGGTCATCGGCGATCTCATCCCACGGCACCCAGGTACGTTGCAGGTCGATGGGCTCGCCGTCGACCCAGGATTCGATCTTGCGCTCGATCATCAGCGCAGTGAACGGTGGTGGCACGACACGGAACAGCAGCACCAGCAAAACACTGCCGATGACAAACCATTTCACGACTTTGAGAAAACGACTGAAGAGGACACGCAGCATAGAGATGGCTTGGCCGAACCCGTTGAGCGGGCCATTATACAGACCCGGCCCTTTGAGTCTGACTGGAGTTCCCCATGCTGCGTGGCTTTCTGATGTTGGCGGCCTTTTTCGGCTTTACCGGTGTTGCCCTCGGCGCGTTCGCCGCCCATGGCCTGAAAAAAAGCCTGACGGCTGAATACCTGGCGATATTCCACACCGGCGTGACCTACCAACTGGTGCACGCCCTGGCGTTGTTTGGCGTGGCCTTGCTGGCCGCGCATGTGCCCGGGCGCCTGGTGCTCTGGGCCGGTGTGTCGTTCAGCATCGGCATCTTGTTGTTCTCCGGCAGCCTGTACCTGCTGACCACCATTGGCATCGGCAAACTGGGGATCATCACGCCGTTTGGCGGCCTGGCGTTCCTGATTGGCTGGCTGTGCCTGGGGCTCGCCGCCTGGCGCCTGCAACTGACCGCCTGACGCTTGTAGCTGACCTTCAGGTCACGATCAGGCTAGAATGCTGGCCCCTAAAAACGATGGCGGCCCGTGGCATGCGCATTCAATTGAACGGCGAATCCTATGAACTGCCCGACGGTGAAACCGTCGCGGCCCTGCTGACCCGTCTGGAACTGACCGGACGTCGCGTCGCAGTGGAGCTCAACCAGGATATCGTCCCGCGTAGCCAGCACACCGAAACCGCCCTCACCGAAGGCGATCAGGTTGAAGTGGTCCACGCCATCGGCGGCGGCTAGCCCTGGGGCAACTACCCGGATTCTGCAGAACCTCACCCCTACTCGAGGATTTCCCATGAGCATCGTTCGTAGCGACAAGCCCTTCGTCCTGGCCGGTCGTACCTACCAGTCGCGTTTGCTGGTAGGCACCGGCAAGTACCGCGACATGGAAGAAACCCGCCTGGCTATCGAAGCCTCGGGCGCCGAAATCGTGACGGTGGCCGTGCGCCGCACCAATATCGGCCAGAACCCGGGCGAACCGAACCTGCTGGATATCCTGCCGCCGGACCGCTACACCATCCTGCCCAACACCGCCGGTTGCTACGATGCCATCGAAGCCGTGCGCACCTGCCGCCTGGCCCGTGAACTGCTCGACGGCCACAACCTGGTGAAGCTGGAAGTGCTGGCGGACCAGAAAACCCTGTTCCCCAACGTGATCGAAACCCTCAAGGCCGCCGAGACCCTGGTCAAGGAAGGTTTCGACGTGATGGTCTACACCAGCGATGACCCGATCATCGCCCGCCAACTGGCCGAGATCGGCTGCATCGCGGTCATGCCGCTGGCCGGCCTGATCGGCACGGGCCTGGGGATCTGCAACCCGTACAACCTGCAGATCATCCTCGAAGAAGCCAAGATCCCGGTGCTGGTGGATGCCGGCGTCGGCACCGCGTCCGATGCCACCATCGCCATGGAACTGGGCTGCGAAGCGGTGCTGATGAACTCGGCCATCGCCAACGCGCAACAGCCGATCATGATGGCCGAAGCCATGAAACACGCGATTGTCGCCGGCCGCCTGGCGTACCTCGCCGGGCGTATGCCGAAAAAACTCTATGCCAGCGCCTCCTCGCCGCTGGATGGTCTGATCAAGTAAGAGCCATTGATGACTGAATCAAACGAAACGCCGAACCCCGTGGAAGAAGGCGACGAGTCCAAGCACCGCCGCATCAAGAGCTTTGTGATGCGCGCCGGGCGCATGACCGAAGGCCAGCAAAAAGGCCTGGACCAGGGCGCGCCGCTGTTCGTCCTGCCCCTGGCCGAGGCGCCGGTGGACTTCGACCAGGTGTTTGGCCGTTCGGCCCCGCGCTCCCTGGAAATCGGCTTTGGCATGGGTCATTCCCTGCTGGAAATGGCCGCCGCGTCGCCCGAGCAAGACTTTATCGGTGTGGAAGTGCACCGTCCGGGCGTCGGCGCACTGCTCAATGGCGTGCTGACCCAGGGCCTGAAAAACCTGCGGGTCTATGACTGCGATGCGATCGAAGTGCTTAACCGCTGCATCGCCGATAACAGCCTCGACCGCCTGATGCTGTTTTTCCCGGACCCATGGCACAAGAGTCGTCACCACAAGCGCCGTATCGTCCAGGCGTCCTTCGCGGAACTGGTGCGCAGCAAGCTCAAGGTGGGCGGCATCCTGCATATGGCCACCGACTGGGAACCGTATGCGCAGTACATGCTGGAAGTGATGAACGTCGCCCCTGGCTACCGCAACCTGGCGGCAGACGGCCAGTGCGTGCCACGCCCGGCCGAGCGCCCGATCACCAAGTTCGAGCGCCGTGGCGAGCGGTTGGGGCATGGGGTGTGGGATTTGAAGTTTGAAAAGCTGGCTTGATCAGCTAGACGACTGAAATGCGATCAACTGTGGGAGCTGGCTTGCCTGCGATAGCATCACTTCGGTATCACTGATACACCGAGGTGATGCTATCG